>NZ_JALPRS010000001.1:1510547-1812656 GCF_023630255.1 Pontibacter deserti | reverse complement strand
TATTATTCACACCCTTCATCCATCGTTTATGAATGTAAAGATAGAAGAAAGCTGGCAAAATGTGCTGCAAGATGAGTTTGAAAAACCATATTTTAAAAACCTTGCAGCTTTTGTTAAAGACGAATACAATTCCCAAAAAGTTTATCCGCCGGGCAGCCAGATCTTCAATGCTTTTAAAATGTGCCCTTTTGATGAAGTAAAAGTGGTTATACTTGGTCAGGACCCTTACCACGGGCCAAACCAGGCAAATGGGCTGGCTTTTTCAGTAAGCGATGAGGTACGTACGCCGCCTTCGCTGATCAATATATTTAAGGAAATTAAAAGCGATCTGGGCAAAGACCTGCCACCAACCGGTAACCTGGAGCGCTGGGCAAAGCAGGGGGTATTGTTGTTAAATGCGACCCTCACCGTACGGGCCGGTAATGCAGGCTCGCATCAGAAAAAGGGTTGGGAGGAGTTTACAGATGCCGTAGTGCAAAAAGTAAACGACCTAAAGGAAAATGTAGTGTTTATGCTTTGGGGAGCTTACGCCCAGAAAAAAGGAGCATTTATAGATACTCAAAAGCACCTGGTGTTGCAGTCAGCGCATCCATCACCGTTTGCTGCCGACCGTGGCTTTTTTGGTAACCGGCATTTCAGCAAAGCTAACTCCTATTTAGTTGAACATGGCAAAGAACCGATAGATTGGTAAGTTATGTTTAAAGTATAAACAAAACAGCCTCTGCATTTATACTTTGCAGAGGCTGTTTTGCTTTAGTTATACTTCGTTACCAACGTGCAGTGGTAAAGTTTACAGGGTCATAGATACTTAAATCAACTGTTTTCGGGAAAGAGATATTAAAGTACTCTTCTCTGAGTGTTAGCTTACCGTCGGTTTTGAATAAGATCTCAGTTGCCACCCAATTGTTCTCTATTTGGCGATAGTTGTTCATCTCCACATCGCGGGTTACACCTTTGTTGTTTGTTAAAACCCTTACCACGTACAATCGCTCTTTATCGACCCAGAACTGGCTGATGCTGTTATCATCGGGGCTGGTAGTGCCAACTACGTAAGCATCTCGTCCCTGCCATTTGGCTTCAGTTAGCTTACTAAGGTCAAAATTCAGCTCCTTTAGTTTAGCTATAGTTGTGTCAGGGGAGAAGAAGTATACATCAAAACTGAGTAATACCAGCGGATGAATGGTACGTTGCTTAGCCTTTAGCTGGTTGTTATCGAAAGTATAAACAGAGTCTGATTTAAAGATTACCCCTTTACCGCTCTCAAAACCATTGAAACGGATGTGCAGGTTACCTGGCTGGCTGTAAATTTCCTGCCATACTTCCTCTTTAGTTACGGCACCGTCTTTATAGAAAATGGCTTTCTGCTCAAAAGCAAAGTTAGGATACCACTTGTTCTGCCAGCGGTTGTACATGGCTCGTACTACTGCAGCGCCATCTTGTGGAGCTGTGGCTTTCGGAAGTTTACTGTTTGTACAGGATAAGGTGAAAATAGACATACAAATGCAGAGAGCAACAAAAAGTACCCTGTTCATTAAAATGGTTTTTATCATAGTTATAGGTTTGGAGTTCAGTTAGCTATACTTACAAGGACGATTTATTCAGTGATAAAGCCTTTTGCTACTTTCATTACTTCAGCAGGAGTAACGGTTTTAATATCTTCGCCTAACGTAGCAACAACATGAACGGCATTTGGCCTTACCATGGTCCAGGTATTTATCCGCTTTATGGGGTTTTGTTCTTTCCAGCCCCACACGCCTATATAGTTTACCCCGCTCATCTGGGCAAGGTGAGAAGGACCGCAATCGTTGGCAACTGTCAGTTTAGATTTTTTAGATACCTTAACTATATCGCCCAGGCTTCCACCCTGCAATATATGATAGGTATTATTAGGTAATGTTTGCTTGATGACTTCTATGTAATCGTTTTCCTGGGGGCCTATAACGAAGTAAAAATATGCATCCGGAACTTGCTGAAGTATAAGATTAGCGAGGCCGCAATAGTTATCAATTCCCCAGCGCTTGTGCTCGCCTTCGCCGCCGGCAGGCATCAGACAAAATATAGTTCTACCGGAAGGTATAGCAAGTTCTGAGGACCTGTCTAAAGTTGCTATCTCATCAAACCCAAAGAAAGTATCGGCACCGGTATTTTTAAGCAGCTCAAGGTACCGAAGGCTCATATATATGTCGTCGTTGTACTTTACTGTACGATTAAAGAACTTCACAAACAGAGAGCTTGTTTTAAAACCCGCTCTTAAGCGAGCGCCCGAGATAGCTGTGGTAAAGTTAAGGCCTTCGGAGAACCAGCGCAGGTTAAAAACAATATCAGGTGAATAGCGCCATAAGTGAGTGATGATCTTAAAGTAGTCTTTCCAGTTTTTATAAATATAGAGCTTATCCGCCAAGCCTTGGTTCAGCATCATTGCCGAAGATTTTACCGGAGACCAGATGATGATTTCAGCATTGGGGAAATTGTGTCGAAGGTGCTGGAAGAATGGGAGTTGCAGAATGTTTGCCCCAAAAAAAGGTTTGTTAGGAGCAAGTACTACAATACGCTTTACTATTTCTTTATTCAACTGAGGTTGTTAATTAGTTAAGGGTAATTTTAAGCAAATTTAAGATATACAATTTTAATATAATTGCAGAAACCACACCTAAAGGTTTTAAAATTAATTATCAGATCAACTCTGTTCTATTCAGAGAGGCAAGACTTTAGGAAAGATCTAACTATAAAAAGAAAGAGCCGGATGTTACTCCGGCTCTTTCTTTTTATAGTTTCAAATACCTTAATCGATAATATCAAATATTCTGCTCCAGCGAATTTTATTCAGGAAACTGCCATATGGGTCTGTAGACATCCAGATCATAACGGCTTTACCAACTATATGGTCGGCAGGCACAAAGCCCCAAAAGCGGGAATCCATAGAATTATGGCGGTTATCACCCATCATAAAATAGTAGTTCTGCTTAAAAGTATACTGGTTTACCTGCTTACCATCCAGGTATAGTTTGCCATCGCGTACTTCAGCATTTTCGTTGTGCTCATACTTCAGAATAACAGTTTCGTAAAGGGGCAGTGTTTCTGGAGTTATCGATACAGTTGCACCTTCCTTAGGTACATAGAGCGGCCCGAAGAAATCCTGGTTCCATTTATACTTGCTTGGCACATGCGGGAAGATCTGAGTATCTTCTTCGCCTTTTTTCGTTTCCAGAAGCGTAACTTCTTTTACAAAGTCCAGTTTAGCAAGCTCAGCTGCTTTTTCCGAAGTAGCATTAAATCTATAGCCTCCTTCCCAAGTATAAACACTAGTAAGATCCAATTCATGAGATAAAAAGAAGTTCTCGTTCAGGACATTTGATGTACCCATAAAGTAGGCATACTGCAACTTTTCAGGGTTGTTCATCGGCTTGCCGTTTACGATAACCTGCTTGTTGCGCACCTCAATAGAATCGCCGGCTACTGCTACGCACCGTTTTATATAGTTGGTGCGCAGGTCGGCAGGGTGCTGCTCCTCCGGCGGGTAGTTAAAAACAACCACATCGCCTTGCTTTACCTCTGAAAAACCCGGCAAACGGTACGACTTCAGCTGAATAGCATCGGAGTAAGATGGAATGTTAGTGCCCCAGATGGTCTGGTGGGTTAGCGGTACCTGCAAAGGTGTAATTGGGGTACGAGGGCCGTAGTGCAGCTTGCTCACAAACAGGAAGTCACCTACCAGCAGCGACTTTTCCATAGAAGGAGTAGGGATGGTATAGGCTTCAAAAGTAGCCCAACGAATTAAACTTGCAGCCACAACAGCAAAAAGTATAGCATCACCCCATTCGCGGGCGAAGCTTTTCTTCTTTTTAGGCTCTTTGGTAACTGGTTTCTTCTCCCAGAACTTAACTTTCATGCAGGTTAGCTATGTTTTACAGGTTCAGCATGTCTTTCATGCCGTAAACGCCTTTTCTGTCTTTCAGCCATTCAGCTGCCATCAGGGCGCCTTCGGCAAAACCGGCGCGGCTATGCGCCACATGCGATAATTCGATCTTATCAACTTCGGAACTATAAGTAACTATATGTGTGCCAACTACATCCGGTTCACGCTCCGAAATAATATTCAATTTGCCTTCTTTTTCTTCATCTGCCACCCAACCACTCAGGTCGGCATAATGATAAAGTATACCTTCGGCGGTAGTTATACCTGTACCGCTTGGTTTATCAACTTTCTGCAGGTGATGTATCTCACGTATACCTACGCTGTACTCCTTGTAAGCCTGCATTTTAGCTGCAATATACTCGTTAAAGTGGAAAAACAAATTAACGCCTACACTAAAGTTAGATGCATAGAAGAAAGCACCATTCTTCTCTTCGCAAAGCGCGACGGCATCCTGGTAGCGGTCCAGCCAACCAGTTGAGCCAACTACTACTGGTATGTTGTTGTTAAGGCAGTAAGTAATGTTTCCGAAAGCGGCTTCTGGGTGTGTGAACTCAATGGCAACATCAACATTATCAGAAGTATAGTTGCTTAATGTCTCGAGGTTAGTGTGGTCTATAGTGCCAGCAATCTGGTGGCCTTTGGCTAAGGCCATCTGCTCAATGGTTTTACCCATCTTGCCATAGCCTATCAATAGTATTCTCATTTTGACTTGGTGTATAAAGTTAAGCTTACACCTGGGGTGAAAGCTCTGTGTGCTGTAACTGGTATTATACTTGGCTGAACACGTAGCGAAAGCTCATCGCTGATGTCAAACTCTTTCATGTGTGCGTGCACGTATGCTTCGGCTACCTGCAGCCCGTATGCCCCGATAGATAACAGAATGGTAAGGTCGCGGTTGCGGCGGTAAAAGTCGCGGGCTCGTTTTAAGTTAGCTGTTCCGTTCGGGCGGCTTTCCCCATAAATGTTGCTGTCTGCAAACTTATCGACAGTGTTCGGATCATCATCTACACGAATAAGAAGTGCTTCCCGGTAATCCTGATAATTGTTGTTATGGCTGATGTAGAAGTAAGCTAAAACACCACCTGTTGCATAAATGATGGGCATTTTCCAGTAGCTTTTGTTATAAGCTTGGCCAAGACCTGGTAAAACTGCAGAAAACAGGGCTGCTTTGGCAGGCCTGTTCCATTTGCTCAGGAAGAAGCTGTTATCATCCGCATTTATGGTATCCGTGTCAACAACTTCAACAGAATCGGGGCCAGCCGTAATTACCTGCGCCCGGGCGGGTGCGGCAAATGCAAGTATACTTATAAGTAGAGCAATGCTAACGGTTAGCCTCATTACAGCTTATTAGTAGTTAAGTAGTTCTAAAATACGGTTCAGCTCCTCCACAGAGATGAAAGGGATCTTGATCTCACCTTTGCCATCGTTGTTTGCCTTAACCTGAATTTTAGTGCCAAACTGAGAAGACAAACGTGTTTCTACTTGTTTTATTTCTTCTTCGTACTTGTTAAATACAAGTTTCTGCTGTGGATCCGGCTTTTTGTTAGCATTCTGCAGGTTACGTACCAGTTCTTCTACCTTACGCACCGACAACTCTTCATTTACCACTTTCTTGAAAACTTCAAGCTGGTTCTCAACGGTATCGATATTGATCAAGGCACGTGCATGGCCCATCGAGATGACGTTGTCGCGCAGGGCGATCTGGATATCTGGTGGCAGTTTAAGCAGGCGCAGGTAGTTGGTTACAGTCGTACGCTTTTTACCAACACGGTCGCCCAACTCTTCCTGCTTCAGGCTACACTCTGATAGAAGTCGCTGGTAGGAGAGGGCAATCTCGATGGCGTTCAGGTTTTCACGCTGAATGTTCTCGATCAGGGCCATTTCCAGCATCTGCTGGTCATCAGCCTTGCGGATGTAAGCCGGTATAGTTGTAAGACCGGCCATTTTAGCAGCCTGGTAACGGCGCTCACCTGAAATCAGCTGGTAGCTTTTCTGGTCGAGCTGGCGAACGGTAATAGGCTGAATAATGCCTTGTATTCTGATAGACTCCGCCAATTCTTCCAGTGCGCCCTGATCAAAGTGGGTACGCGGCTGGTATGGGTTCGTCTGGATCTGGTCTATGGCTATATCTGCGATAGTATTGACTTCATTAATGGTGTTCGAATCAATTTTACCTGTGTACTTGTTACCCTCCAGAAGAGAGCCAAGGCCTCTGCCGAGACCGCCTGTGCGTTTAGGTGCTTTATTGTTGTTATCAGACATGTAAGGGTAGGGTTATTTCTCCAGTGCCACGCTGTTTTTCTCGGCAATTTCACGGGCCAGGTTCAGGTAGCTAAGCGCACCCTTACTCTCAGCGTCATGAAGTATAGCCGGTAAACCAAAGCTTGGCGACTCACTCAACTTCACATTTCTTGGGATGATGGTCTCAAAAACCATTTGCTGGAAGTGTGTTTTTACTTCTTCCACTACCTGGTTGCTCAGGCGCAGGCGCACATCATACATGGTTAAAAGTATACCTTCTATGGCCAGTTCCGTGTTCAAGCGCGACTGTATGATCTTGATCGTGTTCAGCAACTTACCGAGACCTTCCAATGCAAAGTACTCGCACTGCACAGGTATAACTACAGAATCAGCAGCGGTAAGCGAGTTAACCGTTATCAGACCCAGCGAAGGAGAACAGTCGATGATAATGAAATCATATTTATCGCGCAGCGGCTTCAGGGCCTCACGCATCTTCTCTTCACGGTTATCCAGGTTGATCATCTCCACCTCAGCACCAACCAAGTCGATGTGCGACGGGATCAGATCCAGGAATTCGATGTTAGGAGACGCAAGTATGATTTCTTCCGGCTTTACGTCTTCTACCATGCACTCGTAAATGCTGGAGGTAATGCTAGCCGGGTCGAAGCCAAGACCGGATGTGGCGTTAGCCTGCGGATCAGCGTCTACCAGTAATGTTTTATATTCTAAGGCTGCCAGGCTTGCCGCCAGGTTTATGGCTGTGGTGGTTTTGCCCACGCCGCCTTTTTGATTGGCAACCGCTATTATTTTTCCCATTCTATACTTATAGGTTTATAGTTTGACCTATCTCCATCAAAATTAACTCTTTACCAGCCATCTGCGCTACTTCCTTCACTTCTTCGTGGTCTATGGCAATATATGGAAATGTGTCGTAATGCATTCCGATGAACTTATCTACCTGTACAAAATCGGCAGCGATAAGAGCATCATGTATATCCATTGTAAAGTTATCACCGATCGGCAGCAACGCAAAATCCAGGTCGAACTGCTCCGGTATCAGCTTCATGTCGTAGGTAAGAGCTGTATCTCCTGCAAAATAAAAGGCTTTATCCTCGGTTTCTACCACAAAACCAGATGCTACACCAGCATAGGTACCATCCGGTAAAGAGCTCGAATGTACTGCTGTTACCATTTTTACCGTTCCAAAAGGCAGGGTTACTTTACCCCCTACGTTCATCGGGTGAGTCTTTTCAATACCTTTCTCGCCATACCAGGTAGCAATCTCGAAAGTAGAAACTATAGTTGAGCCATTGTTTTTGGTAATCCGCTCCGCATCGTGCACGTGGTCCTGGTGGCCATGCGACAACAGAATGTAATCTGCCTTGATGCTGTCTACATCAATATCCTTTGCCAGTTCGTTAGGCGAAATGAACGGATCGAACAAAATGCTGTGCTGCCCGATCTTAATTAAAAAGCAAGACTGTCCGTAGTATGTTATTTCCATGATTTACTGATTAGTGCTTACTTATCTACGCAAGTTATCTTTATCTTGCACAAAGATACATTTTTTTGACCACTTTACCGGATGCAAATCACAACAAAACGCCATTATTTATCCACCGTTTTTGCCCTGTTATCCACCGTTTTGCTCCTGTGCCAGTCTTGCACTGAAGCCGGAAAAAATGGAACGAACAAAACTGTTTTCAGGTATAATCAGCCAGAGGCGCTCTCGTCGCTGGACCCCGCTTTTGCCCGTAACCAGGCTAACATCTGGGCTACAACGCAATTGTACAACGGACTGGTAGAGCTGGACCAGGAACTGAAAATAGGGCCGGGCATAGCTAAAAGCTGGGAAGTTTCGGAGGATGGCAGAACCTATACTTTTATACTTCGGGATGATGTATACTTCCACGACCATGAAGTTTTTAAAGGTGGTAAAGGCCGTAAAGTAAAAGCGCAGGATGTAGCTTATAGTTTTAAACGCATCATAGACCCCGCCACAGCCAGTACCGGCGCCTGGATCTTTAACGACAAGGTACTTTCTGATAAAAACGGTGTAATTTCCGATACCGCTTTTCTGGCTGTGAATGACTCTACGTTTAAGATTTACCTTAACGAGCCTTTCATTGCATTCCTGGAGATTTTGACGATGCCGTATGCTTTTATAGTTCCGCAGGAAGCTGTTGAGAAGTATGGCAAAGACTTCAGAGCAAACCCGGTGGGTACAGGGCCTTTTGTGTTTAAGCAGTGGGACGAAGGCAACGCGATCATCATGCACCGCAACCCGAAATACTGGAAGAAAGACGAAAAAGGAGTGCAGTTACCATACCTGGATGCCGTACAAATATCCTTCATAACCGACCGGAAGTCGGAGTTCCTGACCTTTATGCAGGGCAAGCTGGATTTCCTTTCGGGTGTAAGAGAAGGTTCCCGTGATTTGATTCTGAACAACGACGGAACCGTCCAGGACGATTTTAAAGGCAAATTTACTGTCCGCAAAGAGCCTTACCTTAACACAGAATACATTGGTTTCCAGCTCGACCCAACCAACCTGAAAGACCCGAACCCGGCCGTGCAGGACAAGCGTGTAAGGCAGGCGCTGAACTATGCGATCAATAAAAAGGAAATGGTAGCCTATTTCCGGAACAACATAGGAATACCGGGCCACTCGGGAATGGTGCCACCATCGCTGCCATCGTTTAGCGAAGAGAAAGTGCCGGGTTATAGTTATAACCCCCAAAAAGCGAAAGAACTGCTAACTGCGGCTGGCTATACTTCACAAAATCCACTTAAAATGCGCCTGAGCACGGTAGCGGAGCACAAAGAACTGGCAGAATACATGCAAAAGAAATGGGCCGAACTAGGCGTACAGGTAGAGATTGACATTAACCAGGGGCCGGCGCATCAGGAAACTGTGGACAATGGCCGAGCACCATTCTTCATGAAATCTTGGCTGGGCGATTACCCGGATGCTGAAAATTACCTGGCGCTGTTCTATAGCAAGAATTTCTCACCGGCTGGCCCGAACAAGACGCACTTTGTTAACAAGCAATTTGACAAACTATACGAGCAGGCAAAACTAGAGCGTGACGTTAAAAAGCGCTGGGAAATGTACCAGGCTATGGATAGGATAGTGGTGGAAGAGAGCCCGGTTATCGTTCTATACTATGACGAAGTGCTGCGCCTGACCCAGAACAACATACAGGGCCTGGAGCCAAACCCGATGAACATGCTCAAACTGGAGCGGGTGCGGAAACTTTAGTTTATACTTTATAAAAAAAGCCCGGCTGATTCTTCAGTCGGGCTTTTTTGTTGGACTATAGTTAATTACAAGCCTCTGCCTGATGGATTGTTTCTGTTAGGATCCATTCTGTTTGGATCATTGTTTCGAAGATTATCTTTTGGTCTGATGTTCCTGTTCTTCGGATTCAGTTTATCTACTTCCACATCCGTTTTGCGCACCGTGCCACGTACAGTTTCTTCGCGTTGTGTCTGCTCTTTATTCAGTCGAACTTCTTCTACCACACGTGCCTCTTTATTTACAATAGGTACTTCGGCATGCTCTGTCATTTCTATACTTCCTTCTTTAAAGTTCTGGAAGTCACGCTCTGTAGCAGGTCGATTAACCGGTCTTCGCTCTACGTTTACATGCTCTTCACGCAAACGTAAATGTTCTTCAACTGGCCTTTCAACTATACGACTGCGCATTCTTACGCCACCTGTTTCTACTTCACGCTTACCCACATTCATGCGCTCTTCCACAATCGGGATAGCCTGATTTGTATTCATGTTTCCGGTGCGTGCAGTTGTATCGGTTGCTGTGCCTGTCGCTCCACTACGGAACTGGTTTGCACGCTCATCCACGTCCACTGCGCCACATGCATCCAGTGTTTGGGCTGCCTTTTCAGCTTCCTGTCTTGAGTCTGCGTGTACGGTTACAACCCAGCCTTTACGAGCCACATCGCTATACTTTCTTGTTTCATCTTTGTCGCTTCCGAACAAAGAGCCAAAGAAGCTGCTTACTTTATCTGAACTGTGTGTTTGAGTAGTACCGCTTACCTGCGAAGCAGAACTCTGGTTTGAAATATCTATATGATCTGAAGGAATTCTGTTGCTTTCCAACTTTTGCACAGCAGTTTGCGCATCTATACCTTTCTCGAAAATTCCTATCACTGTTTGTGCCATAGTTTTAAATTGTTTGTGTTAAAAATTGATTAATGTGTTGGGTAGCTGTGTTTCATCAGTATACTTATGGTGTGTTTAAATCATCATTCCGTAACCGTTCTATGTTAATTTCTTCACGGCGCAGGTTAATTGGTTGTGTTTTATGGTCTTCTACCCGCCGATTTGTTATGTGCAGTTCTTCTACCACCTTTATGCGTTTAACTAATACAAGCTCTTCACGCAGCACTGAAATAATCATTTTATCGCCTTCATAGCGAACAGCGGGAGGGGCCTGCTCAACGTATTGGTCAACAGGTATGCGCTGTACGTCCACTTCTTCGTGTACAACCGGGATATCAACCATTACTTCGTCTTCACGCACATTTTTAGAGATCCGAACTTTACCTGATTCTACTGTTCTTTTCTCTACATGCACCTGCTCTTCTATCACTGGTATAACTTTCTCTTCCCTGTCAGCTACATCATCCCGCTCAATCCTGAAAGGCTCTTTAGGAGCACCAGGCTGTGTCCCGGCTCTCTCTGCCTGCAACCTGCTTTCCTGAAGCTTTTCTTCAAATTCGGATAGTTGCACTTTTTTAGACTGTTTGCTCATATTTGTATAATATGATATATTTAAATATGTTTTTTTTAAGATTGCAATCTTCTTAAATAACTCGTTTGTTTTACGGCAGCACAGGTGAGGGGTTATATAAAAAGCAATTGAAGAAGCTACAAAAGCGGGAAGATAAAGCTGTAGATTTTAGTGAAAAGGCGTAACAGCCTGTGTAAAGGAAGCATTCACAGACATTAAAAATATTTAAAATATATTAATTAAATTCTTTCCAGGTAACTGAAAGAAGGAGCCTCTGTGCCTGCTTATATATTTTCTGAAGTATAATAAATGATGATTTTTTGTCACATGGTTTAACTATGTAGTTGTGTTTTTATAGGATGAGTTGGTAATGACTTGATAAAGTATTGTAAAAAAGGAGAAGTATAAAGTTAATTACTGATCCAGCGTTCCAGCACATCGCCAACTATAAACGAGACGCCTGCTGCCAACGCGCCAAGTGCTAAAGTTTCCAGAATGCCGCGCCAACGATTAACGCCTGTTACATAGCTTTTAAGAAATCCGATAATGGCAAAACCAGTAAAAGTGAGCACACAAGCCCAGAGAAATACCTGCCCCGGAAAACCAACAATATAATCCCAGACATAAACCGACAAAGGAATCATCCCGATCAGGAGGAAGGAAGTATATGTTACCAGGCCAATAGCCATTGGTGATTTAGAATCTTTAATTAGTTGTAATTCATTGGCCATCATATCATCGGCCCAGCGGTCTTTATCTTTGGTAATCACAGCAACCACCTGTTCCAGCAGTTCTCCATCAAAGCCTTTGGCCCGGTAAGCGTCGCGTACTTCCTGCACCTCAATTTCTGGATACTTTTCTATCTCGTAGTATTCGGTTCGTTTGTGTTTGTCGTAGCTGTCGCGCTCCGATTTGGCAGAAAGGTAAGCACCCACCGACATAGAAAAGCCATCGGCGAGCAGGTTAGCAAAGCCAAGTATAATAATGATAGAACTATCGAGGTTGGCGCCCACAGCCCCTGAAACAACTGCAAAGGTGGTTACGCAGCCATCGATGCCGCCATATACGAACTGACCCAGGTACTCCTGAAACTTTGAGAAGAGATTATGAGCAGTGTCTTCGTTGTGCGCCATAGTTTTTACATACGCATCTTATACCGATTTGCTCTCTGTAAAGCAGCAGCGCTGAACATTGGTTGTTCAGCGCTGTTCCAGGTTAGAAAGTATAGTTTATACTTTCAGTTTTTTAAACTGAGCCTATAGTATCTGCTGAGCTTCTGGGAACAGAATAGTGACAGGCTGTTAGCAAACTATAAGACTTTAATGAATTACTAAGCCTTTCTTACAAATTCAGATTTAAGCCCCATAGAGCCGAAGCCGTCAATTTTACAGTCGATGTTATGGTCTCCGTCTGTCAGGCGTATGTTTTTTACTTTGGTGCCAGCCTTTACTGGTTTTGGAGCACCTTTTACCGGCAGGTCTTTGATTACAACAACTGAGTCCCCATCCTGAAGTATATTGCCATTTGCATCTACTACTTTCAGACCGGTTTCTTCTTCCACTTCATTCGGGTTCCACTCATTTCCGCATTCCGGGCAAGCGTATAGTTCATCACCCATCGCGTAACCATAAGGCGAATTACATTTCGGGCATTGTTTCATTTCTTCTGACATCGTGTTGTACAGTTTAAATTTACAGCTAATTAGATACTGGTAGTTATACTTGCTATCAGAAGTATTACTCTTGCAAAGGTAGGCTTATTTGATAAATTATGTAGGTGAAGTGGGGGAGTAGCTAATGGTTTTGGCAATGTGTCGGGGCTTTATATCTGTAAACGTCTACCAACACCAAAGTTAATTTCTTGCTCAAATGTTTATATTCCTAGAGTCAGCCTACTAACGCTAATACAGTATAAGTGGCAACGTTTTTATCCTATCGTTTTATTTTTATTCATTGAAGGCCAGATATTCATCTTTAAGTTTGGCTGTTTGCACGATCAGAACTGTATTGGCCAGCATAATACATATAAAAATTATAATGGCAGTACTACTTCCTAAGTAGATTCCACCAATTAGGGCAATAAGACATGTACCGACAATCGTAAAAAAATTATCCATAGTCACACCAGTAATTGCGTCAATGATTGTGCCGCTTTGATGTATGGAAAAATCGTAAATAACAGTCATTTCTCCCAGACATCCGACAAGGGCGGTTGCCATTCCCAGTACTTCGATAGGGATATTGGTAAGCTCTGAAATACGGGTAATTGCCTCGATAACCATATATGCAGATATAAAAAGAATAAATGTGGCAACTAATAAAAAGAACCAGTTTCTGATCACAGAATTGCCAGTATCTTCTAGATTTGTTTTTTCTTTAACATTGCTGCTTGATTGTGCTTTCCGGAATTCGTATATGAGAAAAAGGCAGGCCATCAATATGAACAATGCCATACCTTTATCGAATTTATATATGTCTTGCTGAAATAATTCGGGGCTGCTTTCAATGATTCCTGAGAAAACTACGCTAATGGCAACCAGGGCTGTAATTGCAGAAAGAATTAAAAGCAACGTTAATGAAGATGATATTTCTCTCAGGGTTGGTTTAAGTTCCTGTTGTGACAATGGTGTGAGTCTTCCCCATTTTTTAATCAAGGGGAACATTAATACTTCCCGCTTTACCCTGTCCGATTTGTCTTGTCTCCAAACACACCAAGAGGCGAACAGGATGTTGTAAATGTTAGAACCCAGGGTTGTGCTGCCAGCAACCATTCCATATTGTATAGATCGGTAATAATCGCCCGATGCTTCACGTACGCTAAGGATAGCGGCCAATATACCGATGGCCATATCAGGAAGGGCAGTGCCGATAGCCTGCAGAACCCCTGCTGCAATGCCAGTCTGATATTTCAGCGATTGTGAAACCGCACCGATTGTTTTAGCCGTTTTAACAATGCAGTAAATGCCAGCAAGTAACTGCAGAACAAAGGCTATAGATATCCAGACCAAATGTTTGTACTGCGTGAGAAAATGAGTAAGTACTGCCACGGTTATCACTAAAGCAAAAAGCATTGTTAGAATAAAACTATGTTTCTTCTTTCTTTTCATCCTTGTTGCAACATAACTGATTGAGAATTTGTCAATTATTCATTAACGCCAACTACTCGACAGCAGTGAAACAAATGCTTCGCTGAACTATAGCTTTAAATGGAGATTGATCGAATTTATTACCATAACCAAGACCCAGATAATCATGGAAAATAAAGGTTTTGGAAGCTATAGTTACTTAGCTGGCGTAGCCACATATTTCCAGATCAACTGATGCACTTTGTCGTTAAACTTAATCAGCTTTTCGGGTCCGCCTTCTTCGTGTTTGATGTGTTTTACTTCTTTGCCGGCTTCATAAAAGTATAAATGGGTAGCAGGCATGTCGGTCCACTCAGTTTTATACAGGTTTTCCAGGGTTTTATAGTTTAGGTCAACAATAGCTGCTGTTAGCTCATTTAGTTCTTTGCCGGTTAGCTGAAAGGTGAGGGTGTCGGTAACTGGTACATGCTCCCAGGGTATAAACCGTACGTGGCCATTTGTGTAGATCAACGCTTCGTAGGAGGGGCAGGTACCAAAGCAGGGAGTTTTCTGGAACATCAGCAGGGGGACATCACCTCCTGAAACCGATGCAGCCTTTGCACCTGTACTCTTACAACTTAACAAACTTATACCTGCTACCACTATAGTTAATAGCAGTAGTTGTTTTGTTATGTTAAGTATAAAGCTGTTCACGGTAGCAGGTATAAGTATTAAAGTATGCTGACTATAAAGTTATCTTCAATAAAAGCTGCTGCAGGTGCTGTTTATACTTTGCTGAGCTAAACATCAGTACCTCAAGTAGCAGCCGTTGAGCTATTTCTTTTCTATCCTTTTCAGTTTACCATTTTCCATTGCATAAGCCTGGGGTGTGCAGTTCCGGCAATCTCTATAGTTTATAGTAGAGTCGGGTGGGTTAAGTATAAATACACGGCTGTTTGCGTTATACCTGGCTCCGGCACTTCCTTGTATCTTCTCTACAATTTTACCGCTCTCACGATCAACTATAAAATGTTGCTGACAGGCGGTTCCGCAACCAACTGTAACTACAGTATACTTTCCGGCAAAATTAACGCCTTTGGCTAAGCCTTCGCGTAGGGCTGTTTTAAAGGTGCGGGCATCGGTGTGGCTGCTTTCATCTACAGAGGCCAACTTGCCCCGGTACATGTTGGGCACGTTATAGTTGCCGCTTTTCTCATATTCTTCGGTGGTAATGCGGTAACGCTGGTATAGGTCTGCATTCTCTTCGTTGCGCATAGCAAGATTTGCAGTATCGCGTGCTAGTTGTTTCTCCAGTTTAGGGTGGGTGCTGCTTATACTTTTGTCTTCGTTGGTGCCAGAGTTGCAACCCAGAAAAGAAATGGTTAAGAGCAGCAGGAGCGGGTACTTCAGGTTCTTATACATAGCTTTTTTGTTATAATCCTACATACGCAGTTGTAGCAAGTATAGCTAAACAAAAAAGCCTGTCCGGACTATGGACAGGCTTTTTAAGTATAACTTTTAACTATAACGAAAGCTTATTTCTTAGCGCCTTTGTTACGTTTCTGCTGTTCTTTTTCAGCGGCTGCGCGCATTGCTTCCTGCATACGCTCTGTAAAAGATGGACCGCTGGTCTTCTTTTTGTCTTTGCGCTTCTCTTTGTTGTCTTCAAGTTTGGCGCGCACTTTACCTTCGTCCACAAATCTGCGGATGATAGCCTGCTGGCCAAATGTTACCATGTTAGATACAAAGTAATAGAAAGAAAGACCTGCCGGGAACGAGTTCAGAACGAACATAAAGATAACCGGCATCAGGTAGCTGTAGAACTTCATAGCACCCTGCATCTGGGCGTTCATCTGGTTGTTAGACCAGGTATAAAGTATTGTAGAAGCCGTCATCAGCAAGGTAAACATACTTACGTGGTCGCCATAGAACGGAATCGTGAATGGCAGTTTTGCAAATACATCGTACGTCGAAAGGTCAGTAGCCCACAAAAACGGCTCCTGGCGAAGCTCAATGGAGTTCGGGAAGAAGTTGAACATCGCAAACAGGATCGGGATCTGCAGCAGCATTGGTATACAGCCGCTCAATGGATTCACGCCCATTTCGTTGTACAACTTCATGGTCTCCATCTGCGTTTTCTGCATGTCGCCGCCGTTACGCTCTTTAATGGCATCAATCTCAGGTTTCAGCACCTTCATTTTTGCCATCGAGTAGAACGACTTGTAAGTAAGCGGGAACAGGATGGTTTTGATGTATAGTACCAGCAAAATAATGATGATACCATAGCTGCTGAAGTAGTTTTCAAGGAAGTCGAATGCCGGGATGATCAGCCACTTGTTTACCCACGCAAAAATACCCCAGCCCAGGTCCAGGTTCTTTTCAAAGTCCTCTCCAACGTGCTTCAGTATTTTATAATCGTTAGGACCGAAGTAGTACGTAAACGAAGCCTTATCATTTAGTACATCCTGCACCGGAATAAGGGCCTGCGATGCCAGCGTTTT
The DNA here is from genome assembly GCF_023630255.1 of Pontibacter deserti. Classification (NCBI taxonomy): domain Bacteria; kingdom Pseudomonadati; phylum Bacteroidota; class Cytophagia; order Cytophagales; family Hymenobacteraceae; genus Pontibacter; species Pontibacter deserti. The sequence continues at coordinate 1,796,178 of NZ_JALPRS010000001.1, read as the reverse complement.
TACGATTGTAGAATCAGCCAGGTCTGAAGACGACTCCAGCTTAGCGCTTGCAAAACTATTGTCAGCAATAATACCTGCTGTAAAGAAATTCTGCTTGTTCGAGATCCATTTTACAGGCTCTTCCAAGGCAAGCTCTTCTTTCTCTTCCGAGATTGACAGATAATCGTGCCCGTCTTCAACAGTTGCGTAATTTATAGTTGTTTTAGCGCGGTTCTGCTTAATGTCGCGCTCCAACTGCTTAATGCGGTCAGTCCAGGTAAAGGTCAGGTTATTGCCACTGATCTGGCCCTGTAAGCCTTCAAAATCAAGCTTATACCCTAACTGGAAAGACTCATCATACAAAGTATAGATCTGGTCGATGTACTGACCATTGCCCACGTTTGCACGGAAAGTGATAACCTGCGTGCTCACATTCTTATCGGTACCTTTTCTGATAGCAGAAGGCGTAAAGTACAGATCCGACAGCTTAATGGTTTTGCCATCTTTAGTTGTAAAAGCTACATCAGTTTTGCTGCTTTCCTTATCTATAAGTATAAGCGGGTCGCCCTGGTAGGTTTTATAGTTCTTCAGTACAACTTCTTCTACCTGTCCGCCTTTAGAGTTAAAAGAGATGCGGATGTTCTGGTTTTCCAGAGTAGTTGTGCTGGCTGTGCCTGTTGCGGCTGTGGCAAAAGAGCCCAACGTAGCGGCCTTACGCGTCTGCGCCAGCGAATCGTCTGCAACTGCGGGTGTATTTTGCAGTTGCTCTACTTTGGCTACCTGTTCTGTTGCCTGTTTTGTAGCTGCTTTTTCGTCCGTTCCGGTAAAAAAGAACGAATATGCCAGTAGCAGGAGGGCAATCAGTCCGAAGCCAATAGCTTGATTTCTATCCATTTAATAAAGTGTGTAAAGTGTTATTGGTGTTATTTGGTTTGTGTATAGTTCATGGCCGCCCTCACAAATTTAGTGAATAACGGGTGTGGGTTAAGCACAGTGCTTTTCAGTTCAGGGTGGTATTGTGCTGCCACATACCAAGGGTGGTTCTGCAGTTCAACTATCTCTACAAGTCCTGTTTCCGGGTTTTTGCCAGTAGCCAACATGCCTGCTTCTTCAAAAGCCTGCAGGTACTGGTTGTTAAACTCATAACGATGACGGTGACGCTCCGTGATTTTTGACTTACCGTATATAGAATACGCTTTTGAGCCTTTCTTAAGTTCACAAGCGTATGAGCCAAGTCGCATGGTGCCGCCTTTCTGTGTTATCTCCTTCTGGTCTTCCATCAGGTCGATGATCGGGTGCGGCGTTTCAGGGTCCATTTCGGTTGAATTGGCACGCTCCAGGCCAAGCACGTTACGGGCAAACTCTATAGTAGCGCACTGCATACCCAGGCAAATGCCGAAGAATGGTATTTTAGACTCACGGGCAAAACGGATAGCCTCCAGTTTACCTGCGAAGCCACGCTCACCAAAGCCAGGAGCTACCAATATGCCATCTAGCCCCTGCAGTGTATTTGCCACATTCTCGTCGTTAATGTTTTCCGACTGGAACCACTTCAGGTTTACTTTGCACTCGTTAGCTGCGCCTGCATGTATAAAAGACTCAACTATAGATTTATAGGCATCCGGCAACTCAACGTATTTACCTACCAGGCCTATCTTTACTTCGGCAGTAGGGTTTTTAAGTCTGCCCAGGAATTCTTTCCAGCTTTCCAGTTCCGGCTCACCTTTCTGGGCAAGCTTCAGTTTGCTGATCACGCGCTCGTCCAGTTTTTCTTTGCGCATCAGCAACGGCACATCGTAAATCGTCTCGGCATCCAGCGATTCGATCACTGAATTTACCTTAACATTACAGAAAAGGGCTATTTTTTTGCGAAGATCAGATGGGATTGGGTACTCAGAGCGGCACACCAGTATATCCGGCTGCACACCAGCTTCTGAAAGGTCACGTACAGAGTGCTGGGTTGGCTTGGTCTTAAGTTCGCCGGCAGCTTTCAGGTAAGGTACCAGCGTCAGGTGAATGACACATGTCTCGTTTACACCAAGTTCCCAACGCAGCTGGCGCAGGGCCTCAATAAACGGCAGAGACTCAATATCACCCACACAGCCACCAATCTCTGTAATCACGATATCATACTCACCCGACTGACCCAGCAGCAACATACGACGCTTGATCTCATCGGTGATGTGTGGCACAACCTGTACAGTTTTGCCAAGGTACGCGCCTTCGCGTTCCTGCATGATCACGTTATAGTAGATGCGGCCGGTGGTTACGTTATTAGCCTGCGAGGTAGGTACGTTTAAAAATCTTTCGTAATGGCCAAGGTCCAGATCGGTTTCAGCGCCATCTTCGGTTACATAGCATTCGCCGTGTTCGTACGGGTTCAGGGTACCCGGATCGATATTAATATATGGGTCGAATTTTTGGATGGTTACAGAGAACCCTCTTGCCTGCAGCAACTTAGCGAGTGAAGCGGAAATAATGCCTTTTCCAAGCGAGGATGTTACACCACCGGTAACGAAGATATATTTAGTAGCCATAAGTTAGGTTAAACTTTATGGGCTACAAAGGTACGGGATTTATTTGATTATCCGGTAAACAGGGAAAGTATAGTTATGAATTTTAATGGAGTCGGTTTGTCTGAATGGGAGTTTATGATTAGCAGAGTTTAATCTGGCAACATAATCAACTCTTGCTATTACCTAAGCTATAGTTGAAATTCCTTTTCTGTGTCATTTCGAGCCACAGCGAGAGATCTTATTTGTCCTATAGTTGGCGTTGTTTTACTTTCATAACCAAGCTATACTTTCATAGTTGCTTCTAATCCTAGGAGCTTTACTCACCTACAGTTCTATAGTTGACTTTGGTGCCCTCATGGCCGGGAGGCCCCGTCTTCGGGCATCGCGCTGCTTTCGCTTCCTTTGCTCCTGCCTCGCAATGCCTTAGCGGCACCGGAACCTCTCGAGGCGCTCCACCCAAAGACTGAGATCTTTCGATAGCTGCTACCTTAGTTATTAGAACTGTTATAGTTGTCATAGCTTTCCAGCAATGTATTTCTGTAGGGACAGGTCGCGAGCTGTCTGCTCATGTACTGTAACTATAAAACAATAACCAAAACTATAGCAATGACAGAATTGTCCCCTTGAGGGGACTATAGGGGTGTTAAAACAGCAACTATAGAACTATAACAGCAACTATAGCAGTAACAATAAAAACTCCCCTCCTTAGATAAGGAGGGGCTAGGGGTGGTTGGACCACAGCAACTATAAAACAAAACTAAGCCTTTATCCTGCCAATCCATAAACCCTGTAAATCCCTAGGTAGTGGCTCTACTTAAAGATTCAGACAAATATCACTCATCCAAAATTAAAACAACCCCAATTGTTTGCCCTTAGAAGTACAGAAGTGGCTATAGTTGTAGGGTTTTATGCTTCGGCCGGCCATGTACTTCTGCTTGCTCATCTTAAACAGCTTAGCTATTGTTTCGGCAAATTTACCTTCGCCGCTCATGCGGGTGCCGAAGCGGCTGTCGTTCAGTTGGCCGCCGTGGCAGTCGGCTATCTGGTTCAATACTTTCTGAGCCCGGTCCGGAAAAGCCTGTTTTATCCAGTCATCGAAAATAGGGCCAACCTCGCCATTTAACCTAACTATAGTATAAGCTGCATTTTTAGCTCCGGCTTCTGCGGCCTGTTTTATAATCTGTGGAATCTCGGAATCGTTTAGACCCGGAATTACTGGCGCAACCATAACATTTACTGGCAATCCGGCTGCGCTTAGCTGGCGCACTACTTCCAGGCGTTTGGCACCGGTGGCAGTTCTCGGTTCCAATTTCTGGCGCAGCTTTTCTTCCAGGGTGGTAATGCTGATGTTGACGTGCACCAAATCCAGTTTATTTAATTCCGTCAGGATATCGAGGTCTCGGAGGATAAGGGCATTTTTTGTAATGATACTGACCGGATGTTTATACTTCAGCAGCACTTCCAGGATACGGCGCGTGATCTTTTTTTTGGCTTCTATGGGCTGGTAGCAGTCGGTGTTGCCGGCGAGCATGATAGGCATGGGCTGCCAGTTTTTGCTTTCGAGTTGTTTTACCAGTAACTCCGGGGCATTTTCTTTAACTATAATTTTGCGCTCAAAATCCAGACCGGCGCCATAGCCCCAGTACTGGTGGGTATTGCGGGCATAACAATACACGCAGCCATGCTCACAGCCCTGATATGGGTTTAAAGAATAACCGTTTCCCAAATCCGGGCTACTAATATTGTTAACTATAGTTTTAGGGTGTGTTGGCAGAAACTCAGTTCTGGCATCTGTAAGCATGGGCTCATCTAATCCTTCTATATGTTCAGCCACATACTCCTGCTTCAGGTATTTGTTAGCCGGATTATACTGCGCTCCTCGGCCTTTTAAAAATTCTTCCGGTTTCATTCTTAGTTATACTTGTGCTAATATAATTAGTTTTACTAAATAAATTAGTTTTGAAAATGAAAACCGAGAAAAGAAATTAAAAATCTATAGTCAGTTGATAACCCTCCTGCAAGCGGTCGTGCTGGTAGAGGAGGGAACTAGCAGATATTCCGAGCAGGCGAACAGGATATGGTGGTAGTTGTGGAGTGCGCAGCAGGTCGCGGGCAACAGTAAAGATCGCATCTTCGGTACTAAACTCACTGAGGAACGTTTTGCTGCGGGTGTTCAGGGTAAAGTCGAAATATTTGATTTTGAGGGTAATAGTTTTTGCAGTGGCTTTTAGCCGTTCCATATCATGGGCTACTTCTTTAGCCAGGTATTGTAACTGTTCCAGCATGGCTTCTTCTTCGGCAAGGTCGGTTTCGAAAGTACGCTCCGAGCCAATAGATTTACGGATGCGGTGCGGCTGTACGTCGCGGTCGTCCTGGGCGCGGGCAATGCGGTAGTAATAGCGGCCAACCTTGCCGAAGTTGCGTACCAGTTCTTCTTCAGATCGCTCCCTAAGATCAGCACCGGTAAGTATACCCATGTTTTGCATCTTAGCTGCCGTTACTTTACCGATGCCATGAAACTTGCCGATATCCAAGCTCGCAACCAGTTCTTCAGCTTTATCAGGGGTGATGAGCGTGAAACCATTGGGCTTATTCATGTCCGAAGCGATCTTGGCCAGGAATTTATTATAAGACACACCCGCAGATGCCGTGAGGCCGGTTTCTTCAAAAATGCGCTGCCGTATCTGGTTGGCAATTATAGTAGCCGATGGCATCCCGATCTTGTTCTCCGTCACATCCAGGTAAGCTTCATCCAGCGAAAGCGGCTCCACCAAGTCGGTATAAGAAAAGAAGATCTCCCTGATCTGCCTGGATATGGCACTATACACATCAAAGCGTGCTTTTACGAATATTAACTGCGGACAGCGCTGCGCTGCAATCTTGGATGCCAGGGCAGAATGAACACCAAATTTGCGGGCTTCGTAGCTCGCCGCAGCCACCACGCCACGCGCCCGGGAACCACCAACTGCCACCGGTTTGCCGCGCAGTTCCGGGTTATCGCGCTGCTCCACCGACGCGAAAAAGGCGTCCATATCTATATGAATAATCTTGCGGATGGGCTGGCTCAAGGTAATGTGGATTGTAACTACAAATTTAACAATATCCTGTGTAGAAATGTGCTTTAAAAACAGGCAGATTCTGTATTAAACTTTATACTGATTTAAGCAAGGTTTAACTATTGCTATCTGCTACTACTATAACCATAGCTTCATCGTATAGCTATAGTTTGCGGAAGTATAAATTAACTAATTATGAGTGATAAAGTCTGGTTTATAACAGGAGTATCAAGCGGATTTGGCAGAACGCTGGCCGAAGAAGTTGCCCGCAACGGCGATAAAGTAATTGGCACTGTAAGGCAACTCGGGCAACTGGCGGAGTTTAATGACATATCGCCGGGTAACACATTTGCTTACCTGATGGATGTAACTAACCCTGACGGTATAAAGGCAACTATAGACGCTGCTTTTAACCATTTTGGCCGCCTGGATGTGCTGGTCAACAACGCTGGTTTCGGGTTTCTGGGAGCCGTAGAAGAAGCAACCATAAAGGACTTCCGGGAGGTAATGGAAACTAACTTTTTTGGGGCGCTTCAGGTAACGCAGGCTATGCTGCCTTACATGCGAAAACAGGGAAGTGGCCGGATCATACAGATGTCTTCGGCGGCTGGGTTCAGGTCTACTGCCGGGTTTGGGGTGTACAATGCCAGTAAGTTTGCCCTGGAAGGAATGAGCGAAGCCCTTGCCCTGGAAGTTGCACCGTTGGGCATACACGTTACCATAGTAGAGCCCGGCCCGTTCCGCACAAACTTTGCCGGATCAAGTATAAAGGCTGCAAAACAGGAAATGCCGGAATACGATGCTTCGGCTCGTGTGTTCAAGAATAACATTTTAGGCTATGCCGGACAGCAGGAAGGCGACCCTCAGAAAGCAGCACAGGTTATACTTCAGGTTGTAAATGCTGAAAACCCGCCGTTGCGCCTGCCACTTGGCAGCACCGCATTCACAGCTGTAAGAAACAAACTAAAACAGGTAGAACAGGATCTGAGTGCATGGGAAGAAGTAGCTGCCAATACCTCATATAGTCAGTAAGGCAAGTATAATACTCCGGTGGCTACGCCTGTATTTATTTCTTTATTGTTTAGCAGGATGTGAGTTAAAGTGCAAAACATGGCCTGCATATCGGCAAGTAAAGTATGGCAGCTGAAAAGCAATAGAATCAGATACAGCTGTAAAACTTATTTCAGGCACACGGGTTAGATAATAAGTAAACACGCTCTTTTATATCAACTAAAAACTATAAGCTATGAAAGTACTATTTGTTCTGACTTCGCACGACAAACTTGGCGATACCGGTAAGAAAACTGGCTTCTGGGTTGAAGAATTTGCGGCTCCTTATTATACCTTAGCCGACGAAGGGGTTAAGATCGACCTGGCTTCGCCTAAAGGTGGTCAGCCGCCCATCGATCCTAAAAGTACCGAACCTGATGCCCAGACACCTGCCACCAAACGCTTTTACGAAGACGAAGACCTACAGCATAAACTATCCCGTACCAAAAAGTTAAGCGAAGTACGCGCCGAAGATTATGATGCTGTTTTTTATCCGGGTGGACATGGTCCGCTGTGGGACCTGGCTAAGGACAAGGACTCTATCAGGCTGATTGAAGAGTTTACCAAACTGCAGAAACCAGTAGCTGCTGTTTGTCACGGACCCGCTGTATTGGCAGAAGCCAAAGCGCCGGGTGGCGAACCACTTGTAAAAGGCAAGAAAGTAGCAGGCTTTACAAACTCCGAAGAAGAAGCAGTGCAGTTGACCAACATTGTTCCTTTTCTGGTAGAAGACAGGCTAAAAGAACTGGGCGGCAACTATAGCAAAGCTGACGACTGGAAACCTTATGTGGTAACAGATGGATTGCTGATTACAGGGCAGAACCCGGCATCGTCGGAGCCGGCTGCGGAGCAACTGCTAAAAATGCTGCAGCAACGGCAGGTTAGCACTAAATAAACTATAAACGTATACTATAACATCAGTGTAGCGAAAAATCCCATCAGGCTTACTTTAGTTTTGGTGGGATTTTTTTATGGTAACTATAGCTACTGTTTTGTGCATCACTCAAGTATAAATTTATAGTTGACGCGTAACAATCTTAAACAATATGCTTAGTTTTATGTACCTACATTGAATAAGTTGACATCAGAATCTATGAGAAAGATCAAAAAGAAATATAAAGCCGTTTATGCCCCGATGGATGACCTGGTAACGTATCGGGCGTTGCCAACCCGGGAAGTAGAATATATTGATCCGTTCCTGTTCCTGAACCACCATGGGCCGCAGGTATATAAGCCGGGTAACCGTGGGCTACCTTTCGGGCCGCATCCGCACCGTGGCTTCGAAACTCTTACATTTATGCTTGACGGCGACATTATGCACCAGGATACCGGCGGTGGAAAGGATGTGATAGAGGCAGGTGGTGTACAATGGATGACAGCCGGCTCAGGGTTGATACATGCAGAGGTGTCTTCGGAGAAGTTTAAAAAGGAGGGAGGCCCGCTGGAGATTCTGCAGTTATGGTTTAACCTACCCGCAAAGTATAAAATGGCCAAACCAAATTACATAGGCCTGCAAAAAGATGCTATACCTGTAGTTACAGAAGATAATGGCAATGTAAAAGTGAATGTGATCTCTGGTAATTGGGGTGCTACTGAAGGTCCGATCCCGTCGCTGAGCGACATACACATGGCAAGTATAGAACTAAAAGCCGGTGGCAGCTTTACCACACGTATAGCCTCGGATCGTAATATTTTCTTTTATGTAGTTCGCGGCGCTGTAAAAGTGAATGGCGAAACAGCTGAAAAACTACACCTGGTTGAGTTTGAAAACGACGGGGAGGAACTGAAAGTAGAAGCTCTGGAGGACAGTTATATTCTGCTTGGTCATGCCAAACCGTTTAACGAACCAGTAGTATCGCATGGGCCGTTTGTGATGAACACAGAAGAAGAAATACACGAAGCCTTCCGGGATTACCAGCTAGGCAAAATGGGAGTATGGCAGGGATAGGATTTGAAATTAAGAATTACGAATTATGATTTCTCAATCGGGTTGAAAGGCAAACTGAGTTCAACAAGTATAAATTGATAACAAAGTAAACTTCCTGAACAGGATTGGTAAAAGAAAAGGTGTGGCCTAAACCACACCTTTTCTTTTATACTTATCTGTCTCGTTTCGGACCTGATGGACCTTTACGTTCTCCGGATTGAGGGGAACTGCTTCTGCCCGGAGTTGTTCGTGTAGTTGTTGTCCGGCTGGAACCGCGTGCACCTTTGGTACTGGCTGCCCCGCCTTTTTTAGGTCCGCTCACTTTAGGCTTACTTTTACCAATTCTGGGTGTGCTGCCTGCTTTACTTATTTTATTAGCTCCGCCAGTAGTTTTAGCGCTATCTTTTTTGCCAGCCCTTTCCGAAGTATAATTAGAACCACGGCTTCTGGTATTTTCTTCTATGGTTGCTTTACCGGTAGCTATACTTCTTAATCCTTCTACTTCGCCTGCAGTTAAGGCGCGCCAATGGCCGGTAGGCAGTTTAACCAATGAGAAGTTTTCGATACGGATGCGCTGCAGGTGCACTACCTTGTAGCCCAGGTTCTCGCAAAGCATCTTTATGTTATGGTTGGAGCCCGGCGTCAGCACAATCCTGAAACGGGTAGAGCCTTCTTTTGAGATAAAGGTTTTCTGCAGTTTTTCGCCTTTCTCATTCTCACCGCCGCCAATCAGCTTGGCTATAAAGTCCTGGCTGATGATCTTATCTACAGTAACTATAAATTCCTTCTCATAACGATTGTCAGATTTGGTCATTCTGCGCACCAGCTCGGTATCGTTACTCAGGAACATAACCCCTTCGCTGTCTCTGTCAAGATAGCCGATTGGTTCCAGAGTAGCAGGGTAGTTAATGGCCCGCACCACGTTATCTCTTACCGATGGATCTGATTTGGCTGACATACCGGAAGGCTTGTTAAATACCAGGAAAACAGGCAGCTCTTCGCGCACACGCAGAATCTGGTCGTCGATCCGGACTTTGTCTTTGGCTGTAACCATTGTGCCTGGCGCTGGTAATTTACCGTTCACTGTTACGCGTTCTTCTTCAATCAGCCTGTCTGCATCTCTCCTGGAGCAGAAACCGGTATCGCTTATAAATTTATTTAATCTCTTTGGTTCCATGGTAAGTATGGCGTATGGTATAGGTACTGTTTTTAAGCCACGCCAGTTTAAACAAGCTGCAAAAGTAAAGTAAAAGGATTGGTTTACCTATTAGGTTTTAGAAATGAGGCGGGCAAACGTGTGGGTTATACTTCGGCAGATTATGGTACTAAAAGAGATAGAAGATATAAACTATAGATATCGGTTTAATATTCTGTTTATGAATTTTTAAAGGTTACTAAAACCCTTTTGGGTTAATTACCTGCTATATTACAATACAAAAAAGTACGAGCCACCAGCAAATTGTACCAGATTGTAAATTACACGCTCTACAGCTGCCTTAAATTAGATTTACTTTCATAACACTTCTGTTTATCCTTCTTAATAAGCTGTTAGCCAGATTAGCTCTTCCCTATATATTTAAAATATATCTTTTCTTCTCGCTTCAAAGTATATGTTTCTAATCTCTGCTTCTCAGGGAAAAATCATATACATAATATTCTTCTTTTTATATACTTAATTTAATAAAATTCTATGGAACAATTGTACTTAATTTTTATTGCTGAATCCCGGCAATTGTTAAAAAACAGGTGTTTACAGCTAATGGCTCTATTATTTTTTGCTACAGGCCTTCAAACACAGGCCCAGCAAATAGGAACCCCTTCTTCCTGCAGCATACTAGACTTTTCTCAGGATACGCCCGGCTTAGTTACATCTTCCTCTACTTCAAAAGGAACAGTTTCCATTTTCGCCCGAAAACGAAATGAAGACGGTACCTATGCTGCAGCGAACCATGCTTCCATCTTTAACACGCTCACACCAACCGGAGGCGATTCAGACCTTTACACAGAAGATTGGGGAAATGTGCTGATCATCAATCAGGGTTTAGGAGCCGAACCCAATGATAATGCATGGGGTGGGGATATCACCCTGGACTTCTCCGCTATGGGGCCGGTAACCATGACCTCTCTGAAAGCCCTTGACTTTGATGTGTATGAAAACAACTCGTGGATATACCTTTATGATGGCGCTGGCAACGAACTGCACAAAGTACAGATCCCGAGCAAAGGCAACATGAGCCAGCAGGAAATTAACTTAGGTAACACCAAAGGTGTGATGAAGATGAAAGTGGTATTCGATGGCCTTAACGCTGCAGGTGTACTGGCAGGCTCTGGTGCCATCGACGACATCAGGTTCTGCATAGAAGAAACGACACCACCTACAACTCCACCTTCCTGCGACATAATAAGCTTTGAGAAAGCTGCACCTGGCTTAATCAACTCATATGCTACTACGAAAGGAACAGTTGCCATTCATGCCAGAAAACGCAATCAGGATGGCACGTATGCTACCGAAAACCACGCATCTGTCTTCAATACGCAGTCGCCTACAGGAGATGACTCTGACTTATATACTGAAGATTGGGGTAATGCCTTAATCATTAACCAGGATCTGAACGCAGAGCCGAATGATAACCCTTGGGGCGGTGAGATTACCATAGACTTTTCGGCCATAGGGCCGGTATCGGTGTACTCTTTAAAGGCACTGGATTTTGATGTGTATGAAGACAATGCCTTGGTATACTTGTATGATGTTAATGGTGAAGAACTATGGAAAGCACGTATTAGCAGCAAAGGCAATAACAGCAAACAGGAAATATATTTGAATAATATCAGAAACGTGTATAAACTCAAAGTAGTGCTGGATGGCCGTAATGCAGCTGGTGAACTGGCAGGTTCTGGTGCTATCGACGATATTAAATTCTGTGTGGAAGACGAAAATTATGTTGATGCTAATGCAGGACCAGATGTTTTTCTTACTTGTACTTCGTTAAAGGCAACTCTCAACGGAGCATCGCACACAGATGGTGCAACTTTCAAATGGACAGGACCTAATGGATTTACCTCTGACATTGCCAAGCCTACAGTTACTGTACCTGGTACATATACTTTAACAGTAACTAACCCTGTCAACGGAGCAACAGCATCTGATCAAGTTGTGGTTAGTATAGTTAATGTGATTTATATAACGCCATATGAAGCTTACCTTACGTGCAAAAACAGACAGGTTCAACTCCGCTCTGCTACATCAATAGCTGCTAACTATGAGTGGACGGGCCCCAATGGGTTTATTAAACGTGAGGAAGGCGTTTTGTCTTCATCTATCTATGCAACTATGCCGGGTAAGTATACATTAACAGTAACTAACCCCCAGACCGGATGCCAGGCAACAGAGACCAGAGAAGTTACAGAATTAGCTCCGCCTGATTTAAACGTCAATGCCGGACCAGATAAAGTGGTAACGTGTGATGTTACAACCGTAACCTTAGAAGGTTCAGTGACCGGAAGCCCATTAATTAGATGGCGCAAAGCAGGTAACGATTTAATTCTTAGTACTTCTTTGAATTTCAATGTGTCAACTCCAGGAACGTATGTACTCACCGCATTAGATCAGATTACTGGTTGTGCAGTTACAGATACGGTAACAATAAGCGGCGGTCCAGCGCCATATTTTGAGTTTTATCGTGACACTAGAGATAATTTCTTAACATGCGGAAATAAGGAGGTAGGAATAGGTACAAGATATCAGCCAGCAGGTGTAACATATGCGTGGACAGGCCCGAATGGGTTTACTTCTGATCAGTCTTATATACGTGCTACTGCAGTAGGAGATTATTGGTTAACAGTAACAGATCCTGTTACTGGCTGTCAGACAACTAAGTATACTTCAGTATCAGAGTTTAAACTAAATGTAACAGTAAGTGCCGGACCGGATCAAGTGCTTAGCTGTAAAAATACAACAGTAACACTTGTTGGTTCAGTAACTGGAACTGTTCCATTTATACATTGGTATACAGAACAAGGGCAGCACATTAAATTTGCTGCTAACCTAGTTGTAGATAAACCAGGCAAATACGTTATGAGTGTTTTCCAATCTGAAACAGGCTGTGAGTATACAGACACTGTAGAAGTAACACTTGACAACGCAGCGCCGAACGTTACAGCCCAAGGCGGCACGTTAAGCAGTGAAACCGGAACCGTGCAACTAATGGGAACTTCAACTACCGAAGGGGTAGCTTATAGTTGGACAGGACCAGAAGGTTATACTTCCACAGAGCAAAACCCGGTAGTAAGTATAGCCGGAGAGTATACCTTAACGGTAACAAACCCTACCAACGGCTGCACTGCCACTGCAACGGTAACAGTAGAAGAGCAGGCTGTAACATCCACAGAAAGCATCAGCCAGGTAACAGCTTATCCAAACCCTGTTAAAGAGAAATCGAAGCTGGAGTTCAGGCTTAAAAACGCCGATAACTATGTGGTGAATCTTTACGACCTGAAAGGTAACTTAATTCGCGAGTTAAGTACAGGTCATGCCAAAGCAGAGGAGTTGGTAACTATAGAACTGGATGCCAGAACGCTGGACAACGGATTATACTTTGCCCGCATCATCAGCAGCTCCAAGTCTAAAACAATTAAGCTGCTGCTGAAAAAGTAACACCAACAAAGTAAAAGCAGAAGCGCTACCTGGTTGAAAAGCTGGGTAGCGCTTTTCTTTTAAAGGTTGCAGGCACACAGCCTGTTACAGAACCACCAACTCAAGTATTGCAAATACCTGAAAGAACGGCAATCAGGCAGGTAATAGCTTAGAATATTTTCTGTTACTCTGGATACGAACCCGCTAATTAAAGAGCTCAGGTTTTTAAGTGCTTTGATGTAGACCCCAAGGAAGTAGTATCGAACTATCTGCAAGGAAATGTAAACTTATGCCATTTAGAATGTCCTGATTATTGTTTATAAATTTTATTGTCTTCTTTATTAAACTTGTTTACCCCTTAAAAAACGCTCTTCGCCAAAGTATAAATTATAGTTTTATAAAAAGCTAACTCTTTGATAAATACAAAAGTATAGTTGTTTAATGTAGTATATAGTTTACTTCCAGGTAAGGCTACCTATTTTTATTCAATCCCTATTTATTAAATTCTCTATCTATGAAAAACATCTACTTGTTGGCAGTTATCAGGCTTCTGAAATTCAAGCATCACAAGCGGCTACTCGCTACATTCTGTTTTTTGATTTCACTCATGCTACAGACGCAGGCTCAGGAAAAAGAGTGGGACAAAGCCTTTGGCGGAAGCAGAATGGAAAACTTTTCATCTATCCAGCAGACAACTGATGGTGGTTTTATTCTTGGAGGAACATCCAATTCCAATGCGAGCGCTGAAAAGAGTGAAAATAGTAAGGGAGGGGATGATTTCTGGATTGTAAAATTAGATGCCTCAGGCAATAAGGTATGGGACAGAACCATTGGAGGGGAATTTTCGGATTATTTGTCTTCAGTGCAACAGACAAAAGATGGGGGGTATATTTTAGGTGGCATGTCTAACTCAGGCATAAGTGGAGATAAAACACAGGACTCCCGTGGCGATGCTGATTACTGGATTGTTAAACTGGATGCTGCAGGTAATATAGTATGGGATAAGACCTTTGGAGGATCAGATCTGGATTGGCTTATTGCAGTAAGTCAAACCCAGGATGAGGGCTATATTTTAGGGGGCAGTTCTCATTCAAATATAAGTGGCGATAAAAGTGAAAACTCTAAAGGAAGTAATGATTACTGGGTGGTGAGAGTAGATGCTTCCGGAAACAAAGTATGGGACTTTACCATTGGAGGAACAAGTTCAGAGTTTATGCGCGACATTATAGCTACAACAGATGGTGGTTTTATAATAGGTGGGGAATCTAATTCTGGTGCAGGTGGAGATAAAAGTGAAGCCTTAAGAGGCGGGTCCGATTACTGGATAGTTAAGCTGGATGAGGACGGAAACAAAGTATGGGATAAAACCTATGGCGGAAATGATACGGAATGGCTTTTTGACCTTTCTGAAACGAGTGATAGAGGTATTGTTGCAGGAGGAATTTCTTATTCAGATATAAGCGGGGACAAAAGTCAACCAGCATTAGGAAGCGCAGACTATTGGGTTTTAAAATTAGATGAGAACGGTAATAAAGAATGGGATAAAACATTTGGTGGAACTGAGACAGAAAGTTTAGCATCAGTACAACAAACCCATGATGGAGGTTATTTATTGGGAGGAACATCAAACTCCGGGATAAGCGGAGACAAAACCGAAGCTTCTAGGGGAGATTATGATTTTTGGATGGTAAAAATGGATGCCTCCGGAAACAAGGTATGGGATAAGACCTTAGGCGGACGCAACTATGAATCTGATGGAATCGGAGTGCAGACCAAAGATGGGAGCTATATTGTAGCTGGATCTACAGGCTCCGGTATAGGAGGAGACAAAACAGAACTATCGCGTGGCGATACAGACTATTGGGTCGTAAAATTAACTCCTGAAGTTTCACCGTTACCACCTTATACCTGCCGCACTATAGATTTTGAACATGATGCGTTAGGTCTTACCTTTTCCACCTTCGCTATTGAAGGAGATGTACTGATCCATGCCCGGAAACGCAACCAGGATGGTACTTATGCTACTGGAAACCATGCTGCTATCTTCAACACACTTTCGCCTACCGGCGATGATTCTGACCTTTACACAGAAGACTGGGGAAATGTACTTATCATTAATCAGGATCTGGGAGATGAACCAAACGACAACCCTTGGGGTGGGGAGATTACCCTTGATTTCTCAGCTTTCGGACCGGTGACGATGACATCCCTAAAAGCACTGGACTTTGATGTGTATGAAGACAACTCGTGGGTATACCTCTATGATGGCGAAGGCAATGAGCTGTATAAGGTACAGATCCATAGCTTGGGCAACAACAGCAAACAAGAAATTGACTTGGGTAACACCAAAGGTGTGATGAAAATGAAAGTAGTACTGGATGGCTTTAACGCAGCAGGCATGCTGGCGGGATCGGGTGCCATTGATGATATTAAGTTTTGTATAGAAACAGAAACCCCTCTGACTGTAAGTGCCGGGCCAGACAAGTTTCTTAACTGCAAAGTATCTGAGGTCATGCTTTCAGGTTCATCTGCCACAGAGGGCGTTACATTTGCGTGGTCTGGTCCTGGTGGTTTTACTTCTACCAGTGCTACGCCAACTGTTAGTGTGGCCGGTACTTATACCTTAACAGTAACAGATCCTGCAACCGGAGCATCTGCATCTGATAATGTGCTGGTATTGCTTGATGTTGAAACACCTGATTTTGAAATTGAAAAGGGAATTTCTGGAGGCTATGACACTTACCTGACCTGTAACAACTCTGAAGTAAGAGTTATAGTTAAAAGATTGCTGGGAGGATCAGCTTATAGCTGGACAGGGCCGAATGGATTTACATCAGACCAAAGCGGCTTCTCAGCCACTGTTCCGGGTACTTATACTTTAACACTTACAGATACTATTACTGGTTGCCAGGCTACTAAAAGTGTGTTTATCGGCGAATTTATTCCTGATCTGAATGCCAATGCAGGCCCTGACAAGGTGTTAACATGTAAAGACAAGACTGTAACCTTAACTGGTTCAGCAAATACATTTGCAGTTATCTGGTCTACAACAGATGGGCACATCGTTTCCGGGCAACGAGATAAAAATCTAGTTGTAGATATGCCTGGTACGTATGTGATAACGGCCATTGATCTAGAAACCAGCTGCACCGAAACAGATACAGTGGTAGTAACCCTTGACATGGAAGCACCGAATGTTACAGCCCAAGGCGGCACGTTAAGCAGCGAAACCGGAACAGTGCAACTAACAGGTTCATCTACCACAGAAGGGGTAGCTTATAGTTGGGCTGGGCCTGATGGTTATACTTCCGCAGAGCAAAACCCTGTAGTAAGTGTGGCAGGCGAATATACGTTAACGGTTACAGATGTAGAAAATGGCTGTACATCCACTGCAACAGTTACGGTAGCGCCTCAGGCCACAACCCAGACAAGTGCCATCAGTCAGGCAACAGTATTCCCGAACCCGATCGAAAGGAAAGGTGCAGTAGAGTTTAAATTGCTTACCAGCGGAAACTATGTGGTTGAACTTTACGACCTGAAAGGCAATCTTATCCGGGAACTGAAAGCAGGACATGCCACTGCCGGAGAGTTAGTAACTGTAGAGCTGGATGGCAATGGCCTGAAAGGTGGCTTATACATTGCACGAATCATGAGCGCTAACGAATCCAAAACAATTAAACTAATACTGAAGAAGTAGAACGCAATTACATATTAACTAAAAGCACCAGCCTGCCAGTATACCCGGCAGGCTGGTGCTTCTTTATAATTAGGCTAAAAAAATCAATAGAACTTTAGCCTTGGAAAAGATTTATAGTTACCTGCGCTTACCACCTCTTGAACTACCGCTTCTGCCCCCGGCTCTGCCGCCTGTACTGCTTTTTGCCGCGCCACGCGAACCACGGTTACTACCAGATGATTTAGGTTTGTCGCGTTTACCACCAGCTGCACTTTTACCGCCGCTTTTAGGAGCACTGCCTGTTCTGGATGGTTTGCCAGAAAAAGAAGTACCGCCACGTGGTTTAGGTTTATTGCCAGTTGTTGCACCACCGCTTTTACCGGAGCTGCCACTTTTCTTAGCCGTTGAAGCTTCTTCGGTTTTAGTAGAGCTTGCCACCAGACGCATCATTTCAGCTATTTCTGTTTCCGTCATCTCGCGCCACTGACCCAGCGGAATTTTTGCCAGCGAAAGGTGCATAATTCGGGTGCGCTGCAGGGTTTGTACTTCGTAGCCAAGCGCTTCTGTCATGCGACGAATCTGGCGGTTCATGCCCTGGGTAAGTATAATCCTGAATTTATTTGCCCCCAACTGCTCAACAAAACACTTCTTCGTGTTCACACCAAGTATAGACACGCCGCCACTCATCCTGTCAACAAAGCTCTGGTTAATGGGCTTATCTACAGTTACAATATATTCTTTCTCGTGCTTGTTGCCGGCCCTTAGAATCTTGTTTACAATGTCGCCATTATTGGTAAGTATAATCAGTCCTTCAGAATCTTTATCGAGGCGGCCAACCGGGAAAATGCGTTCAGGATAATTTACAAAGCTGATGATATTGTCGCGCTGCGAAGTATCGGTAGTGGTTTCGATGCCCGCAGGCTTATTAAGCAATAAATAAACGGATTCTACAGCGTCCACTTCCAGCAGTTTGCCATCAACACGCACTTTATCCCGGGCCGTTACTTTAGCTCCCACTTCCGGTTGCTTCCCGTTTACAGTCACGCGGCCCTGCTCAATCAGTTTGTCGGCTTCGCGGCGTGAGCAGGTGCCGGTATCGCTTATAAATTTATTTAATCTGATAGGTTCCATAGGTTGAGTAAGTGCAATAACAGGTTTGATTTGTTACGCCAGCTTTATAAAAAGGTAAAGGTACAGGAAAGGATTGGTTTCTACGGCAGTTTGAGTTCTCTCAGATAATTTAGTAAACCAGAAAAGGCTGCCTAATCAGGCAGCCTTTTCTGGTTTATACTTAATAAGATTATACTTAGTCTAAGCCACCTTTACGGGTTGGCTGGCGCAGTTCTGGCCAGGTTCTTTGCTTACCAGTTTGTGTATCTGTTGGCATGTTGATGCGCTTACGGTTAAACAGCTCCGGCTCTTCGCTGGCTTTGTAAGCAAGTATAGCTACCAGAATGGCATTGCTGCGCACATCATCAAATACAATTTTGTCATAGGTATCGCGGTTGGTATGCCATGTATAGCTGCCATACGACCAGTTAAGCGAGCTCAGCATAAAGGCCGGTGCACCAGCTGCCACAAACGAGGCATGGTCCGAGCCACCACCACCCGGAAACCCGGGAAACTGCGTCTGTATAGAGCTTGTAATTTCCTGTGGCGCAGCACTCAGCCAGCGGCCCAGGTAATCGTAAGCGTGCAAAAAGCCCTGACCAGAAATGTTGGCCACACGACCAGTACCGTTATCCTGGTTAAATACCGCCTGCACATTTTTCACGATCTCCGGATGATCTGCCACGAATGCTCGCGAGCCATTCAGGCCCTGCTCTTCACTGCCCCAATGACCTACAAGTATAGTTCGTTTAGGATTCGGGTACATCTTTTTCAGGATACGCATGGCTTCCATCATCACTATAGTTCCGGTACCGTTATCGGTTGCGCCGGTGCCACCGTTCCAGGAGTCGAAGTGAGCAGATAGGATAACATACTCGTTCGGTTTTTCAGTGCCTTTTATCTCTGCAATGGTGTTAAATGCCGGGGCATTCTTCAGCTCTTTTGCTTCAGCCTGTATGCGGATCTGTGGTTTTTTACCAGACTCTACCAAACGGTACAGCATGCCATAGTCTTCCAATTCAATGTCTACAGTTGGTATTTTCTTGGTATAAGCGCCAAATATTTTGTTCACGCCAAATCCACCAGACCAGTTCGATGTAACTACACCGGCAGCACCGGCTTTTTCGAGGGCAACAGGTAAGGTACGGGTAGTTTTGCCGGTATTTTTAATGCGGTTGTTCCAGGCTTCGGTGGCAGCAGTTTTAGCTGCCTGCATTTTCTTGAAAGACTCTTCGGTAGCAAACTCTTTCCAGTTATACTCCGGGCGGCCGGTTGGCTGGTTCATCGAGATCATGACCAGTTTGCCTTTAACGGCAGGCAACCACTTCTGGAAAGCAATAGAATCCTGAAACTCCGGAAGTATAATGAGCTCTGCCGTTACGCCTTTCCCTTTTGTGCCAGGGTTCCAGGCCAGTTGTATACCATCCAGGGTTTGCAAACGTGGGTGCACCATATCAATGTGCGTAATGCCGCGCTGCCAGCCACGCCACTCGCCCCACTTTTCGTTGCGGGCATCAATGCCCCAGCTTTTATACTTGGCAATTGCCCAATTATTGGCCTGCTGCATTTCAGGGGTACCTACCAGGCGTGGACCAATGCCGTCTAGCAGTTCATGCGCCAGGGTCTCGAGCTGTGAGTTTTGGGTGGCTTCTTTAACAATGTTTTCTACTACCGGGTCTTTGGGAGCCTGCGCATGGGCAAAGCTGCCGGAAAGAAACAGCAGTACGGCAAAAGATTGTAATTTCTTCTTCATTCGGGTTAGTAAAGATTGATTTAATTAGCGTTAGTTTAGGGGTTGGAGTAAAATTAGGTAACAAGATTTAATATCGAATGCTGAATATTTGAATTAGTCATTTTTTAGCTGAAGAACTACCTGTATAATTGGCGTAACCTATAAACAGCTGCTGCATCACAAATGAAACTATTCGGCGGTGCAAACGCTTAAATTAGCATACAAAGGAGAAATAAGCATGCTGGAATATTCGATGTTTGAAAGGCTCCCGTTCAGGAGCCAGGCCGAAGCGATAGCAAAAGACGGTACTATACTTGCCCAGCGCCAATACAACAAGTGGCTGGTTACACTGTATGAATTCAATAATACATTTGTTGAGTTGTGGAGTGGCGATAATGTACAGGTTTTCAGCACATTTAAAAAGTCTGCAAATGCCTCTGCCATTTTTGATCCTTACCTCGATCAAGTTGATGTTCAGGACTTAAGCATATCATAAAGCTAAGTTTTAATAAGCAAGAATGCCTTGTTATAAGTAGTTATAGCAGGGCATTTTTCTTTATTTACGGTTTGGAAGGGTTGCACGTATAAAATATAAATCCGAAGTATAAACCGCATCATGAACAACACTATTCCCCTCTGGCTGCCGGTAATTTATACTTTGTTTCTGCTTGTACTGGTACCGGTTTACTGGAAGCATTATGGTCCCGCTAATTTCCTTTGGTTTTCGGATGTAGCTTTATTTTCGGTGGGAGTAGCGCTCTGGACGGGTAACCGGCTGCTGCTAAGTATGATGGCGGTAGGTGTGCTGGGACTTGAGATAATATGGAACATCGACTACTTCGGAAGGCTGCTGACCGGAAGGCAACTGCTGGGGCTAAGTGAGTACATGTTCCGGCAGGACCTGAGCCTGTTTCTGCGCGGGCTGTCGCTTTTCCATGTTTTTCTACCAAGTATCGTTATCTGGCTGCTTTGGGAGTGGGGATATGATACAAAAGCTATTTACTACCAAACGGGGCTGGCATGGCTTATACTTCTGACAACTTACCTATTTTCAGACCCTAAAGAAAACATTAACTGGGTATTTGGTATAGGCAACAAACCACAACATACTATAACACCCAATCTATACTTTATACTTGTTCTGATTTTCTTCCCCGTAGTTGTTTTTCTGCCCTCTCATTTAATGCTGAACTGGATTTTTAACTAAGATGCCAAAGCATGAAATGTATAGTTTAAGGAGATATAACTGGCGCCGTAACTGCAACTGCACCAT
This sequence comes from Pontibacter deserti, assembly GCF_023630255.1. Lineage (NCBI taxonomy): Bacteria > Pseudomonadati > Bacteroidota > Cytophagia > Cytophagales > Hymenobacteraceae > Pontibacter > Pontibacter deserti. Next base: position 1,775,226 of record NZ_JALPRS010000001.1, on the reverse strand, counting down.
TCTGAATGAGCAACATAAAACACCCACCCACTACATCCGTAAACCCTGTAATACATTAAGACATACAGGAAAACTATGAAAAAGGCGATTCTTTTACTTGCCTGCGGCTCACTGCTGGTAGCCTGCGAAAACAAGAAAACAGAGTATGATGAGTACTATGAACAGGGCTATAAGGACTCCGTAGCCACCATCACTCCCGAAAGGCCAACAAATACACAAACCAGAGTAGGCTCAGATGCTGCCGTTAACGATTTAACAGATTCTGTTGCTGCACCGGCCGCCACTACAACTACTGCTACAGCCTCTGCTGCCTCTGCCGAAGGCAAAAAAACCTATGAACTCGGCGCCTCGCTTATCTCCAAATCTGATTGCCTTACCTGCCACAAAGATGACCAGAAAGTTGTTGGACCAGCCTACACCGAAGTTGCCGATAAGTATGAGTTTAACGACAAAAATGTAGACTACCTGGCGCAAAAAATCATAAAAGGCGGCGCAGGTGTTTGGGGACAGATACCAATGCCTCCACACCCTGACCTGAAACCAGAAGATGCCAAAGAGATGGCCCGTTACGTGTTGTCGCTTAAAAAGTAAAATTATAAACCAGGTAGGCCTTTATTACCTGAATCCTGATCCGGAAAATTTTGAAGAAAGATAAGAATAACTCAGTTACTGCTGAGGCAGGCTGGGTGGTGCTTTTTGATGGCGAAACCACCAATGGATGGCATAGCTATGGAAAGCAAACCGCAGCCGGCGCCTGGAAAGTTGAAAACGGCACCTTATACTTAGCTGCTGCATCCAAAGCATACGACGAAGACAGCGGGGACCTGGTGTCGGATGCTGTTTTTGAGGAGTTTCACCTGAAACTGGAGTGGAAAGTGGCACCCGGCGGTAATAGCGGTATTCTGATTCATGTGCAGGACGAGCCGGAAAAGTATAAGCGTACCTGGATGACAGGACCAGAAATGCAATTGCTGGATAACGAGCGGCACCCTGATGCCAGAATTCCGAAACGCAAGGCCGGCGACCTCTATGATATAGTAGCAGGCAACCCGGACAATGCAAACCCTGCTGGCACCTGGAATGAGGCCGAGATCATATGCAAAAATAACCAACTAAAATTTTATCAGAATGGTGAAATGATACTTACAACTACCCTTTGGGACGATCACTGGCGACAACTGATAGCCAACAGCAAGTTTAAAGATTATCCATACTTTGGCACTTTCCGATCCGGGCATATTGTACTGCAGGACCACCGCGACGAAGTATGGTTTAGAAATATCAAGGTCAGGAAACTATAAAGTATATACTTTAACTATAAACCGCGCATGAGCATAACACAGCAATTAACTGAAGCCAAACTTATACTTAACGCGAAAGCTATAGTAGGAGAAGGAGCGTTATGGCACCCACGCGAGCAGGTGCTTTACTGGGTTGATATTGAAGGAAGAAAGCTGCACATTTTCGACCCGAAAACTGAGCAGGATAAAGTGTTCACTGTAAAAGAAAGGATTGGTACGGTAGTACCTCTTGAAGAGGATGGTGTGCTAGTAGCGCTCCAGAACGGGATACATAAACTGGATACTGAAACAGGAAAGCTCACTTTTATACTTAATCCCATAAACGAAAACGACATCCGGTTTAACGATGGAAAGTGCGATGCTGCCGGCAGATTTTGGGTGGGCACAATGGCTTTAGATACCCGTAAAGGCGCAGCAGTGCTCTACAGGATAGGTACTGATAAAAGTATAAACCTGGTGTTGGATGATTTGACTATTTCGAATGGCATTGTCTGGTCAGCTGATAATAAAAAGATGTATTTCATTGATACCCCAACCCATCAGGTGCGGGCTTTTGATTATAACCTTGAAACCGGAGAAATCAGTAACAGCAGCGTAGTAATAGAAATTCCTGATTCTGAAGGATCACCGGACGGCATGGCCATTGATGCGGATGGAAATTTGTGGGTCGCATTGCATAAAGGAGGAGCTGTCGGGTGCTGGAATCCTGAAACAGGAAAAATGTTGCGTAAGATCACGGTTCCTGCCCCGCAAACTACTTCCTGTGCCTTTGGCGGAAAAGACCTGGATATACTCTATATTACTTCGGGAACAGAGGGGCTGTCGGAAGAACAACTGCAGCAATATCCTGACAGCGGCGGTTTATTTGCCGTAAAGCCCGGAGTCAGGGGAGTGCCCGCTAATTTCTGTAAAACAAAGCAGTAATACCCATAAGCGGATGGCATTACGGCAATATGTAACAGCTATACTTAACAAAATACACGTTATACTGTTCTTATAACCTTTAACAATAACTATAAACTATGAGTCAAGCTAAAGCTTATGCTGCTTTCGATGCGGAAAGCCCGTTAGGACCCTGGAGCCTGGAGCGCCGCGAAGTAGGGGAGCACGATGTACAGATTGAAATTAAATATTGCGGCGTTTGTCACTCAGACCTGCACCAGGTACGGAACGAGTGGGGTGGCTCTATGTACCCGCTGGTGCCAGGCCATGAAATTGTGGGCGTGGTAACCAAAGTAGGCAGCAAAGTAAAAAAGTTTAAAGAAGGCGATCTTGCCGGAGTTGGCTGTTTTGTTGATTCGTGCCGGGAGTGCTATAGCTGCAAAGAGGGCTTGGAGCAATACTGCGAAGTACATAACGTAGGTACTTACAACAGCTACGAGCGTGATAACAAAACTATTACCTATGGTGGCTATTCTTCGCAGGTAGTAGTGGATGAGAACTATACGTTGAAAGTGCCGAAGAACCTGGACCTGGCCCGAACAGCACCGTTGCTTTGCGCCGGTATCACTACTTATTCGCCCATTATGCAGTGGAATATTGGCAAGGGTCACAGGGTAGGTATAGTTGGCCTAGGCGGACTGGGGCATATGGCTGTTAAAATTGCTGCTGCCAAAGGTTCCGATGTTACCGTGCTGAGTACTTCGCCTACTAAAGAGCAGGATGCAAGAGACTTAGGTGCCCATAATTTTGCTGTTACCAAAGACCCTGAAACCCTAAAAGAGCTTCGTAACTCATTCGACTTTATTATCGACACCGTATCAGCGCCGCACGACTATAATTTATACTTGTCGATGCTGAAACGTGATGGAACTATGATATTGCTGGGTGCGCCGCCGGAACCATCTGCCGTAGCAGGTTTCAGTTTAATTGCGCGCCGTAAACGCCTGGCTGGTTCGATGATCGGCGGTATCCCGGAAACGCAGGAAATGTTGGATTTCTGTGCTGAGCACAACATCATGTCCGATATCGAACTGATCCCGATTTCAGAGATAAATAACGCCTACGAGCGCATGTTGCGCAGCGATGTGAAGTACAGATTTGTGATTGACATGGCCAGTTTGTAAGAACTATAACTTATATTGAGAACGGCTTCTGCTGCTAAAGCGGGAGCCGTTTTATTTGATCATTTTCCAACTATAACCAACATGAGTCATACCTATAAAGGGAAAGTAATGTGGGCGCACTTAGATGCCAATATGCACATGCGCCACTCTGCCTATGCCGATTTTGCTGCACAAGCCCGTATTGAAGTATTAGATGAAATGGGACTGAATATGAAAACTTTTCAGAAGCTGCACATCGGGCCTATACTTTTCAGGGAAGAAACTACTTACCTGCGCGAAGTGGGTGTAAACGAAACTATAACTGTTACCACGGAGCTGGTAAAAAGCAAAAAAGACGCTTCCCGCTGGACCATCCGCCACGAGTTGTTTAAAGAAGACGGCGTAAAGGCTGCAATTATAGTAGTTGAAGGTGCCTGGATTGATGTACTGAAACGTAAACTGGCTACACTACCCGAAGAACTCGCAGAACATTTTGTACACATGCGCCGCAGCGCTGATTTTGTAGAGATGGAGTAATTAAATTTGTGAATTATAGTTTATTGCATGGCGCAAGCGTAGTCACTCGCGCCATGTTAATTTAAACTAACTGGATAAGGAGGGGAAGTTCGATATTTATACTTTCCGCAGCACCCACGTTGTCATACTTCGGTCTTGCTCTACCACAGTAGTTTTCAGCGGGTCTAACCGCATAAAGCCAAGTTGTTTTTCTAATTTAACCAACATGGCTTCATCAGCTAAAAACCAAACTGGCCCATGGGCCATCTGGTAGAATCTTCCTTCCATTTGCTGTAATTTTCCTTCCAGGCCAATCGTGGTGCTTAACCTGCTAAACAACAGGCCACCCGGTTTTAATACACGCCATAGTTCGGTAATTATACTGCTGAAATGTGCTTCGCTGCGGGCAAAATGAAGAACGGCGCTACAGATTACCACATCAAATTCAGTATCAGCAAAAGGTAAATTCTCCAGGTCGGCAACTATAAAATTACGGGCAGGCAAGGTGGGAGCCAGTTCTTTTGCCAGTTGATTTACCTGTTCGATAGCTGTTTCCGATACATCAGCACCGTATACTTTTACACCTGCCTGCATCAAGTACTGTATGTTGCGACCATTGCCACATCCGGCATCCAGCAGTTTCATGCCTTTCTGTATTCTTCCTTTCAGGAGTTGATCGAACAAGTAAATATCTATATCGCCAAATTGAGCTTTCAGGGATGTAATGGGAATGTGAAACATGGTATTTATAATTTTGACAGAGACAACAGAAAAGTATACAGCCGAAATTAAGCACGATTTTCCTATCCTTTTTGCTTTATTTTTAAGAATATTGAAAGACAATCTATGATCTGATCAACTATGAATACTGCACCAGAAACAGCAACAATACAACGCTCAGGCCTTTCGGTGAGCGAGTTTATCCAGAAATATGCTAACCATCCAACGTACATTCCGCCAACAGGTCCCGAACTGAATGCCAAAAACTGGCAGTGTGAAGCAGCGCTTCGTATGTTCCTGAACAACCTGACCGACGAAGTAGCCGAAGACCCTAGCCGTTTAGTAGTTTACGGTGGCATTGGCCAGGCAGCGCGCACGGTGGCTGATGCACAGAAGATAATCGAAGTGTTGCTGAACCTGGAAGAAAACGAAAGTTTGCTGGTGCAGTCGGGTAAGCCAGTTGGTAAAGTGAGAACGCATGCCGAAGCGCCCCGCGTACTCATTGCCAATTCTAACCTGGTGCCGCATTGGGCAACCTGGGAGCACTTTAACGAGTTGCGCGAGCGTGGCCTGATGATGTATGGCCAGATGACAGCCGGTAGCTGGATCTACATTGGTACACAGGGAATTTTACAGGGAACTTACGAGACTTTTGCAGCTTGCGGAAGAATCCATTTTAACGATGATTTGCGCCACAAGCTACTGGTAACAGGCGGACTTGGCGGTATGGGTGGTGCGCAGCCACTGGCAGCAACTATAGCCGGTGCTACTTTTTTAGGCGTTGATGTTGATCCGGAGCGCATCAAAAAGCGCTTGGAAACCCGCTACATCGACAAAATGACTTACGACTACGAAGAAGCGAAGCGCTGGGCCCTGGAAGCCAAAGAAAAAGGCGAAGCAATCTCTATAGGTTTAGTAGGTGATATCGGCGATGTGCTGGAAAAGTTAATACAAGATAATATCACCCCCGAAATCCTTACCGACCAGACTTCTGCCCATGACCCAATCAATGGGTATGTGCCGAATGGCCTGACGTTGGAAGAAGCCAAAGCCTTGCGCGAAAGTGATCCTCAGGAGTATAAAGCCCGATCTCTGAAAAGTATGGCTCGCCACGTAGGATTTATGCTGGAGTTACAGAAACGTGGCAGCCGCACCTTCGATTATGGCAATAACTTGCGCGAATTTGCACAGCAGGGTGGTGAGAAAGATGCCTTTAACATACCGGGTTTTGTTCCGGAATACATGCGACCACTGTTCTGCGAAGGCAAAGGTCCTTTCCGCTGGGCTGCCCTTTCCGGCGATCCTGAAGATATCCGCGTAACGGATGCAGCGCTGAAAGAACTTTTCCCGGAGAATACGCACATGATCAAGTGGCTGGACGAGGCCGAAGAGAAAGTTGCTTTCCAGGGGCTGCCGTGCCGCATTTGCTGGCTGGGTATGGGCGAGCGCGAAAAAGCCGGCCTGATGTTCAACCAACTGGTGCGTGATGGCAAAGTAAAAGCACCTATTGTGATCGGCCGTGACCACCTGGACTGTGGCTCTGTAGCGTCACCGTACCGCGAAACTGAAGGTATGCTGGATGGCTCTGATGCGGTGTCTGACTGGCCATTACTTAACCTCATGTCGAACACGGCAGGTGGGGCAACCTGGGTTTCTTTCCACCACGGTGGTGGGGTAGGTATAGGCTATTCTCAACATGCGGGTATGGTAATCTTGGCAGATGGTACCGAGCGTGCCGACCGTTGCTTGAGCCGCGTGCTGCATAACGACCCGGCTATGGGTATTTTCCGCCACGCCGATGCCGGTTATGAAACTGCCCAAGCTAATGCAGAGAAATTTGGTTTGAAACTATAAACTAAGATTTTTAAAATCTAGGATGATGAGAAGAAGCTGGTGCATCAGGATAAATTATACTCTTGCACCAGCTTCTTCATTTAAGGGTTCGATTAGAAAAGATGCTGCAGTTTGTGAGAGTTTTATAGTTCCTGTTGTAACACCCCTGTGACCTACAGTCGCAAGCTTCGAACTCCCGTTCTCACTTGTCCTCAAGGGAACAGTTCTGTAACTGCTATAATCAAAGCTATAGTTACAAACCAAGAGCAGGACAGGTTTACCTGTCCCTACGGAAATACATTGTTGAAAAGGCGATGCAACTGGAGCATCTCTAATTCACTAAAATTTAGCTATCGAATTGATTTCAGTCTTTGGGTGGAGCGCCTTTGATTTGTTGCGGTGCCGAAGGCAACACGAGCACAGCGAGGGTAGCTTCAAATCAGCAGCGCGATGCCCAATGACGGGGCCTCCCGGCCGTGAGGGAGCCAAGCAAGCTATGACAACTATAGGGAAGTAAAGCTCCCAGGATGAAGAGCAACTATGAAAGGACAGCTTGGTTCATGTAACTATAGACCCTAACTATAAGACATATAAGATCCCTCGGCTTTGCTCTGGATGACAGTAGAGTATAAGACAACAGTAGTACATACAAAATACCTTTATTTCCTTCTGAATGACATAACACATACTTTAGGACAATAAAAACAACAACAATTCCGATCTTTCAAGTATAAATAACAAAGAAGAACTTTTACCCCTGAACTATGAATCAACATCAAAACTATATTTTAATCGGCCCCTTCACACAAATCCTGCCCATGGGAGAACTTCCTGAAACGGGACCCATAGCCGATGAAAAACTGGAAGTGCTGGAAGACGGAGGAGTTATAGTTTGTGAAGGTAAAATTAAGCTGGTAGGGAAGTATAGCGTTCTGCTGAAAGTAGCACAGGAAGAAAACTATAAACTTGAAAAGATCAGTGAGCCGATGGTGCTGCTGCCTGGCCTGATCGACGCCCATACTCACATTTGTTTTGCAGGCTCTAGAGCCAACGATTATGCTATGCGTGTTGCCGGTAAAACCTACCTGGAGATAGCCAGAAGTGGTGGGGGCATTTTAGATAGCGTACGCAAAACACGTGAAGCGTCGGAAATAGAGCTGGTTGAACTGCTGAAAAAACGCTGTGACAGACATCTGGCAGAAGGTGTAACAACTTGTGAAGTAAAAAGTGGTTATGGTCTTACGGTAGATGATGAGCTGAAAATGCTTCATGTGATAAACCTGGTAAATAAGCACCATGCCCTTGACCTGGTGCCAACCTGCCTTGCGGCGCACATGCGTCCACCAGAATTTACAGACTCCAGGGTTTATCTGCAGTGTTTGCTAGATGAACTGCTGCCTCAGGTAAAGGAGCAGGGCTTGGCAGATAGGATAGATATTTTTATTGAAGATACTGCTTTTAACGAAGAGAATTCCCTGGAGTACTTATTGGCGGTTAAAGAGAAAGGTTTCGAGATCACGGTTCATGCAGATCAGTTTAGTACCGGTGGTAGCCGTATTGCAGCAGAAGTAGGGGCCGTAAGTGCCGATCACCTGGAAGCGAGTGGCGAAGAAGAGTTTGCTTTGCTTAGAAATGCTGGTGTGGTTGCTACCGTTTTACCTGGGGCGTCGTTGGGGTTAGGCATGCATTATGCCCCAGCCCGTAAAATGCTGGATAATGGTCTTTGCCTGGCTATTGCCACCGACTGGAATCCTGGTTCAGCACCTATGGGAGATCTGCTCGTACAGGCTGCTTTGATTGGCGCAGCAGAAAAATTAACTATAGCCGAAACACTTGCAGCCATTACCACCCGCGCAGCACGTGCTCTTAATCTTTCGGATCGTGGATGCATCGTAAAAGGACAAAAAGCAGATATGATAGCCTTCCCGACAGATAACTATAAAGAGATTCTTTACTTTCAGGGGAAACTCAAACCAACAAAAGTCTGGAAGCGGGGAGAGCAGGTTTAAGGTATAATTTACGATTAAAAGATTTCAGCTATTCAACCATAAGAAGCTATGTATAAACCAACTGCAGCCGGTACCTGGAGAGGCAGAGTAGATGCACACGACGGCGAAGAAGGAAAACGCTGGCACCAGGGTATAAAATTACTGAACCTGACAGACGAAACTGAACCGGCAGATGCTACACAGGCCATTGCTTTTTTAGGGTTCTGCTGCGATGAAGGCGTGCGCCGCAACCAGGGCAGGGAAGGGGCTGTGGAGGGGCCGGCAGCGTTACGACAGGCTATGGCATCGTTTGCATGGCACCTGGATGATAATATAGCCCTGCTAGATGCCGGTGATGTATATTGTACCAACCAGAACCTGGAGGAGGCACAAAAGCAACTTGGCAAAAAAGTACATGCATTACTATCAAACACCTACAAAACCATTATACTTGGTGGCGGGCACGAAACAGCCTATGGTCACTTTTTAGGTATAAAACAGGCATTACCGGAAGGGCAGCAATTAGGTATCATTAATTTTGATGCCCATTTCGACCTTCGGAGTTATGAAAAGCAGTCCAGCTCGGGTACTCCGTTTTTGCAGATCGCAGATGAACTTGCCGCGGCAAGTATAGATTTTAATTACCTGTGCCTGGGTATACAACAAGCTGGTAATACACAAAAGCTTTTTAGTACTGCAGAAGCTTATGGCGTAGATTATGTTTTTGCACCAGCTTTGCAGGTATTTAATTTCCAGGCGTTACGGGAGCGGTTACAGGAGTTTATAGCACTGGTAGATGTAGTTTATGTGAGTATTGATATGGATGTGTTTGCAGCAGCCTATGCGCCGGGAGTCAGTGCGCCAACAGCATTAGGCGTGCAACCCGAAATTGTGTTGCTGGCATTGCAGGAGATCATTAACAGCGGCAAATTACTTACACTGGATATAGTGGAGCTCAACCCAAAACTGGATATTGATAACCGGACCGCGAAATTGGGTGCCTCGTTGCTCTATCATGTGGTACAGCAGTGGAGCCAGGTATAAGCAAAAAACAGCGGCCTTACATTTTTCTGTAAGGCCGCTGTTTTTTTGATCAACTGTAGATTTACTTAATTTCCGATCTTGAATTTGGTCCAGTAGGTGGTATCAGATGTTTTTACTTCTACCAGGTATGTATCTGGTTTTAATTTGCCCACATTGTAGCTCCAGGCCTGCTGTTTTTTAGCTATACTTACCGGTTTCTCAAAAACTTTCTGGCCTTTTGTATTTGTAATGGCAAGTACGGCATCCTCTTTCAGTTGCTGTTCAAAATCAAGTTTAAAGGTCCCTTTGGGTGCTGGCGTCAGGAAGAGGCCGGATAAGGTTTCGGAATCGTTGGTGCAGGCAGTATGTGGTTCATGTTCTTTTTCGGTGGCGGTCGGGGTTTTATCCTGAGCCTGTGCTTTGGCAGGCAATACCTGCATCATAAACGGAACTGCTGCAACTATAGCCCATGCATAGGTTTGTTTCATCTTCATAAATAGCTCACAGTTAAATTAAGTGTATAGCATCCGCTACTGCATTTTTGAGGCCAGTTTTATAGTTAGCTCAAATTTTATTTTTAGTTAACTACAACATATAGTTGCCTGTAAAAATAAAGGGCACCCTGACCTAAAGCCGGCTGCCCTTCATCATGAAAATAGACTCTCTAAAAAGTAACGGAATAAGCTACCACTCTATTGTCCCGGAAGGTAGGAATATATAGTAGTTGTGTCTGCTCGGAGTAATGAATGTCTGCAGAATTGATGTCTTTACCTTTAGTATCCAGTACTTTCCATTTTTTGCCTTCCTGGTTAACATAGTATACTTCGCCATCCCAGCTCGATACGAAATAACCATCCGTACCTGCTTTTGTCAGGCCATCTGCATTATTTATCTTGTTTGCCAGGTCTGTAAATTCTTTAGAGTCCAGGTCTAAAAAGCGAATTTCGCCGCTGCTGGTAAAAGCTACCACCAGGCGGTTGCCATCAAAGTAAATTCCGTTGGGGTTTTCACGCTTTGTTTTATCAAGCCAGGTGCTGATGCGCCCGTTTCGCATCTGGTAAATTCTTTTTTCCTCTTTGTCCGTGATATAGATGTTGCCTTCATTGTCTATGGTTATATCATTCAGACCTTCTGCTTTTTCAGCTTTGTAACGACCAAGTATAGCACCCGTTTCTGCAGCTATAGTTACCACTTCATCTACATCAGCTACATACAGCACATTGTTGTGCAAGGCCATACCTTTCGGGTTGTTGAGGCCTGTTACCCAAAAAAGTTCTTCTATTTTGCCCTCAGCGTTAAGTTTAGAGATGAAGCCGTCTCCATCTTTGCGCTCCTGGTTCTGGTTAATGTTGGAAACGTAGAGCACGTTCCTGTCCGGGTCGTGAAGTACAGATTCGGGAGTTCGTAATGTATTGTCTGTTGCCCAGACCTGCTTTAGCTCTACTGGCCCTCTAGGCGTGAAAACAGATCCACAACCGTATAAAGCTGCCAGTATGAGCAACATAAAAGTATAACGAAGTATAAACCGCATGATGATGACTGTTGATAGTACTCGCTATTACGCTTTAGCGGGCCAACTGTTTAACGGCAGCTTCTAGTGTACTTCCAGGCCCAGTTTGCGAAGTGTTCGTTGTTTTGATACTTTACCAGTTGCGGTTTCAGAAAAGGCAGGGCAGTAATAATATCTTTTGGGCCGTTCAAACTTTTTAAGCAGCGGTTTAATGCGACTTTTCAGATCTTTTTCTTCGGCTTCGGTAAAGGGCTCTGTTTCTAAAACTAAAATAACATGCTCGCCCAATAGCTCATCCGGCTGAGATGCTATAAAAAAACGCGGCATAGGATCCAGGTCTGCCAAGGCTTCGGCGACAGCAACTTCCACTACCTCGCTCTGCACTTTTACACCACCCGAGTTTATGGTATTGTCTACACGGCCTATCCAACGGAAACGGGTAGGAGTGAGCAACTCCACCAGGTCGTTGGTAACTATAAGCTCGTTGTTGGTCACATCGCCCTGTATGGTCAGGCAGCCACGGTTATCGAGGCCGAGTCTTATATTTTCCAGTGCATTGTAATATTCAGCTGCATTAGGGCCATTTAGCAGGCGGAGGGCTATATGAGATGCTGTTTCGGTCATGCCGTATGTATGGTATACAGGTACGGCTAACTGCTGCAGTTCACGTTGCAGTGTAAAGTTTACAGGTGCCCCACCAATAAGTATACCTTTCATCTGGTTAAGCTGCGGTATATTTTCAGGTGTATCCTGTATGATTTTCTGCAACTGCATCGGTACAAAGGAGGCAAAATCGAATTTTATACCTTCTGGCACCAGCTTTAAAGGATTGCTGATGGGCTCAACTATGATCATCTGTAGCTCTGCCAGAAAACCACGCGCAAGCATCATCATGCCGGCAATGTATTCGGTATTCAGGCAAACAAGGGTGGTATCGCCAAGGCGCAGGTCTAGTATTTTTATAGTTTTGCGGGCGCTTGCCTCGAGTTGCTGTCGTGTAAGTTGTATGGTTTTGGGCGTACCTGTTGAGCCGGAGGTCTGTATCGGAAATTCCTGAACACCATTCAGCCAGTTGCGGCAAAATTCGAGCGTATTTGCTTCGTAGCCGTTCAGTTCAATGCTGTTCCGGAACGAGTATTCCGCAATCTCGTCGTAATAGAATTTTTTGCCATTCAGCAACAGGTATCTTTCAGCCATCTTTGCAATTATCAGTAATCCGTTAACAGTAATACAGCTTAACTGTTAAACATGAAGTAACTTTTACGCTGTACTGCAAAAATGGCGAAAAGAGATGTATAAAATATACTCAAGAATAACGAATTGTTACTCTTTTTCTGATAACTGTTACTTGCTAACTGATTAATAGAGCCAGTCGCGTTTTGGTTTACGGATCAGGCGGTCTACGGAGAAACGTCCGGAGCCGAAAACAAGGAACGCGATCAAAAGTAGTAACACAATAATAGATGACCACAATTCGGTATTTTCAGAATAAAAGCCACGTTCCGGGTTTATGAAAAATACGGCACCTAATAAGATCGGTATCTGGAACAAGATAGCAACCCGTGTGATCAGGCCAATAGCAATAAAGAAGCCACCAACCAAATGGGCAAACGCAACATAATGCGCTAAACCAATTGAAACCCATGGAAACTGGCTCTTTTGCAGAATACTAAATAAGGCATCAGTGTTCTGCACAAACATAAAGCCTTTTATCATCAGAAATATACCCAAACCCATTCTCAGGAAATCGAGCCAGATTGGATGATGGGTGTCGGCCCAGTGCTCGACACGGTGCATATCGTGTGTTAAGTTCATGGCTAAAGTATTTGGTTAAACAAATTGATTTATAATTGTTTAAACGATTTTGTGTAATTTTTGGACAGGTTTGAAAGAGTTATAGTTAGGATGAGTGCTTAGCTTTTTCTCAGCAATATTCCCCATACTGTACCTCTAAACTAAAGCTCGTGATTTGCAATAGAAGAAGTGTCCCCTTGAGGACAAGTGAGAACGGGAGTTCGAAACTTGCGACCGCAGGTCACAGGGGTGTTGGATAGTAACTATAAAACTAAAACTCCAACTATAGCAGTAGTACAAAACTCCCCGCCTTAGACAAGGAGGGACAAAGGGGGGCTGGAAAACCCAACTAAAGCGCCTGCAACAATGCCTGCTTATAGTTGGCAAAGGAGGTGGCATTGGCTTTACTGTCAGTAAAGATCTCTAAAATACCAGCTCCGGCATCAGCAGCAAAAAAAGCAGGTAAAGCATTTTCCAACTCTTCCAGAGATCTGCACGAAGTATAGTTCATTCCAAAATCACGGGCAGTATTTTCGGCATCCAAAGCTTGTCTGGTCTCAAAGAATTCTTCCAGTTCAGGTTGCTGTTTTGGTCCATCAATTAACCTGAAAATACCTCCTGCATGATTGTTCAGGATAACGATGCGCAGGTTTGAATGCAGGTAATTGTGCCACAAGCCATTGCGGTCGTAAAAGAAGGCCATATCACCAGTAAGGAGCGTGGTAATAGCAGGGCTGGTAAGTGCACAGCCTACAGTAGTACTGTTACTACCATCAATACCACTGGTGCCCCGGTTGGCATAAATTTCCAGGTCTTTATCCGCATCTATACCTATAATATTGGCATAGCGCACGGCCATACTGTTAGCTAAGTGCAGGTTACTTTGAGCTGGTAAGCTTCGGAATAACCGGGCAACAACAGCCAGCTCACTCAAGTCAGCTCCCGAAGTATAGTCTTTTAAAAAAGCACTTGCTTTTTTCTCAATTTCAGCCCAGTCTGAGCTATAGGTAGAATCAGAAGCAGTCTGTACACTTTCGAAAAATGCCTCTGGTGTGCAGCGGATTATGCGGGTAAGTGACTGGTAGGTATCTGCCACCTGGCCGGCTGGTTGTATGTGCCAATGTGCTTTTGGCTTATACTTGCGTAGGTATAATTTCAGCGCTTTTGAGATTACCGATTTACCGAAAGTAATCAGCAAATCAGGCTGCAGTTTCTCCAGTTTCTCAGTATCAGGGCAGGCAAGTATGGCATCCTGATGGCGTACAGTTTCAGGTAATTGGTGCAGGTTAGCGATTAGGTCGCCAACTATAACAGCCCCACTTTGCTTAACAAATTGTTGTAAAACAGGCTGTAGCGCTAGCGTATGGTTCTGCTGGCCGGCAACTATAAGTACACATTTATAGCTGCTGATCTCTTGTTTTAGTTGCTGCACCTGTGCAGTGCTTAGACTATAGTTTGCAGGTTCTTCTTCAATGATCTTGACATCAGCATCAAAAGCAATCTCTTCGCCGGGAGCAGGGTAGAAGGGTTCGCGTAACGGGATGTTGATATGTACCGGTCCGGGAGGGTAAGCTATAGTTTCGTTCAGCGCTTCGGAAACCATGCGCTCGCTGTGCCACACGCTGTCAGGGTGCGAGAAATCTACCGGGAAAGTATAGCTTTGTTTGATATGCTGGCCATACACGTTCTGCTGACGTATGGTTTGCCCATCCAGTTGGTCAATCCATTCGGGTGGGCGGTCGGCGGTAAGTATAAGTAACGGCACCTGCTGAAAGAATGCTTCAGCCACAGCTGGCGCATAGTTAAGTGCAGCAGTACCAGATGTGCAAATCAGTACAGTTGGTTTTCCAGTTGTTAAAGCCATGCCCAGGGCTATAAAAGCAGCGGCGCGCTCATCACTCACTGTTTTTACTTTCAGCTTCGGGTGGCGGGCAAACGCAATGGTAAGCGGGGCACAGCGAGACCCCGGCGATAACACTACATTTTCCACTCCCTTGCGGGCACAAATCTCGGCTATATTAACAACTGGCTGTAGTATCATTTTGTGGATTTGAAAATTTGGAGATTTGAAGATGTGAAAATTTATTTCTTCAGCTCTACGGACTAATAGTTTTGATAAAGATAGAAATTTGAAATTATTGGAAATTTGCAACTATAGGTTCATCTTCAAACTTTCAAATCTCAGCATCTTCAAATTAATTAAAATCCGAAAGGATTTTACCCATCGTCTGCATTTTGTGCTGGGTCTCCTGCCATTCTTTTTCGGCATCTGATTCGGCTGTAATACCGGCGCCGGCGTAAAGAATGACCTGGTCTTTTAACAACTGCATGCAGCGCAGGTTTACGTATAGATGGGTGCCGGCAGAGCTATTTACCGGACCAAGGTAGCCACTGTAATAACTTCTGTTATAACCTTCGTGAGCAAGTATAAAATTAAGTGCGGGCTCTTTTGGCAAACCACAGACCGCTGACGTAGGGTGGAGTAGTTGCAGCATATCCGTACCTAATGTCGGGAAATCCACTTCTTTCATGTCCACGCTGAAATCAGTACGCAGGTGCATCAGGTTACCGGCAACTATAGTACGGGGGCCAACTTCGGAGTACTCGCGCAGGCGCAGTCTTTTAAAACAGCTCAGAATATAACGTTCCACCATGCCCTGCTCTTCAATCTCTTTTTGCCGCCAGATGGCATTGCCAACTGATTCTCCATCTATAGCAGGTTGTGTTCCGGCTAAAGCTACTGTTCTGAAGATCTGCTGCTGATCTATACTTACCAATATCTCCGGCGAAGCACCCAGCCAGGTACCTACTCCGGGAACCGAAACCAATGATACAAAAGCTTTTGGATAGGCATCCAGCATGGCATTAAATGCTGTAACTAAATCAAAACTGGCAGGCAGTTTGCGGGAAGCGGTACGCGATAACACCACTTTCTCCATTGCACCCTTGTTTATACTTCGCACTGCTTCTGTTACAGCGTATTTAAAACCTGATTCAGTCTGTTCAGCGTGTTGCTGTACCTCGTTCAGGTGCCAATTATAATTTTGAGATATAGCTAAAACATCTGAAAATTCCTGTTGCTGAGATCTGTCAACATCACGAGAATACTGCAATCGGCCGGTTTCAGAAGTATAAGTTAAATCTGCCTTTATAAAAACAGTAGGCTGCTCTTCGCCAGGTATAAACGGACTGAAAAGGAAACCGGGAGAACTGTTTTCCAGATTGGGCTGACCGTTAATGTAGTTCTGCTGTAACGATACACAGAGCTGCACCTGCTGCTCAAGCGGTAAGCGCCATACAGCCACCGCCTTTTGCTGTGCGATGGCTGCATAAAATATGTTCTCTAAAGTATAAATAGGGGTATCTGCACCCATTAATTCAGTTATCAGTTAACAGTTATCAATCATCAGTAAAAACTAAAGCAGATAACCGGATAAATTATAAGATTATTAAAACAAACTTACTTTCTGTCAATAACGGCTACTGTCATACGGCTGATGCACACCAGGTCGCCGGCTTCGTTTGTAATTTTAGTTTCCCATACCTGCGTGCTGCGGCCATTGTGCAAAACGGTTGCCTTGCCAAACACCCAGCCTTCTTTCACGCCCCGTATATGGTTTGCATTGATCTCCAAACCCACGCAAGCTTTCTTAGATAAATCAACCTGCAGGGCAGCGCCTATACTTGCCAGTGTTTCGGCCAGCACCACCGATGCACCGCCATGCAGCAGGCCCATGGGCTGGTGCGTACGGAAATCGACTGGCATTTTGCCAGCTAAATAGCCTTCGCCAACTTCGGTTACTTCAATGCCCAGGTGCTCTACCATGGTATTTTTATTCCACTCCTTTACGCGCTCTAACGTATTTATATTTTTATCCATGGGCTGCGATGGCTATTTTCGCGTTTTACAAGGTCCTAAAAAGCAAAAGTAGAAGAATTTTGAGTATTAAGAAAGTATACCTTATCCGCCACGGGCAAACCGATTACAACGTGCAGGGCATAGTGCAGGGCAGTGGAGTAGATGCACATCTGAACGATGAAGGCCGCAGGCAGGCAAACCTGTTCTTCGATCACTATAAACACATTCCTTTTGATAAGGTTTATACTTCCACATTACAGCGTAGCATACAATCGGTCCAGGGCTTTTTAGAACTTGGCTTACCCCACGAAACCCACGCCGGGTTGAACGAGATAAACTGGGGAACCCGCGAAGGTACCCGCATTACACCCGAAGAAGATGCCTACTACCACAACCTGCTGCAAACCTGGTGCAATGGCGAAACAGGTGTTTGTATAGAAGGTGGCGAGAGCCCTGAACTGGTAGCGGCCCGACAGGTAACTGTGATCGAAACTATACTTAGCCGGCCTGAAGAAGAAACTATACTTATCTGTATGCACGGGCGCGCCATGCGTATTTTGTTATGCCAGTTGCTGCACTACCCCCTTCGTTGTATGGACCAGTTCGAACACCAGAACCTGTGCCTGTACCAGCTCGATTATACCGGTAATATGTTCACGGTAAAACGGTATTGCGATCTGCAACATTTGCATGTTACAAAATTACCTGACCTGGCTGCACATAATCCTCACGAACAAATTAGGTAGTATAGTTTGAATAAAATATTTTTAAATCTAATTTTGGGCGGATTATAAGGAGCCCTGACCGGGCGATAAAACAATACGAGATATATGGCTGAAGTGATAAGAATGCCAAAGATGAGTGACACAATGACCGAAGGGGTTATTGCATCTTGGCTAGTAAATGTAGGGGATAAGGTGAGTTCCGGCGACGTGCTGGCAGAAGTGGAAACCGACAAGGCTACCATGGAACTGGAGTCGTATAACGATGGCACACTGCTTTACATTGGCCCTAAAAAAGGCGAAGCTGTACCTATTGATGCTGTTATAGCTATTATTGGTAAAGAAGGCGAAGATATTTCTGCATTGCTGAACGAGGCAGGCGGAAGTGCTAAGCCAGCCGAAGCTCCTAAAACTGAAGAGAAAAAAGAAGAAGTAAAACCTGCCCCTGCCAAAGCAGAAGCTCCTGCCGCTAAAACAGCTGTTGATACCAGCAACATTAAAGCATCTGTTATCAGAATGCCGAAGATGAGCGATACCATGACAGAAGGCGTGTTGGTTAGCTGGCTGAAAAAAGTTGGCGATAAAGTAAAATCAGGTGATATTCTGGCAGAAGTGGAAACCGATAAGGCTACCATGGAGCTTGAATCTTACGAAGATGGTACTCTACTATACACTGGCGTTAATGCCGGCGATTCAGTAGCTGTAGATGCAGTTATTGCGATCATAGGTGAAGAAGGTGCTGACTATAAAGCTTTGTTAGAGGGTGGTGCATCTGATAACAAGGGTACTGCTGATACACAGGAGCGCCAGGAAAATGCGCAGACTGATGCAGCTATTGCGGCAAGTACTGGTGCTGTAACGTCTGGTAAGGTAGAGGAAACCAAGGTCCCTGCTACAGGTGCAGCTGTTACAAGTGCTCCAGCCGAAACAAACGGTCGTATCAAAGCATCTCCACTGGCTAAGAAACTGGCTAAAGAGAAAGGCATAAACCTGACGCAGGTTAAAGGAACCGGCGAAGGTGGCCGTATCGTACTTCGCGATATCGAAAGCTTTACACCAGGTGCTGTTGCGCCTCAACCGGCGGCTGCTCCTCAGGTTGCTGCTCCACAGGCTGCTCCTGCAGCTATACCTGGTGCGCCAGGCGAGGCTTACGAAGAAGTTGCCGTATCGCAGATGCGTAAGGTAATTGCACGCCGTCTGGCCGAAAGCAAGTTTACTGCTCCACACTTCTACCTGACCATGGAAATTGACATGGACAAGGCAATTGAAGCGCGTGCAAGTATAAATGAAGTATCTCCGGTTAAAGTATCGTTTAACGACTTAGTAATTAAAGCGGCAGCTGCGGCATTACGTCAGCACCCTGCAGTTAACTCGTCGTGGTTAGGCGATAAGATCCGTTATAACAAGCACATTAATATTGGTGTAGCTGTAGCAGTAGAAGAAGGCCTGTTGGTACCGGTTGTGCGCAACGCCGACTATAAGTCGCTGTCAACTATAGCTGCTGAGGTTAAAGACCTGGGTGGCAGAGCAAAGAGCAAAAAATTACAGCCATCAGACTGGGAAGGTAACACGTTTACCATCTCTAACCTGGGCATGTTTGGCATCGAAGAATTTACAGCTATCATCAACCCGCCGGATGCCTGCATCATGGCAGTTGGTGGAATCAAGCAGACGCCTGTAGTGCGTAACGGTAACATCCAGATCGGTAATGTTATGAAAGTTACGTTGTCTTGTGACCACCGCGTTGTGGATGGAGCCGTAGGTTCAGCCTTCCTGCAAACGTTTAAGAACCTGCTGGAGAACCCGGTAAGAATACTGGTATAACTGCAGTAAAGTATAAAGTATAAAAAAGCCTCTCCGTAAACGGAGAGGCTTTTTTGTTTTACAGGTAAAAATTATACTTGTGAGGCTGCCAAACTGCAGAAGACCTTACTGTACAACCCCTCTGCTTCTGTTAAATTCTTCAAGCTCTTGTTGTAGTGCCATCTCTTTATCTCTTCGTCTTTTTCGGATAGCACTAATATTTGAGTAGGCTGATATTCCGCCGAATAGGAACAACCCCAAACCGAGGTATAACGAGAGATTTGATGTGCTTTCTTCATGGAGTGAAGCCAGTTGCTTTTTCGCATCAGCAGAATTTATACTTGGGTCCTCGGCCAGGTACTGTATAGGTATAACAGGTATGGTAGGCGGTTCTGTTGGGTTATAAAGGCCTGTATATTTCTGACCATTAGCTTCAAAGAAGTAGGTTGTTTCGTAGGTTTTGATGGGTGCACCCATAATTTTGATCGTTCTCTCTGTGTAAACAGAATCAAGCAGGGCAACTGCCTCAGTAGGGGAAGCAACAAGTTTTTCGTAGGCAGCTATATCTTCCTCCAGATGTTGCTTTTTCTCATCACTAAAGTAGTCGGTTGTAAAGCTGTAACCACCCATTAATAGCAGGGCTGCAATAAATAGTTTATAATAGTTTCTCATAAATAAAGGTTAGGTTCAAGTAAGAGATTGCTGCTACAGTTTGGAGCTGAAGCACATACAATAAAAATATAAAATGTATTATATTTTAGCAATGCTGTAATTGAGCATCATGTAAAAATAAAGCAGCCTTTCCGTTACCAGAAAGGCTGCTTTTTAGTTTGAAGTATAAGTGATGTATTGCTTAAGCCGGTGCGTGAAGAATGCGAATGGCTTTCTCAATCTTATTGGCCCATTTCTTTTGCTTGGCATAGTTGTTACCGCCATGGGTTTCGCGGTCGTAACGGTCCTGGAATGTACGCATCTCAGCCAGGTGGTTTTTCAGGATCTTTTCTACTTCGGCCTGGTCTTTCGAGGTTTTGCTGTCGAGGCTGTTTAATTTAATCTCCAGGGTCTCGGCATACAGGTGAGCAATATCGAAGTGCAACTGCTCGTGTTTAAGAGAGTAATCATCTCTGTAGGCAGGCCTTACCCACGATTCATCTTTAAAGGCAACAGCATACGCATCGTAAGTTACTCTGCCCGACCAGAAACTGGTTTCTCTTACATTTAAAAATATACTTACCGTAATCTCAGCGCCTTTATGTATGTCGGTTGGTTTAGGTCTTCCCTTAAAATCCTGCCAGGTTAATTTTTTGCCGGGCTCATAAGCCAGCGTATTATACTTCTGCGCAAAGCCACTCCACGACAATACCAAACCAAAAAATAACAGAATAAGCCTTTTCATTTTATAGTTTTATTTATGCTTACAGGTAGTAAGCATAAAGCGAGCCAATTGTTTCAAAAGTTTACCGTACGTACCAGAACACACGTTTTATACTTTAAATTACAGCCAATATCCTGTTATAGTTTTGTTAGTTTATACGTTACAATTTTAGCAATTAGGTCTAATGGCAATGGCTTATTGTGAGGGAAATGAAGCGTATCTTTTGTGCGCTTCCCTCTATAGGGAGCTATTTCTGCTTCCAGTGCCTCCATGCCGTACATAGGGTATAATCCGATGTGCTGCTTATAACCAGCAAACCAAACTTTTTTCCCGTTGGCTTTAAACCCGGGGATGCCGTAGCTGAATATCTCTTCTGCCTCAGGCACAGCAGCTTTTATAGTTTCCCTTAACTGCGTCAGGCGTTTGCTGATGTCTTCCGGGAAGTTAGCACTATAAGCTTCAAATGTGGTAGGTTTCTGTATATTCATCTGGTGCATCAAAAGTTATACAGTTAAGTAGTATCAGGTCCAGCCTTTTCTTTCTTTCAGCGATGTGATGTGTGCCAGGTGATGGTCGCAGTGCCAGGCATATAAGCCTATACTTTCATCCAGGGTAAAGGCCTTGTTGTGTTCAGGGTGTGTAAAAGTGCGGTTTAAATCTGTTTCCGACAGCCCCTTTAGGAGTGCAATCCAGCGTGCATGTAAACCATCCAGTATATGGAGTGCCGGTTCTATGGGCATTGTTTTAGTGTCCGGAAGTTCTGCCCAAAGGTCTTCGTGGTAAGGTTTTATAGTTGGATTATCTTCGGTCAGAGCCAGTTTATGCCTGATCAAGGCATTCATGTGGCTATCGGCGCAATGGTTTACAACTTGCCGTACAGTCCAGCCTTCGGGGCGGTAGGGGGTATCCAGTTGCTGCTCATTCAGGTGCTGTACTTCCTTGTGCAGTTTACCCGGAAAATCAGAAATTACAGCAATAAAACCGGCAAGCATTTCACCTGAGATCTGCTCGGGCTTCTGAAAACGGCCCACCGGGTATTTAAGGTTTTCAATTTCCATAGTTTAGGTTCTGTAATCTTAGTTTTAGAAAGTAATGCTACCTGTCAGAGGGTTCAATGTGTTTGTTTTTATCACGTAAAACAGCGAAACTTTTAAGGTTTACAGTTTTAAGCAACTTCTCGGTTTCAGCAGGGTACTTCTTTAGCAATACTCCTGGACGGACCGGACGCTTTTCGAGGCCGCCACCACAATTAGGGCAAACGTTATGCAGTACATTATTTACGCAATCAGCGCAGAACGTACACTCAAACGTGCAGATCATAGCTTCTGTGCTGTCGGGTGGTAAGTCTTTGCCGCAGTTCTCGCAAATGGGCCTTATTTCTAACATAGAGTTGTAGGTAAGGGGTTAATAAGATTTATGAAAACCTGCGTTATGTTAACTTAAAGCAACTACCTCCGATTACTTTTAACCCGTCACTAAACTGTTTCCAGATCCTGAGATAGCGAAACTGCCCCTCAATGGGGTTGCCCAGCATTGTTCCCTTTGTATCATAAACAACTATAACAATGGCGGTATCATCAACAATTTTCACTTCTTCAATAGTTGGCAAGAGTTGTTCCACCAACATTTCACCTGCCCGGTGAGAATCCAGGTCCATTTGTTTCGTAATCACCTGTCCGTTGGGTGCTATAAATAGCAGATCATCATATAGAATACTATCCAAAAACTTAATGTCACTTGATTTTATTGCCTCAATAAGTTTGGCTTCTATACTTAAAACCTCTTCTCTGCTAATTTTCATGTGTAGGTGATTGTTATCTTTTTAGGAATAACGCACCAGTGTATAGTGTGGGCGTAACCTATACAATGCATTTTGTTGGTGGCTGTTGCCTTGCAGCCCAATTACCTTTATAATGGCGATCTTCTTCTGCTAATCGCTACGAGCATGACAAGACCGAACAAGATTTCCATAGCTGCACCCACTAAAAGTGTAGCATGGGAAGGTGCATGCATGTTAAACAACAGGTAGGCTGCTGCACCCAATCCGATGCCTAATGCCCAGTAAAGCCTGGAACCGTAGAGCGTTACAAAATGCAAATACCTGCCCCCGATGATGAGGAGCATGCCTTGGAAAAACCATTCTACTTTTTGAAAAGACAGCCCATATGCCAGCGGTAGGCACATGATCATAAATACAGTTCCCTCCATGGCAAGCTTGCCCAAGGGATTACTACGCGCGTGTGCACCAGCAGCTCCCAAAACTTTATTGAGCAGCATGCTTACAGGATGTATAAAAATGCCTCCAACAAGTAAGGACCAAACTGCTTTGTCTGGCGACACATACATGGCTACAAATGCTGAAATAAGCCAAACCATACCGGATACTACCACACCAGGGTAACCATTCAGGTAGGCCTCCCGCATATCCTGTTGGGCATTTTTTAGGTGCTGTAAATCTTCTACAGAGCCTTTTGTAGCTTGATTAGCGTCTACCAGCGTCATTTTGTTCATCCAATTTAGTTTTATGAGAATTCCGAGTAAGTTTTTATTCTTTTGGTTTGCTATACTTGCTGCCAACGACTGGGCTTTGGGGTGGCGTAGCTGCCGTATAGCTGTGGTTACTTGCTTTAATTTTATTTTATTTTATTTGCCGATTTTCTAAAATCCACCCGTCTCTATAATGGTATGGGACTTTATTCTTTCCAAAATAAAAGCTGACATTTTTGAATCTTATATTTTCTAAATCCTTTTTTTGTTCTTCTTCTGGAATCCAGCTGTCAATTGCAACAAAAGGAAACTCAATTTTAGCTGGATAGAACATGTACTGCTCATCCAAAATTGGGTCATAAGTGTTAAAAGTTCTTTTATAGTCTTCAGTTAGTCCGCGAAGAAAATCGAATGAGAGTGAGAACGTGTTCCCTTCTATTCCAATACTATCTAATTTTGCCATTTTCTCCATTAACAATTATTCTATCAATCCGTGTGTTGTTTGGCTTGAGGAAATAAATTGGGACCTTTTTGTAGTCAACATCAGTCTTATATACTTGCCCCAACCAGCTTAAGGTCTTATTAAGTGTACTACTTTCACAAACCTTAATCAATTCTTTTACCCAATCTATATCTGGATTCATAATTATTTATTGCAAGTAACGGCTTTGCTATAAGATGGTGTAGCTACCTTATAGGTCTTGTTAGACTAAGTAGTTCTATCTTTTTGCCAAGCACTCGTCAATAAGAGGGGTATAAAGGCTAAATATATGCTCCCGTCCGGGAAACGAACCAAACCACATTTTCTTAATCTTACCTTCCTTGTCAATGATTACAGAGTAAGGTACAATAGTTTGGAGTTTGAAAATTTCTGATTTTACTTTCTCCGCGTCGGCTGCTGGAGTGTAGTCAAATGGAAATCTAACAAAGAATTTTTCAAGGGTTTCTGCATTTTCAGGTGCTAATGAAAGGAATATTACGTTTGCGTCCTTGTAGAAGCGTACCAACTCATTTAAGGCAGGCATTTCCTCTATGCAAGGCTTGCACGTAGTTGACCAGAAATTAAGCACTACCACTTTCCCCTTTAGCTTAGCCAGTTCAATTTCTGCCCCATCCAAGGTAGTTACAATGAAATTAGGAGCGTCTGCTCCCACCATACATTCGTTGAAGTCTGCCACTAATCCTGGGGTTAGACTTTCTTTGTTTTTGAAAGCCACGGAGCATTCTGCATGCTGTTCATGATAGGTCTGACCGTTCGCCTGTACTGCTAACAAGAGGCACATTGACGTAAACAAGGTATAAAGTGTTTTCATAAGCTTTTTTATAGTTGTAATTAAGTCTAACGTGTTCGTGCAGCCGAAGCCCGTAGCGTAGCAAGGGTTAAGGCTGCACCTTGTTGGGCAATGGATTATTTCTTTTTAAGCCACTCCTTCCAGTCCTGTGCCACGCTATCCCACCCGAAGTCGTCATAGTTCACCTTTCCACTCTCGTCCAAGCCGAAGAAGTTATGCTCCCTGCCTACATAGGGCAAGAAAGTGAAGTTCTTCTTTTTATTACGAATGGCCTCTAGGTGCATGTAATCGAAAAAAGGCGCAGCGATGTCTTCAGTGCCATAAGCTACCAGCACAGGAATCTTCAGCTTGCGCAATGAATTTATAGGTGGCTTGGAGAAGCTGTAAATGGATTTGAATGTAGTCTCTCCCTGAACCTGATTATTCTCTGTGTCGTTGATCAGCTCTTGCCACAACTTAAACTGCTTCTCTGTTGCCGTTCCCAATGAGTCGTCTTGTTGCCTCATCTGCGAGATGATGGTAATCATTCTCCCGAAAGGGTTGGTGCTTGCAAAAATGAGGCGCGTTACGTCCTTTGACAGCTCCGCTAGCTTAGCTGCCACGGCAGCGCCCTCTGAGTGACCAGCAACAACTACTTCTTTATCGCTTATCCAGTTTTGCTTCTTCAGGAATTTTATAGCTTGCTTATTTCTGTTGGCATAGTAGTACAGGTTATCCCGCTTGATGTATTTCTCAGGGAAGCTGTTGATTTCAGGGTCCACGTAAGCCATATCCCTCCGCAACTCGCTCGCCTCACGGATAAGCGGCACGTACGGTTTACTGATGATGGCAAGGTGATAATCATTCAATAGAATTCCCGGTTCAAAAGGGAACACCATGTATGGCTTTCCATTCTCCTGAAGCTTGATGAGCGGCTTTGGGAGCGACCCTTGGATGAAGAGGAACAGCGGCTTCTCCATCTCTTCTTCACCTCTTTTCGACAGTAACAGAATATCCACCGTATCCTGCTTGTAAAGAGTTTGCAGGTGCCTGAAGCCGAAGTCCTCTGGTTTCTTAGCTTGGGCTGCGATATGAAAGCAAAACAGTAATGGAAGGAAAAAGAGCAGTAATGTTTGTTTCATTTATCTTGTTTTGATTTGTTGCCCAACTACTGTATAAACGGAGTTTATTACGTTTATACACCCAAATACGGCGGCTAAACGAAATAAACTTTATGTTAAATATAGGAAAAGCTATACTTGCCTGCAAGTATAAAATTGGCCATAAAAGAGAAAGCCGCTCCAGGAGAGCGGCTTTTCTTATACAAACTAATCTATACTATTTGGAGCGGGTAATATTTCTTTACTTCCTGAAGAAGTCAGGTTGCTGTATTGTAGCTATGCTATATATACCTCAATAGATGCTTAACCAGGCGAATTGGTTGCACGCACTTTAAAATTTTTACCGACAATTTGGCGTAAACCCTACAATTGGCTTTTTGTTTGAGGATGCCGTAGTTTTACAGGCGTACCGCAGCAAAGTATAAACTATAGTTGCGTATACCCAGCTAACAAACACAAGCAACTCATGACCAAGATAAGATCGACCACTGTTTTAGGTATTTACCATAACGGCGAGGTAGCACTGGGTGCCGACGGCCAGGCCACCATGGACAAGCATATCGCCAAAAGCAACGTTAAGAAAATACGAAAGCTGCTGGATGGTAAAGTAGTAACCGGTTTTGCCGGCTCCACCGCCGATGCCTTTACCTTACTGGAACGCTTCGAGGAGAAACTAAACGCCTACCAGCACAACATGAAACGCGCTGCCATAGAGCTGGCCAAAGACTGGCGTAAAGACCAGTACCTGCGCAAACTCGAAGCCATGATGGTGGTAGCCAACAAAGACGAATTACTGATTATATCAGGTACAGGCGATGTGCTGGAGCCTGATAACCAGATCGCAGCTATAGGCTCGGGAAGTATGTATGCACACGCTGCAGCGCTGGCTTTGCAAAAACATGCCCCGCATTTATCAGCAGAAGAAATGGTGCGCGAAGCCCTCAATATTGCTGCTGATATCTGCATCTATACCAACCATAACCTGATCATAGAAAAACCTGCTAAATAGTCGGCTTGTATTACTGTGCAAAAGTTAAAATTCCGGGTTCTTAAAATGGAATCTTTTGCGCTGTAATATGTTTCGTTTCTGAAATCGGCAGACCTAATCAAGGCTACCTATTCCACCTGCTCCGTTCAGGTGTTCGAACAGCTGCAGATTATAAACCGTAAAGTATAAATCATTATTAATTTATAACTTGCAGACTCAAGTATCCCTGAGCAAAAGGGTGCTTTAAGCTAATGAACATGGAAGTAACAAATTTCTTAAAGAAACACTACAAACATTTTAACGCAGCCTCTGTGATAGACGCTGCCGAAGGCTATAAAACACACCTGAACAACGGTGGTAAAATGATGATCACGCTGGCTGGAGCCATGTCTACAGCTGAGATGGGCATTATACTTGCCGAAATGATCCGTCAGGACAAAGTACATGCTATTTCGTGTACCGGTGCCAACCTCGAAGAAGATATCTTTAACTTGGTAGCCCACGATTTTTACGAGCGCGTGCCGCATTACCGCGAACTTTCAGCTGCCGACGAAGAGGCCTTGCTGGAGCGCCACATGAACCGTGTAACCGATACCTGTATTCCGGAAGAAGAAGCGATGCGCCGCATTGAGCACACGGTACTTAAGTTCTGGGAGAAAGCAGACCAGGAAGGCAAATCATACTTCCCGCACGAGTTCTTCTACCAGATCCTGTTATCAGGTGAGCTGGAGCAGTACTACCAGATAGACCCGAAGAACAGCTGGATGCTGGAAGCTGCTAAAAAGAACCTGCCAATTATTTGCCCGGGCTGGGAAGACTCTACACTAGGTAACATTTATGCAGGCCACGTAATTGCAGGCGACATCAAGAATGTGCATACCATGAGAACTGGTATCCAGTATATGATGTACCTGGCTGACTGGTATACTCAGAATGCCAAAGAAGAGTCTACTGTAGGTTTCTTCCAGATTGGTGGTGGTATTGCCGGCGACTTCCCGATTTGCGTAGTGCCAATGCTGCACCAGGATCTTCAACGCACAGGTGTTCCGCTTTGGGGCTACTTTGCACAGATATCTGACTCTACTACCAGCTATGGTTCTTACTCTGGGGCTGTACCAAACGAGAAAATTACTTGGGGTAAACTAGGTAAAGATACCCCTAAATTCATGATCGAATCGGATGCAACTATAGTTGCGCCACTGGTATTTGCGATCGTGCTGGATATGTAATTCTGGCCGAGAGGCTTATACTATAAAACAGAAGCGGCTGCAGGTTTATACTTGCAGCCGCTCTTGTTTTATAGCTTATAGTTTAGCTGATCAGCTCGCGCCGGCCAAACCTGAATTCTTCTTCTTTGAGGTAATAATCACCGCATTGCTGCAGGATGGTAATATTATCCAGGGTTATCTCCCAGTTAAAGTTATACTGGCACAAAAACGAGAGCACTGGACCAAGCATGGCAGGAGTGGTGTCGCCTAAAGCCAGCGTAATATGAGGGAGCCACATGTTAGGGTTATAATAAACACCCATTTCGCTGCTCATCTCAGATATATTGCGGTGCAGTTTAGAGTGTAGCTGGTTAAGAGGCGGCGTGCGCAGTACTGGTATGTATACCACCGGAGATGGACCAGGAAATATGCCTAAGCCAGTAGTACGTATCGTAAAATCAGGCATCTCAAAACAGGTAAGCTCCAAGTATTGCTTCAGTTCTTCCATGTCCGGGACTTCCGCTGTAAGCAAAGTCAGGTGGGGATAGGGAGTTATTTTAACCCCATTAAGCCCAAATTTTGTTTCTAAATGTTCTGTCAGTTCAGAAACACGAGCAGAATGGGTTTTATCTAACAGCGAAGTTATCGCAATCATAGTTACCTGCTAAATATTGGGTTTGCCAAACGGCAAATGTATGCATTTATATCATGCATTTCTGTATGAAACGGCTGGTGCAGGGATTTGTTTAGCCAAACGGTTAAAACGCAGTAAGTACACTTCTGGTATACCTGAAACACACATGCTGCGCGGTATACGTTTATTTAAGTACCTTTGTACTTTATAGTTTGATTTGATTACATGATCTCCATTAATAACCTTAGCTTTCATTTTGGCAGCCGCCCGATGTACGAGGATGCCAGCCTGCACATCCGTCCGAAAGATAAAATAGGTCTTATCGGGCTTAATGGTACCGGTAAATCTACCTTGCTTCGCATTATTGTAGGCGAGTATAAACCGGATAGCGGCAGCATACAAATGAGTAAGGAAACAACCATCGGTTTCCTGAATCAGGACCTGCTCAGCTACCAGACACACGAAAGTATACTTTCGGTGGCGATGCAGGCTTTTGAAGAAGCTATTGGTTTGCAGGCCGAAATTGACAAGGTGCTGGTGGAGTTCGAAAATAATTTCCATGACGACCTGGTAGGGAAACTGGCCGATCTGCAGGAACGTTTTGAAGCACTGGGCGGCTATACCATGCAGGCCGAAGCAGAAGCAATACTGGAGGGTCTGGGTTTTAGCACCGAAGAGTTACAGCAACCGTTGGCATCGTTTTCAGGTGGGTGGCGCATGCGTGTAATGCTGGCCAAGATCCTGTTACAGAAACCATCGCTGTTGTTGCTCGATGAGCCTACCAACCACCTCGACTTACCATCTATTAAATGGCTGGAAACATACCTGGAGCGGTTTGAAGGAGCTGTTATCATTGTTTCGCACGACCGCGAATTCCTGGACCGCACGACCAATATTACCGTGGAGGTATCGGGAGCCAAGCTGAACTACTACCCGGGCAACTATAGTTTTTACCTGGAGGAGAAGGCGCTGCGCAACGAGATACAGAAAGGAGCTTACGAAAACCAGCAGGCCCAGATACGACAGACAGAGCGTTTTATTGAACGTTTTAAAGCCAAAGCTACCAAGGCAAAGCAGGCACAAAGCCGTATGAAGCAGTTGGAGCGCATGGAACGCATAGAGGAGGTAGCGCCGGATGCAGCCAAGGTAAACTTCAGCTTTAAGTTCAGCACACAGCCTGGCCGCCACATTCTGCGCCTGGAGCACATGAGCAAAGCCTATGGCGATAAAGTCATCTTCCGGGATACCAACGTGCACATCGAACGTGGCGATAAAATTGCCTTAATTGGTGCGAATGGTAAAGGTAAATCTACGTTGCTGCGCATTATAGCAGGCACCGAGCCGATACAGGGAAAACGTGAGCTGGGCCACAACGTGATCATGTCTTTTTACGCACAGCACCAGCTCGAATCGCTGAACGTGGACAACGAGATACTGCAGGAGCTACAGCAAGCCGGCTCAAAAAAAACAGAAGTGGAACTGCGTACGCTGTTAGGTTCTTTCCTGTTTACCAGCGATGACGTGTTCAAGAAGATAAAGGTATTATCGGGAGGGGAGAAGAGTCGTGTAGCCTTAGCTAAAACACTGATCTCGGAGGCCAATTTCCTGATGCTCGATGAACCTACCAACCACCTGGATATGCAGTCGGTAAACATCCTGATTCAGGCACTGGAGCAATACGAAGGAACGTTTGTAGTGATCTCGCACGACCGCTACTTTGTAGAAAATGTGGCCACCAAGATCTGGTATATCGAAGACTATCAATTGAAAGAATACCCAGGTACTTACCACGAGTTCGAGGCCTTCCAGGAGAAGCGCGAGAAAGAAGCCAAGGCACAGGCTGCCACTTCTCCGGCACCAAAAAAAGAAGAACCAAAGCCACAACGCAGCAACAACGAGTACAACCAGTTAAATAACCAACTGAAGCAGGCAAACAAAAAGCTGACCGAGCTGGAAAAGAAAGTACAGCAACTGGAAGAGGAACTGGCAAAGTATGAAGTTGAGCTGGCCGACCCGAAAGTATATGGCAATGTAAGCCTGTTACAGGAAACCTCTCAGAAATTTGAAACTGTGCAGAGAGAACTGGCACAGGCAAACAACCAGTGGGAAGAACAGATGATGGAAGTGGAAGAACTGGAAGGAAAGCTGAGTTAAGTATAAATACAAGTATGAAAGCAGCGGCCAAACTATAAATCTATAGTTTGGCCGCTGCTTTTATACTTGTTATGCTCTTTTACTGCGAAATCACTTTAATCAAAGTTCCTTTTTCAACACGGTCGTTTAATTGCATACCATTCAGCACAGCCAGTTCTTCCATTCGTTTGCTAGGCATATTTAATGTTTGAAGCGCTTGTGCTAAGGTAGTGCTCTGACCTATAGTTTTTATACGAACACGCTCCGGCTTCTTGTTGATCTTGGATTGATCTGTAAGTTGCTTAAAGTTGGTCATGGTGCCGGAGAAGGTGTTAAAGTAGTTGTTAAAATCGTTGGCAGTGGTAATACCCATTACACTATAAATATTGCTGCCATACTGTATAAAGTAAGTAAGCGTGCGGATAGTACCTTGTTCCTGCTGCTGGTCGGCTACCATAGCCAGGGCATTATTACCATTTACAGTTACATTTTTCGATTCTACTGCCGTTAGCTTATAGCCTTCCAGTGTTTTGCGGGCCGCATCTTCCAGCGAGGTACCCGGTGCCAGGGTCAGATTCATAATAGCTTTCCCATTAGGCTCAGCCATCTGGAATGCCTGTGGTGAGTTAAGATATTTCCAGCCTTGCGGGATCGGGAACTGGAATTTAAGCTCCGGATGATAGAAGATCTGATTCTCTACAAATCCCTGTTTCGGGTCTTCGCCATACACAATACCATCTATCATGCGCAGGTAAGAATCACGTCCGACGGCAAGGTTTGTTGCATTGGTTTTTTTCTGCCACTGGTCGGCAAGTTCGTGCACGGTATTATAGCGGTTACCTGGGTCAGGGTGCGTGCTCAGGAACTCAGGTATAGACTGGCCACTTTCTTCCTGCTTGCGCTGGAGTGTTAAAAAGAAGTCTGCCATCTCGTTTGCATCATACCCGATTTTGGTAGAGTATTCCACACCCAGCTGGTCAGATTCACGTTCAGCATCACGCCCGAATTTAAGGAACAATAAACCTAATCCCTGCGAAGCTATATCACCAAATTGTGCCAGCTCAGGTGCGATGACCATACCAGCAATAAGACCTACCTGTGCAAGTATAGATTTGCTTTGCTGTTGTGCTGAGTGGCGGGCGGCAATATGCCCAATCTCGTGGCCAAGTACACCGGCAAACTGAGCTTCGTTATTAAAGTGTGCCATAATACCGCGTGTGAAGTATACATAGCCACCTGGTACGGCAAAGGCGTTTAGTACAGGTGAGTCCAGCACCTTAAACTCATATTTGATGTTGCTGCGGTGTGAGATGGCGGCCATTTTCTGGCCTTTATCGCTTATAAACCGCTGCATGGCCGGGTTATCATACATCCCGAATTGGGCAACGATCTGCGGGTCTGCCTGCTGCCCCATAGCCAGTTCCTGGCCTTCCGACATCAGGATAACGTCTTTTTTACCTGTTACCGGGTTAGTGGAGCAGGAGTTAAAGAGCAGCAGCACACTGGCTATTAAACCTGTTATTGATATTTTTTTCATTGCATTGCGTTTTAGTCTAAAGGCTTTCTTGTCAGATGTTTAAATCTTTGAATACCTATATTGTATTTGCAACGATAATGCAACTTATTAGTTTCGGGAGGTGCCTTAAATCGTTTTAAAGAATGCTTTTAACAAAGTTTGGTGTACACTGTGGCTGAATATAATGCAAAAAGTAGAACACAAGCAGGCAGCGTGGTGCTAGCTGGAGTGGGAGCCATGGCATAGCCGGTGAGTGGCGGTTGCAGCAAAATAAATGGCAACTATACTTAGCAGGTAAAACATACGGTTGTAGTTAAGTTATACATTATCGGAAGCAAACCATTCTGCAAAAGAGTTTTCTGTTTCCCAGAGCCGCAGGCTGTGTAATTGTACGCTTTTTGGGAGGCTGATTTGCAGCTTTTTTCTAAACTCGATGAGCATGTTTTCGCAGGTAGGCTGATAGGAAGTGAGCACCAGTTTATGGTTAAGCTGCTGCAACATAGCAACCAGTTCAGGGTCGGTATCTTCACGAAGTATCAGGGCGTGGTCGAGTGGCGCAACTATAGTTTCATTCACCATTTTTTTCAGGTCACCGAAGTCCATCACCATGCCATATTTGGGGTCTGTAGTATCGGTAATAGGTTTGCCCAGTATAGTTACCTGCAGTTTGTAAGAATGCCCGTGTATATTTTTACACGGGCCATTATAGTTTAATAAAGCATGTGCCGTCTCAAAAGAGAACTGGCGGGTAAGTCTGATGTAATCCATTGTTGTTAAACTATAGCTTCGGCTTTGCTGAGTCTGGCTTGCAGCAATACATCTTCTGCATCCAATAGTTCATCCAGCATAAGTACCTGTCGCTCGAGCTGGTTCCTGAAAAGCTCCGGCAACAGCTGTTTGTAATAGGCAATGCCATCCTGCATGTTCTGCCAAAAGCTACTGAGGTATTTTTCCTGCTTGTCGGTCAGATTTTCTAGTTGCTCCGCTTTCTTGTTTTTCCAGTATTCTACATACATTTTCAGCTCGTTGATGAACATATGCGGACGATAGGTTTGATTGAGGGCATTAAAGCGACCATAGATATGATCTACCATTTGCTGTAGTTTAAACACCCCTGAGAAGTAAGCCAGGTTGGGACCCGGACAAATTGTAACAGCTTTTGTAGCAGCTTTTTTGCCGATATTGAACAGTTGCAACGCAGAGTTCGCCAGCCCTTCGCACAGGCACTCTTTGGCCAGTACTTTAGCTTCTTCCGATAAATATACTTCCTGGGTTATAGTTTGTGTCTGAACCTGCTCCTGTAGTTGTTCCAGCTTGCGGCGCTGGTATTTGCGTGATGCAGTGCAGATAGGTTCTTCGGTAAATTCTGTGCTGGAAACCAGGTGCTTTTTAACACAAGGGCTGCCGGGTTTACCTTTGTCAATGCGCATCTGCTTCAGTTCTTCACTGGATGTGCCGCGCAAAGCATTAAATGGTACACCCAAAGGCGATATCGAGCTTAAGTATAGATCTTCTGCTTTGGCAGCGGATAGTTGCTGCAAGGTTGGTTCGTCTACGGTAGTGGCCTCGGGCACCAGTAAAAATGGTGTTCCCCAGCCGGTGGCATCTATGCCATAATAGTCCTGCAGAAAATCGTGCTCGGCTGCCGTACCAATGCCGCCCTGCATAGTTATACGCTGCGCCGGAATCTCAACCGGTACATGTAAACCTTTGCTGGCCAGTGCCGAGCTGAACAAACTATAAAGTTCTGCCTGCAGCGTCTGGCGGTTTTGCTTAAATTCTTCCAGTATTGGGCCTATCAGGTAGCCATCGGTAGCAAACGCGTGGCCGCCACAGTTCAAACCTGATTCTATTCTAAACTCCGATACCCAAATTCCTTTTTTAGCCAGAATTTTGCCCTGTACCAACGCTGACCGGTAATCGCTCACTTTAATGATCACCGTCTTCTCAAAATGACCTTTGGCATCCGGCAGAAAACACGGAAACTGCTCCAGGTAAGCGAACAGGCGCATGTTCATACCCGCCGAGAAAACCACTGACGAATTAACCGTACTGTTAGCGAAACCACGTAAGGCAGCCAGCGCATCCGAATATTCCTGCGACAGGGGTTCGCCGGTTTTGCTATAGTTGGTTTTGTCCAGCTTGGTCATGATGTTCACATCAATTTTACCAGCTACCAGTGCGTTGCGCAGTTCATCCTGTAACAGCTTTTTCTGTGCCTCATCTTTAACCTGCAGCATTTGCTTATACTTTATACTTAGCGGCGAGGCATCGGGCAACAACGTAAAATATTTGGTTAGGTCAGTTTCCGGGGTAAAATCCTGGGTGCGCATCTCCAGAAGTTGCTCTTTCACAATCTCATTTAACAGGTTCAGGAAAGCGGTGGTACGTTTAGCCCTGTAGTCTTCTTCTTTATCGGTAATGGGCTCGTAAGGGCGGTTATACACCTGGCTGTAATGCGAGCGGGTGTGTTCCAGCAAGGCATCATCGCTGAGCGATACTACCGATGAAATACCGAAACGCGCGACTTTAACCGGCGAATCAATAGAAAAGGCAAGGCC
Source organism: Pontibacter deserti (assembly GCF_023630255.1). Classification (NCBI taxonomy): domain Bacteria; kingdom Pseudomonadati; phylum Bacteroidota; class Cytophagia; order Cytophagales; family Hymenobacteraceae; genus Pontibacter; species Pontibacter deserti. The sequence goes on along the minus strand of NZ_JALPRS010000001.1, from coordinate 1,740,818 downwards.
CATTACAGGTAAATGAAAAGTGTGCGGTGTAGTAAGTTGCATGGGTATAAGGTTAGGTATAAGCCGCCGGGTGCCGCAGGTATAACTATATAGTTGGTGCAGGCACACGTTAAGCATACCGCAAGGTAGGCAGCCCGTGAAGGCTGGTAAATGAGCAGCATCAACCTCAAAAATGACAAGAATCATTGCATATAAAGTATAGCTTGCGTATCTCTGAGGTTTGGTTTATACTTTTGATGAGGTAACCCGCTTTGGCAGACGAAACGTATCTTTGCCCGGGCGGCTATACTTTGCCGTTTAAAGCAGAAAGCTTATATTTAGTAAAATCCGTTTGTATTGGAAGAGCAGCAAAACAGTAGCAACAACATCGACAGTCAGGCACGGCTGAAGGCCATTATCGATACGGCCATTGATGGCATTATTACCATCGATAACAGGGGAGTGGTAGAAACCATGAACCCGGCAGCAGCACGCATTTTCGGTTACCAGCCGGAAGAGGTGATCGGGAATAACATTAAGATACTGATGCCTGAGCCGGACAGGAGCCTGCATGATGTGTATATCGAGAATTATCACCAGACAGGTATAGGGCAAATAATTGGTATTGGCCGCGAAGTGCTGGGTAAGAAAAAAGACGGTACTATTTTCCCGTTTCTGCTAAGTATAAGCGAGGTAAGGTTGCACGACAAGCAGATATTTACCGGAATCATACATGACATAACCGAGCAGAAAAAAACGGAAGCCGCCCTGCGCGAAAGCGAGAATAAATTCAATTCTATTATTAAAACGGCTGTGGATGGCATCATCACCATCAATACCCGCGGGCTGATTGAAATGGTGAACCCATCGGCTGAAAAGCTTTTTGGCTACGAGGAGCATGAACTGATAGGGCACAACATCAGTATGTTGATGCCGGAACCAGACAGCAGCCATCACGATGCCTATATGGAACGCTACCATCATACTGGGGAAGCCCATATAATCGGTATCGGACGTGAAGTTTCGGGTTTACGGAAGGATGGAAGTATCTTCCCGTTCTTTTTAAGTATAAGCGAAGTGCAGCTGGCCGACCGTAAAGTATACACCGGTTTTGTACACGATATTACCCAGCAGAAAGTAAGCGAAGAACGCCTGCGCCGCTATGCCGCTGAGCTGGAGCGCAGCAACCGCGAACTACAGGACTTTGCTTATGTATCTTCGCATGATTTGCAGGAACCTTTGCGTAAGATACAGGCCTTCGGCGACCGCCTTAAAACTAAGGAATATGATAAGCTGAGCGATCAGGGCAAGGATTATATCGACAGAATGTTGAACGCCGCTGCGCGTATGCAGAACCTGATAAACGACCTGCTCGATTTCTCGAGGGTTACCAGCAAATCCAAAGCGTTTGTAAAAGTAAAACTGGACAAGATACTGACCGAGGTGCTCTCGGACCTTGAGGTAACTATAGAACAGACCGGAGCCGTAATTGAGCGAACACCACTGCCAACTATTGAAGCCGAACCCACCCAGATGCGCCAGCTTTTCCAGAACCTGATCAGCAATGCCATTAAGTTCAGGAAAGAGGGGGTTACACCGGTGGTTCGTATCTCGGCACAAATGGTGCAGCGCCACGCCCACCTTACCGCCACGCCCGGCGACGAACTGGTAGAGATAAGTATAGAAGATAACGGTATTGGTTTCGATGAGAAGTACCTGGACCGCATCTTTAATATCTTCCAGCGCCTGGAAGGGCAGAAGTACGAAGGCTCGGGCATAGGCCTGGCCGTTTGCCGCAAAATTGCCGTGCGCCACGGCGGCGATATTACCGCTAGAAGCAAACCCGGCGAAGGCACCCGATTTATTATTACCTTAGCAAAAAAACACCTTCAGGAATAAACCATACTCCCATGAATCCAAACAGAAGATCGATCATTATACTTATAGCCGATGATGATGCCGAAGACCGGATGCTTGTAAAGGAAGCGCTGGAAGAAAGCCGTTTGAATAACAACATACAGTTTGTGGAGAATGGCGAAGAGTTGCTGGACTACCTGCACAACCGCGGCAAGTTTACAGACAAGGACCAGTACCCTACACCGGGCCTTATACTGCTGGACCTGAACATGCCCAAAAAAGATGGACGCGAAGCCCTGAAGGAAATAAAGAACGATGAGCACCTGCGCATGATTCCGGTGGTGGTGCTTACCACTTCCAAAGCCGAAGAAGACATTTTGCGCACCTACGACCTGGGCGTGAGCTCTTTTATAACCAAACCGGTAACCTTCAGCTCGCTGGTAGATGTAATGAAAACCCTGAGCAAATACTGGTTCGAGATCGTAGAACTGCCAAAAAGTTAAAGAGTTAATGAGTTTGTGAGTTAAAGAAGTGTTAATGATGGAGTTGAAAAGTATAGTTGGGTTTGGATTATCTTTCAATAGAAAAACCCTCAAAATCATCTGCTCCTAAACTCTCTAACTCCAAAACTCCAAACTATAAAATATGCCTGACAACAAGACACGTGTACTGCTGATCGATGATGATGAGGATGATTTCATCATTACCCGGGATACGATAGAAGATATTCCGGGGAGCAACTACCTGCTCGACTGGACTGCCTCTTTCAGTGAAGCGGCGGAGTTGATAAAGCAGGAAAAGCACGACGTGTACCTGGTAGATTACCGCCTGGGAGCGCACGACGGGCTGGAGTTGATCTCGCAGGCAGTAGAAACCGGAAGTATGGCTCCGTTTATACTTTTAACTGGCCAAAGCGACCGCGAAACCGACGAAAAAGCCATGCGTGTAGGGGCCGCCGATTACCTGGTTAAAGGTACTTTCGACCCGTATACCCTGGAGCGTTCTATCAGGTATAGTGTAGAGCACGCCAAAAGTCTGGCCGAGATACAAAAACTGAACACAGAGCTTGAGCACCGGGTGGAGGAGCGTACCCGCGAACTGGGCGAAGCGGTCCGGAAACTGGAAGCCTCTAACCGCAGTTTGTACGAGGCGCAGGTAGAGATCAGAAAAGCACTGCAAAAAGAAAAAGAACTGCACGAGCTTAAATCCAGGTTTGTAACCATCGCCTCTCACGAGTTCCGGACACCGCTAAGTACTGTGCTTTCGTCTGCCTCGCTCATCAGCAAGTATAAAACAACTGAAGACGACGAGAAACGCCAGAAACACGTAGAGCGCATAAAATCGGCAGTCAGCAACCTCACCAATATTCTCAACGATTTCCTGTCGATAAGCAGGATTGAAGAAGGTAAGATTTACAACGTACCTACTACCTTTGACCTGAAGGAGTTTACTGCTGATATTGTGGATGAAATGCAGGGACTGGTGAAGATTGGGCAGAAGATACACTACACGCATCACGGCGCTGAAACTATAGTTACGCTGGATAAGCAGTTACTCAAAAATATCATGATCAACCTGCTCTCCAACGCCAGTAAATATTCCGGCGAAGGGAAGCCGATTTACATTGATACGAAAGTAGACCCAAGTATAAACTTAACTGTAAAAGATGCCGGCATTGGTATACCCGAGGCCGATAAAGCCCATTTATTCACCCCATTTTTCAGGGCGCAGAACGTAACCAACATACAGGGTACCGGTTTGGGCCTTAACATCGTGAACCGCTACGTAGATATTATGGGCGGCACCTTAACTTACGAAAGCGAACTGAACGAAGGAACCACTTTCAGGATAATATTTCCGAACACAACAGCCGACGCATGAAAAAGATATTGCTGATAGAAGACAACCAGGAGATCAGGGAAAACACCGCCGAAATTCTCTCGCTGGCAAACTATGAGGTACTTGAAGCCGAGAACGGAAAAGTAGGTGTGGAGCTTGCCAAAAACGAGCACCCCGACCTCATCATCTGCGACATAATGATGCCCCAACTGGATGGCTATGGCGTGCTGCACATGCTCAGCAAAAACCCGGTAACATCTAGCATTCCTTTTATTTTCCTGACAGCTAAATCAGAGAAAGAAGACTTTAGAAAAGGCATGAATCTGGGTGCAGATGATTACCTGACTAAACCTTTCGACGACCTGGAACTGCTGGATGCCGTGGAAATGCGCCTGAAAAAGAACGAGATCCTGAAGGCAGAATTTACGAAGAGTGTGGAAGGTATAGATAACTTTATACAGGAGGCGCGCGGCTTTGAGGACCTGAACAAACTGCTCTCTGATAACCGGAAAGTTACAGTGTTCAAAAAGAAGCAGCAACTGTTCATGGAAGGTTACCGCCCGACAGCTTTATACTTCCTGAACAAAGGCAAGATCAAAACTTTTAAGGCAAACGAAGAAGGCAGAGAGTACATCACCAACCTCTACAAAGACGGTGATTTTATAGGTTACCTGGACCTGCTGGAAGAAACTCCATATCGTGAGTCAGCTGTGGCGCTGGAAGATTCTGAAGTATATATCATTCCGAAGGAAGACTTTTTCTCGCTGCTGAACCATAACCGCGACATCGCCAACAAGTTCATCAAAATTCTATCCGATAACCTGGCTGATCGTGAGGAACGCCTGCTGAAACTGGCTTACAACTCGGTGCGCAAACGCGTAGCCGAAGCCCTGCTTTTGGTAGAAAAACAGTATCAGCAACAGGCCGGAAACAAGACCCAGATAAGTATAACCCGCGAAGACTTGGCAAGTATAGTTGGCGCTTCCAAAGAAACTGTCATCCGTACCTTAGCCGACTTTAAAGACGAGAAACTGATTGACAGCCAGGGCAGCCGCATCTTTATACTTAACTCCGAGAAACTAGCCAAAATGCGGAATTAGGAGAAACTATAACTCACCTCTAGACTATAGCCCGAACTTCAGAAATGGAGTCCGGGCTATAGTTTTTTATAAAGTTGACATCAATCTTTTCGATAAGTGACTATAGTCATGTTTCTGTAGAGTAGCATTTTGCAACTTTGCAATGTAATCTGACAGAAGAAGATGCAAAACAACTTTAAAGCCCTCACATTATCCTACAAACATGCGCCGATTAACGTGCGCGAAGCAGTTGCGCTGAATGAGATCGGCTGTCGTAACCTGCTGGATAAGATAAAGGAATTTACTGATGCCCAGGATGTGCTGGTGCTTTCGACCTGCAACCGTACCGAAATATACTATAGCGCAGAGAAAGAACTGGACCAGGCGATCATTAAACTGATTGCGATGGAACGCGGCTTTGTAGCTACTAAAAATATCACGCCATACTTTAAGCACATTACCGAGCCTGCACTGGCTGTGCAGCATTTGTTCTATGTTGGCCTTGGTCTGGAGTCGCAGGTGGTGGGTGACATGCAGATACTGAACCAAGTGAAGAAAGCCTACCAGTGGTCTGCAGATGCAAACATGGCTGGCCCGTTCCTGCACCGTTTGCTGCACACTATCTTCGCTACCAATAAACAGGTATTTAACGAAACAGCCTTTTTCGATGGCGCTGCGTCGGTATCCTATGCTACAGTGGAACTGGTAGAAGAGCTGATAGCTGATTTGGTTAACCCGCGCGTGCTGATGATTGGGGTAGGTGAGATCGGTGCGAATGTGTGCGACAACTTCCAGAAATCAAGTATAAACAACGTGGTTATCGTTAACCGCACCCATCATAAAGCACAGGCTTTGGCTGAGAAGACCAATGCTACTGCTGTGTACTGGGAGAACGTGTGGGAAGAGATTGCCAAAGCTGATGTGGTTATCTCGTCTGTTCCAGGCGACTGCTTTTTTATCAGTAAAGAAGTAATAGAGAAACAAGGTGTAAACGCTCCAAAATTCTTCCTGGACCTATCCATGCCACGCAGCATCGACAGCGCTTTAGAAGAGCTGACTGGTGTGGAAGTATATAATGTAGATACGATCAAGAATCGTGCTTCTGAAGCCCTCGAAATGCGCATGGCGGCCATCCCGCAGGTGCAGCAGATCATTGCAGAAGCTATGACAGAGTTCAGTACCTGGACCCGCGAAATGGCCATGTCGCCGGCCCTGCAGCAGTTCAAAAGCAAGCTGGAAGAGATCCGTCAGCAGGAACTAAACCGGTACCTGAAAAACCTGGGCGAAGCGGAAAGAGAAGTAGTGGAAACACTTACCAAAAATATCCTGAACAAGATCGTAAAGCTACCTGCCCTGGAGTTAAAAGCTGCTTGTATGCGTGGTGAGTCGGAGGCGTTGGTAGAAGGTTTAGCCGCTTTGTTTAGTTTAGAGAAAGAAAAAGTTTAGAAGTTTAGTATAGGTGAATAGATAAAAAGGCTCTTGTTTCAAGAGCTTTTTTGTTGTTGTTCTTTGTCACCCCGAGCGTCAGCCGAGGGGTCTTATATATCCTATAGTTGAAGCCTTCTGCAACTGGAGCCAAGCCTGTTGTTTCATAGCCACTTCCATTCCTGGGAGCTCTACTCACATATCTTTTTATAGTTACCTTGGCTCTCTCGGGCCGAGCGGCCCCGTCTTTGGGCATCGCGCTGCGCGAATCTCTTTTGCTCCTGCGGTTGCAATGCCTGCGGCACCAGATATTCACAAGGCGCTCAACCCAAAGACTGTGATCTTTCGATAATAGCTGCTATAGTTGGAAGAGATGTTATAGATGCATAGCTTTTCCCGTGGTTGTTGTTCCAAAGGGACAGGTAAACCTATCCTACTCACAATCTGAAACTATAGAACTCTGGTTGCTGGAGGAGCATAAGCAGAGAGTGTCCCCTCGAGGGGACTATAGGGGTGTTAAGGCAGTAACTATAGAACAATAGTAGCCACAACTATAGCAGTAGCAGAAAATTCCCCACCTTAGACAAGGAGGGGTTAAGGGTGGTTGGATCTCGTCAACTATAAAATCCTACTTAGCTACAATCTCCGGCACACTCACCAACACATTCTGAATAAGCTGCACCAACCCCGTTGGATAAACGCCCACATAAACCAGCAGCAATGCCAACACAGCCAATGTGCCAGCACTGGCTACATAAATAGATGGGCGTAGGCGGATTGCTTGTTCACGCTCGATTTCCGGTTGCTGGAACATGACCGCAATGATCTTGATGTAGTAGTACAAACCGATAACACTGTTGAGCACCAGCATCACCACCAGCAGCCAAAGTTGGTCGTTTACACCCGCCGCGATAATGTAGAATTTACCAACAAAGCCAGCTGTGAGTGGAATTCCAGCGAGTGAAAGCAACATAGCAGAGAAAACGGCAGCCGTCCAGGGGCGGCGCCAGAGCAGGCCTTTGTAATCTTCCAGCAGCTCCGCATCACTGTTCTTATCCGAAAGCATCGCTACTACACCAAAGGCACCAACGCTGGTAATAAAGTAAGCAACTAAGTAAAAAGTCACAGCTTCTACGCCCATCTGGTTACCGGCCATAAAAGCTACTAAAATATACCCTAGGTGCGAGATGGAAGAATAAGCCAGGATGCGTTTTACGTTCTTCTGCATTAGGGCCAGCAGGTTGCCAGCGAACATGGATGCAATGACAACTATAGTTAAGATCGTAACCAGCACCGGGTACCGGAATCCATCCACTTCCATAAAGAAACGAATTAATAAACCCAGCACACCACCCTTTGAAACAGTAGCTATAAAGGCTGTAACCGGGGCAGGCGCACCTTCATATACATCCGGTGTCCACATATGGAAGGGCACGATACCCAGCTTAAAACCAACCCCAATCAGCATCATGCCGATGCCTGTGAGCAACAACAGCGGTAACTCCTGCATACCGGCTATACTTGCGGCTAATCCGGAAAACACCATTGTACCCGTACTAAAGTATACCAGCGCCATTCCGAACAGCATAAAAGCAGATGAGAAAGCAGCCAGAATCAGGTATTTGATACCGGCTTCGTCGGAGCGGGGACGGGTGCGCAGGTAGGGGATGAGTGCGTATAGCGAGATACTGAGAATCTCCAGGCCCAGGAACAGCGATGCAAAATGTGTACTGATAACCAGCACGCAGGCACCCAAAGTAGCAAGAACCAGCAGCAAATAATATTCTTCTTTCCGCTCTTCGCGCTGCTCAAAATAGGCATACGACAACATACTTACGAGCAGGGAAGTCAGTAAAATCATCCCAATATAAAACACGCCAAAGCCATCAATTACAAACATTGGCTCTATGACATAAGCAGTGGTTGTACGCAACTCGAACAGCGAACCAAAAGCTGCAATACACGACAGCGCCGTAATCACATAAATGATTTTATGGTTGCGCCACGCGGCAATCACCAGCATCGAAACAAGCACCGCAAATGTGAGTATCAGCAGCGGCATCAGGTATATGAAATCAGTCTGGCTCATATCTTTTAATTTGGAGATTGGAAGATTTGGAGATTGGTAAATGATCGCTGATGTATAGTCACTTGAGCTGGGTTTACAGTTGCTTCAGGTTGCTGGTGAAGCGCGGTTTTTGGCTCCGCTATAGTTGGCTCCGGTGAAGTATAAGCCTGGAGCTGTTCGTTGATGGATGGTTTCGCTGTATCCAATATAGGTTGCGGATATAGGCCTAGCCAGAGCAAGCCAAGCACCATCGGTACAGCAATGAGCATTTCACGGAAGTTCAGGTCGCTGAATGATTCGTGCTGCGGGCCGGGTTCGTAGAATACTTTCTGCATAATGCGCAGTGAATAAGCCGTTGCCATAACGATGCCTATCGTTGCAAAAATGGTCATTAAGTTATCAGCCTGCCAGGAACCGACCAGTGTCAGGAATTCAGCTATAAAGTTGCCTAGCCCCGGAAGTCCCAGCGATGCCATTACAAACACTAAGGCTATCACGCCCATTTTGGGAGCTTTGGCCCAGAAACCGCCCATCTGTGTTATGTCGCGGGTATGCAGACGCTCGTACAGGAAGCCGGCAAGTATAAACAGTGCGCCTGTGCTTAGGCCATGCGCGATCATCTGCATTACCACACCCTGCAAAGCCCATTCATTAAAGGCAAAAACTCCCAGTATCACAAAGCCCATGTGACTCACCGAAGTATAAGCAACCAACCGTTTCAGGTCGGTTTGAGAGTAGGCAACTATAGCCCCGTAAATGATGCCGATCACACCCAGCAGCATCGCCCACGGCGCAAACTCTATAGTTGCTGTCGGGAAGAGTGGGATAACAAAGCGCAGCAAACCATAAGCTCCTGTTTTAAGCAACAGTCCGGCAAGTATAAGACTACCAGCAGTGGGGGCCTGAGAGTGCGCATCGGGTAACCACGAATGGAATGGAACTACAGGTAACTTTACCAGAAAAGCAGCCAGAAAACCAAACATCAGCAGGCGTGCTGCGGCAGGGGCAAGGGGTGTGTTGAGTAACTCAAAATAATTGAATGTGTATCTACCTGTTTCGGAGCCGTGGATGAAGTATAACCCAAGTATAGCCAGCAACATGAGCAAGCCGCTAGCCTGCGTGAACAGGAAGAATTTATAGGCTGCGTAGGTGCGGTTCTCGTGCCCCCAAACCCCGATCAGGAAGTACATTGGTATCAGCATCACTTCCCAGAAAAAGTAGAAAAGGAACAGGTCCATAGTCAGGAACACGCCGGTAATACCAGCCAGCACCCAAAGCAAATTAAAGTGGAAGAAGCCGACTTTGTTTTTGATCTCTTTCCAGGAGATGAGCACGGCCAGCAAGCCTAGGAAGAACGTCAGTACCAGCATCAGTAAACTTAACCCATCCAGCGCCAGGCTAAAACTCACACCCCATTGTGGAATCCACGGCACTTCGTAGCGCATCAACCAGGCTGAACCGGCTGTTGCTTCCGTGCTGATCCAGAGATAAACTATAAGAATAAGATCAAGCAGTACGGCAGCCAGCGCCACCCAGCGGGGTAACACAGGACTTACTTTTTTAGAGAGCCAAGCCAGCAGTCCGCCAGCCATCAGTATCACAATCAGCCAGACGAGTATCATAGGAACAGGCTTATAGTTAGAATCATGATCGCGCCGACCACAATGCCGGCCACGTAGTTGCGAAGCACACCATTCTGTGTTTCCGAAAACATCACATGGAAGCCTTCGGCCAGGCGGGCGAGTCCGGTGTAGAAGCTGTCGATAAAGTCGCGTTTGTTGAGCCGGGAGATGAACACGTAGGGCCGCACGATCAGGGCATCATACAGCGCATCGAAACCCCAGCCGTAGTGCCAGAATCGGTGCAGCGCCATCGCAAAAGCAGAGCGCTCTATACTTGCCAACAGCTGCGGACTCTTGATGTAGAATAGGTAAGCCACAAACACCCCACCCAAGGAAACTACAGCCGCCACCAACTGGAACATCCATTCGTTTGCTGCCAAAGCTTCGTTAGCATTTATACCCGGAAGTACAGGAGCCATCAGATCAGAGAAGAAGGTAACATGAGCGAAATTGTGCGGCAATTCTATAAAACCACCAAACAATGAAAGTATAGCCAGGATGATGAGTGGTACAGTAATGACCTTACCAGGCGGGTGCTCCAGGTGCGTTTTACTCTCGCCGAAGAAGGTGATGAACACCATCCGGAAAGTATAAATAGATGTAATGAATGCCCCAGTCAGTCCGGCTAAGTATAACCAAATGTTACCATTCTCACCAGCCAGTACATACCACAGAATCTGATCTTTACTATAGAAACCTGCGGTGATAAGTGGTAGGGCCGCCAGCGATGCAGCTCCTATCAGGAAGGTCCAATATACAACGGGCATCTTGTGTCGCAGGCCACCCATTTTGCGCATGTCCTGCTCGTGGTGCAGCGCCATAATAATAGCCCCGGCACACAGGAAGAGTAGCGCCTTAAAGAACCCGTGAATCATGAAATGGAAAATACCCACCGACCAGGCTCCTACGCCTAAGGCTAAGAACATGTAGCCGATCTGACTGATAGTAGAGTAGGCGAGCACCCGTTTCAGGTCGTATTGGGTAAGGGCAGAGAAACCGGCTAATAGCAAGGTAACAGCGCCAACTATAGCTACTATGGTTTGAGCCAGCGGAGCCAGTTCAAAGATCACGTACATACGCGCAATCAGGTATACACCGGCCGTTACCATGGTAGCCGCGTGTATCAGCGCCGAAACCGGAGTAGGACCAGCCATGGCATCGGGTAGCCAGGTTTGCAGCGGCAACTGACCGGATTTACCCACAGCACCACCTAGCAGCAGCAACGCAACTATAACGGCAATCTGGGAGCCAACACTCCAGGCTTCAGGGGCTTCGGTAAGTATAGTTTGGATGTGCAGCGTACCGAAAGCCTGGAACAGCATGAACAAACCAATGGCCATGGCAGTATCGCCTACACGTGTAATGATAAAAGCTTTACGGGCAGCGTACCCGTTTTCCGGTTCTTTGTACCAGAACCCGATGAGCAGGTATGAGCACAGGCCCACACCTTCCCAGCCTAAGTATAGAAGCAGAAGGTTATCGGCTATTACCAGCATCAGCATAGAGCCAACAAACAGGTTCATGCAGGCAAAGAAGCGGGAGTAATCCTGGTCGTCGGCCATGTAGGCGGTGGCGTAAAAATGAATGAGGGCCCCTACAAATGTGATCACGAAAACAAAGACCAGCGAAAGTGCATCCAGGTGAAAAGCAATGGAAGGAGAGAAGCCCGCCACATTAAACCACTGCCATACTTCCTGGTGGTAAAACTCCGGCCGGTTGCTCAGAAATTCTATTCCTAACAGTATAGTAATGAGTGCTGAAACTGCCACACTTCCTACACCAAGTATAGCTACCAAGGCGCGCGATAAACGTGTGCCAAAAAGGATCAGCAACAGTGCTCCCAGAAACGGCAGCGCAGGTATAAGCCAGAGTAGATTTTCCATAGTTGGTTATCCTTTCATTAAATTAGCGGCATCACTGTCCAGGGTTTTGAGCTGGTGGTAGATCTGAAGTATAAGCGCAAGCCCCACCGATACTTCGGCAGCGGCCATGGTAAGTATAAATATGAACATCACCTGCCCGTCGGGCTGCACCCATTTGGTGCCGGCAACTATAAAAGCCAGCCCGGCAGCGTTAAGCATGATCTCCACAGAAATAAGCATGAAAATGATGTTACGGCGAATGAGTACACTGATCAGGCCGAGCATAAAAAGTACGCCGGCCAGCAGCAAAGCGGCTTCCATGTGTGCAGGTGTCATATGGCGGCGCTCCTTTCTTCTTTTGGTTGCAAGAACCGGTGCACCACTTTTTTCTTCTGGCGGCCCAGGTGGTATGCTCCAACTATACCGGCCATTAATAGTATACCGCACAGCTGCACGCCTAGCATATAAGGCCCGTACAACGACATGCCCACTAATCTGGCATCAACGGCTACCAAAGCTTCAGTAGGTTGAGTGTTAGGGACTAAAATGATGTAAGCCAGCTCTGCCAGCAGCACTACCGAAAGTATAGCCGGACCAACCCAAACCTTTGGCGTAAGCCATTCTTTTTCTTTATCCACATCTTCGTGCGTCAGGTTCAGCATCATGATCACGAAAATGATAAGCACAACTATAGCCCCGGCGTAAATAATGATTTCCAGCGCAGCCATAAACGGGGCACCCAATGTAAAGAACACCACTGCCACCGCCAGGAAAGACACCACTAAGTATAGCAGTGCATGGATGATGTTGTAGCGGGTTATGGTCATGATGGTAGCCAGTGTGGCAACGGCTGCCGCGATGTAAAATGTCAGTTCCATGGCCTTAGGGGATTAAGCTTTTAACATCTACCGGCGGAAGCTCATTTTCTGCTTCGCCTTTGTCTTTCCCGCCGATGGCCATGCCTGCTACTTTGTAGTAGTTGTAGCCGTGGTACTTGCCCTGGCCGTTTATCAGCAGGTCTTTTTTCTCATACACCAGGTTCTGGCGGTTGTATTCCCCCATCTCAAAATCAGGTATAAGCTGGATGGCGTAGGTAGGGCAAGCTTCTTCGCAGTAGCCACAGAATATGCAGCGCGAAAAGTTGATGCGGAAAAATTCCGGGTAACGGCGGCCATGCTCGTCCTCGGTGGATTGGAGTGAAATACAATCCACAGGGCAGGCAGCAGCGCACAGGTTACAGGCAACACAACGCTCTCCACCGTCCGGGTCACGGGAAAGTATAATGCGGCCGCGCCAACGGGTAGGAAGTATAGCTTTCTGCTCGGGGTACTGTATGGTGTCCCGCTTATGAAACGCATGCAGAAATGTGAGCCACATACTGCGCAACAAACTAAACATAGCTGCTCCTTTCTTTTAAGTGCTCTATCTAACTGTCCCCTTGAGGAGACTACAGGGGTGTCGACTCCTGCGGATTTATACTTGGTTGGAGTGGTCAAACCACCCCTAACCCCTCCTTATCCAGGGAGGGGAGCTTTTACCTACTTCTTATTCTGAATTATTCTTTAGCACAAGCTTTATCTTCTTATACTTCTAGTCATTTACTATTCTGATCACCTTTTCAATCAGTAACTCAGAGCTCCCCTCCTTGGATAAGGAGGGGCAGGGGTGGCTGGATTATTCACTCATTCTTATTTCGTAATTATCTTACCCTTCCAGCCACAGCACCACCGCAGCAGTAATCATCAGATTCACCAAAGTCAGCGGCAGTAAAATCTTCCAGCCATACTCCATCAGTTGGTCATATCTTGGTCGTGGCATGGATGCGCGGAGAAGGATGAAGATCATTAGGAAGGCTACTACTTTTATAATGAACCACACGATAGGCGGCAGAAAATCAGGGCCAAGCCAGCCGCCGAAGTATAGCGTTACCAGCATGCAGGAAATGAGCGTAATACCCATGTATTCGCCTATAAAGAACATCCCGAACTTCATACCCGAGTACTCTGAGTGGAAGCCCGCTATCAGCTCACTTTCTGCTTCCGGAATGTCAAAAGGCAGGCGGTGCGTTTCAGCAATACCGGCGATAAAGAAGATAATAAAACCAAGTATCTGCGGAATGAAGAACCATAAACCCTGTTGTGCTTCCACAATCTCACGCAGGTTAAAGGAGCCAGCCATCAGTACCACGCCCATCAGGGCCAGACCCATAAAAACTTCATAGGAAATCATCTGCGCCGCCCCGCGCATGGCACCCAGCAAACTATACTTGTTGTTAGATGCCCAGCCACCTAAGATGATACTATAAGCTCCCATTGACGACATTGCCAGGAAAAACAGCAGGCCAATGTTCAGGTCGGCAACTATAATTCCGGGGGCAAACGGTATCACTACAAAGCTGAGCAGTACACTGATTACAACTATAGCTGGCGCCAGCACAAACACCGGCTTATCAGAAAAAGGCGGAATCCAGTCCTGCTTAAAAAAAAGCTTTATAGAGTCGGCAGCAACTATAAGCAAACCAAACGGACCGGCACGATTCGGGCCATATCGGTCCTGCCATAGGGCCAGCATACGACGCTCTACCCAAATAAGGGCAGCTGCCACGTTCAGCATCACGAACAGTACGCCGCCGATGATCAGTAAGTAGTTTGGTGCTGCGGTTTCCATTGCAGTTCTCGGTTTAGGATGGCCCAGGCAGGTAATTCGGCAAAAGGTACTCCAGGCAAGCCAACAGGTAAGCCGGCGGTGCCGCTGGCTATAGTTGTGCTAAGCTTCACTGGCAACTGGTAGAGCTGTCCGTCTATGGCAAATGGCATCAGCTGGCCTTCATCCAGCTTCATGCGCAATGCATCGTCGGCATTGATAGCAATGTAAGGTTCTGGTATGCGCTCCTGTATTGGTGGCGACTGGTTACTTAATTCTTCAGATCCAAAAATGTGGTGCAACGGAAGTATAAACAGGTGACCATCCATCGGTTCAAACTTTTCCGGAACAGCTACCGAGAACGACACTTTGTGTTCCGGGTCAGGCTCGATCAATCTGATGCCAGGGTCTCCGCCTTTCAGGTGTCCGCCTACTTCTTCCTGGTATTTATTTACCGACTGGTTAGAGTTCCAGCCCGGCGCCCAGAAAAACGGGATCATAGCTGAAGGTGGCTGGCCGCAGTAGCCTTCCATAGTGTAGGATAGTGGTGAGTCCGGATCTTCGGCAGGTTTGGGTTCGCTTACATTAATGTTGGCACGCATGGCGGTACGTCCACTGAAACGGTGCGGGGCACGTGGTATCTTCTGTCCGGCTATGCGGAAATCAGATGGCGGGGTAACCATCTCAATTCCCTTCATTTCAGGATATTCTTTAACTATAGCACCCAGGATATCGTCATAGCCATGCCACCAGCTGATCTGGTCGTGGGCAACTATAGTTCCGAGTTCGCCCAGCCATCGCCAGCTTTCCTGTATGTCTTCGGTGGTGGGGTATATCTGGTAAAAACGTTGCGCACGCCCTTCGTTGTTGATGAGTGTTCCGTCTGCTTCAGAAAAAGCCCCGGTAGCTAATAGTACATCTGCATGTTCGGTAGTCTGGTTATGCAGGTAATCCAGCACGATCACTTTTTTGCACGACTTCAGGAAGTTGGTTACTGCGCCTTCACCAGCCTGCCGGTACAAATCGTTCTCCAGGATGATAGCCGTATCTGCATAGCCGTTCTCAATGGCTTCAAAAGCAGATTGTAACCTGTGGCCGCCGAGCATTGCCAGACCCATGCTGTTGCTGGTTGGTGAGGTTAGAACTATACCTGCCGTTTTCTCTTTAGCTACCAGTGCATTGGTAATGTTAGCTGCAGCTTTAAGTATAGCTTCGCTGCCTGTAGATGTGCCGGAAATTACTACCGGATTCTTTGCTTTCATCAATGCATCAGCGATCTGCTGCGCCAAGTGCATGTCGTCGTTCTTTAACCCGCGCACTCCCGGAGATTCAGGATAAATGATATTAGCCACAGCAAAGCCTAAGCGGGCGATAGAATCTGGGTCAGCAAAGTACGTTTGGGTTGCCAATTCGTCGAGCTTGGTAGTGGTAGGCGTAGCAATGAAAAGCGGCCCGTTATCATGTTGCACCAACTCTCGCACGGCTGCATCCTGCCAGACTGGTATGTTCGCTTTTGATACCTGTTCCAGTATCGGCTCCTGTCGTACTGCCTGCCGCACGGCCAGTGCCAGCATCGGAGCAGTGTTAGTCAGATCTTCGCCAAGTATAAATACGGCATCGGCTTTTTCCACTTCCTGCATACTTGGGGTTCGGGCGCTGCTTTCCTTTAATATCTTCAGCGAAAGTTCAGTCAGATCATGCTCTGCATCCGATACCCCATGATGGAAATTATCTTCTCCTACTAACGTCTTCAGCATATAGTTAGACTCCAGTGATGCGCGAGCCGAACCAATACCGATTACCCTGCCTTGTCGCATAGCCTGTGCTGCTGCCTGTAGTGCGGTATACTTGTCGGTAGCTTCAGGCAAATTGCTTCGGACTAACGATTTTCGGATGCGACTTATGCTGTTCACGTGCTCATAACCAAAACGACCGCGATCACACAGGAAGTAGCCGTTCACTTCACCGTTGTAGCGGTTGGTTATATTGCGCAAAGTGCCATAACGTTCGCCGGCTGTGGTGTTACATCCCAGACTGCAATGGTGGCAAACAGATGGCGCCATCGTCAGGTCCCATTTGCGGGTATAGTGTTGCTTTAGAGTATTGTCGGTAAACACGCCGGTTGGGCAAACTTCTGCCAGGTTTCCGCTGAACTCGCTTTCCAGCACGCCATCTTCGACACGGCCAAAATATAAATTGTTATGCGCTGCAAATACGTCCAGGTCTTTGCCGCCTGCATAGTCTTTATAGTAGCGCACGCAGCGATAGCACTGTATGCAGCGGTTCATTTCGTGGTTCAGGAACGGGCCCAGATACTGGTTTTTATAGGTTCGTTTCTGGAAACTATAGCTTCTATAGTTGTGGCCGGTCATTACGGTCATGTCCTGTAAATGGCAGGAGCCGCCTTCGTCGCACACAGCGCAATCGTGGGGGTGGTTGGTCATGAGCCAGCCGATAATATGTGCCCTGAACTCTTTGGCTTCGGGGTCAGCAATAGAGATCCGCATGCCATCGCGCACCTGCTCCATACACGACATAAAGAGCTTGCCCTTGGTATCGTTCTCATCTTTATACACCTTTACCGCACACTGGCGACAGGCCCCGATAGAGCCCATGGCCGGGTGCCAGCAGAAGTAGGGCAGGTCCTGGCCCAGCGTCAGGCAAGTCTCCAATAGGTTCTTTCCGGTCGGTACTTCGAAGGGGGTGTTATCTATATAGATGGTTGCCATGCTTTTGCTTTGCTCCAGGGACAGTGGTGTTCGTGAATGTGCCGTTCAAAATCTTCTCTGAAATATTTCAGAGCGCTCTGCAGGGGTTCCATGGCGCCGGGTGCCAACGCACAAAACGTGTTGCCGGGGCCAAGGTATTTCGTATGAAAATCGAGAGTAAGCAGGTGTTCGGGTTTGCCTTCGCCTTTGTCTATAGCTAAGAGTATTTTCTCTACCCAAGGAAGCCCTTCGCGGCAAGGCGTACAGAAACCGCACGATTCCTGGGCAAAGAAATGCTGCAGATTCAGGGTAAAGCCAACCGGGCAGGTCTGGTCGTCCATAATGATCATGGTGCCTGTACCCATACGACTACCAGCAGCCTGAATAGAAGGATAATCCATCGGCAGGTCCAGGTGTTCTTCCACTAAAAAGTCTGTAGATGCGCCTCCTGGTAAAAGCCCACGGAACAGGTAACCATCCTGCATGCCACCGGCATAGTCTTCCAAGATCTCACGTATGGTGGTGCCCATCGGCAGCTCCCAGCAACCTGGTGTTTTCACGCGGCCGCTTACTCCAAAAAGCTTAGTTCCGGCATCTGCAGTTAAGCCCAGTTTTTTAAACCATTCAGCTCCGTTGTTTACAATGTGTGGCAGGCAGCAAAGTGTCTCGACGTTGTTAACTATAGTTGGCTTCCCAAACAAACCACTTACCTGCGGGAAAGGCGGCTTTGCTCGTGGGTTGGCCCGTTTGCCTTCCAGCGCATTTAATAAAGCAGTTTCTTCGCCGCACATATAGCGACCAACCCCGGTGTGCAGGTGCATGTCCAGGTTAAAGCCGGAGCCAAGTATATTTTGGCCCAAATAGCCTGCATCGTAGGCTTCCTGTATAGCTTTGGTTATTTCCCGGGCAGCCACTTTATAAGCCCAGCGGAGGAACACGTAGCTTATACTTGCCTGTATGGCATAGGCCGCCACGATCATTCCTTCAATCAGCTGGTGCGGATTTCCTTCCAGCAGCACGCGGTCTTTAAAAGTACCAGGTTCCATTTCGTCGGCGTTAGCAACCAGGTATTTGGGTGTGGCAGCATCAGGGCCCATGGGCACAAAGCTCCACTTTAAGCCGGTGTTAAAACCAGCTCCGCCACGGCCTTTGAGGTCTGATTCCTTTACCAGTGCCTGTACTTCCTGGGGTGTCATTTCCTTCAGGATTTTGCGCACAGACTGGTATCCGCCCACCTGCTCATACTCCTTTAAGCTGAGCGGTGCGCGACCGGGTACAATGTGTTGGGTAAGCGGCTTCTCCATAGGCCCGCTTGTTTGGGTTAGGTATACTTGTTCAGAATCTCATCCAGTTGTTCCACCGTCAGGTTACGGTACAGGTCGTTGTCAATCATAAGGGCTGGGGCACAGTCGCAGGTGCCAAGGCAGCAGTTCGGGAGCAAAGTAAAGCGGCCATCTGCTGTGGTCTGGCCATACTGTATGTTTAGTTTTTCGTGTAAAGCTTCTTTTATAGTTTCATAGCCCATTACATAACAGCTGATGCTGTCGCAGAGCAGGATCACATGCCGGCCAACCGGCCTACGGAAGATCAGGTTATAGAAAGTAGCCACGCTGTCGAGCTCCGCCGGCGACATACCCACATAATCAGCCACATCTTTCAGGCTTTCATCCGAGATCCAGCCATGGCTGTGCTGCACGATCTTCAGCGCTTCGATGCAGGCATTTTTAGGTGCCGGCACCAGGCTTATTTCATGGTCTATCTGATGTTTCTCTTCAGCGGTAAGCATGGGTTTTAATTGTTGAATTGTTGATTGTTAAATTGTTGTTTTAACTGTCCCCTTGAGGGGACCACAGGGGTGTTTACACCTGCGAATCTGTTTTATAGTTAAAGTTGCTGGGGTTGTAGACGTTCTTAACACCCCTATAGTCCCCTCAAGGGGACAATTTGTACTTGCAGCCTTTTACTTTTCTAACTTCCAAACTTTCTAACTTTCTAACTTTCTAACTTTTACCTGTCAATGTCTGCCAGCACGTAGTCCATGGCTCCGAGTATAGACAGCAGGTCGGCTACGGTATAGCCTTTGCTGATGTAAGGGAGCATTTGCATGTGCGGGAACGATGGAGTGCGAATGCGTACCCGGTACGGCGATGTGTTTCCATCGCTGGTCAGGTAGTAGCCGTTGGCTCCTTTGGTAGCTTCTATGCAGCTCATTGCTTCGCCGGCAGGTATAACCGGTCCCCACGTTACGCCTAAAAAGTGCGTGATCAGCGTTTCAATATCATGCATGGTGTTTTTCTTGACAGGGGGCGTAGTAAGCGGATGATCTGATTTGAACGGACCGGCTGGCATGTTTTTCAAGCATTGCTCTACAATGCGCAAACTCTGACGCATCTCAGCTACGCGAACTATAGCTCTGTCGTAGCAGTCGCCGTTGCTGGCAGTTGGTATTTCAAAATCAAACATCTCGTAGCCGGAGTATGGGCGTTTTTTACGGAAATCCCAATCCATGCCGCAGGCGCGCAGGTTTGGTCCGGTAACGCCCCATTCTATGGCTTCTTCGGCTGTAAAAATGCCAATGCCAACCGTGCGGGCTTTGAAGATGCTGTTCTTCATTACCATCGCATCGTACTCTTTCAGCCGTTTCGGGAAATAGTCTATAAAGCTTTGCACCAATGCTTCCCAGCCTTTTGGCAGGTCCTGTGCTACGCCACCAATCCTGAACCAGTTCGGGTGCATTCGTCCGCCACAGATGCCTTCTATAATATCGAATATCTTTTCGCGATCGGAGAACATGTAGAAAACAGGGGAGAGCTGACCTACGTCCTGGGCAAATGTGCCGTACCAAACCAGGTGGCTGGCTATCCGGAAGAGTTCGCAGAGCATCACGCGGATATACTTTACCCGTTCCGGCACTTCAATGCCTGCCAGTTTTTCTACACCCTGCAGGTAAGCCAGGTTGTTCATCACACCGCCCAAGTAATCCACTCTATCGGTATAAGGAATGTATGTATGCCACGACTGGCGCTCGCCCATTTTCTCAGCCCCACGGTGGTGAAAACCGATATCAGGAATGGCATCTACGATGTCTTCACCATCCAATTGAAGTATAATTCTTAGAACACCGTGCGTGCCGGGGTGCTGCGGACCAATATTCAAAAACATAAAATCGCTGTCGTCGCTTTGGCGTTGCAGTCCCCATTCTTCAGGGTTAAATTTTAGCGCTGCCTGCTCCAGGTCTACTTTATCGTCATACAACTGGAAAGGTCCCATTTCGGTGGCGCGGGCCGGGTGCTCTTTGCGGAGCGGGTGCCCAACCCAAGTGCGGGGCATAAGTATTCGCGAAAGGTGCGGATGGCCCGAGAAACGGATGCCAAACATGTCGTATACTTCACGCTCGTACCAGTTAGCATTGGCCCACAGGCTGCTTATACTTGGCGCCGTCGGGAAGTCGCCAACCAAGGCTACTTTTAAGCGGATAAACTCGTTGCGGGGGAAGGAGAACAGGTGATAAACCAGCGTAAAACTGGATTTTGGAACATGGTTGGCACCACGGTTTTTGGTCC
This sequence comes from Pontibacter deserti, assembly GCF_023630255.1. NCBI lineage: Bacteria > Pseudomonadati > Bacteroidota > Cytophagia > Cytophagales > Hymenobacteraceae > Pontibacter > Pontibacter deserti. Next base: position 1,720,173 of record NZ_JALPRS010000001.1, on the reverse strand, counting down.
GTTCATCAATGCCTGTCAGGTCAAATAGTAGCTTAAAAGGCTCGGCCACTTCTTTTTTCAGGAAGGTCAGCACATCCACAATTTTATCCATCGGCGTCCAAAGCGTGAGCATTTCGTCTTTGGTAGCCTGCTGCGTAAAGGTATCTTCGCCAAAGCGTGCCTGTAGCTGTAGTAATGTGCTGCTGTTGTTTTCCATGGCCAGGTTCTTTAATTGAGGGGACCAAAAAAATGTTATTTCATGCTATGCTATAGTTGCTTTATTATGGTAAGTATAATTTATAGTTAGTATGACTATTCAGCTGTTACCGGATCAATAATTGCTTTTACTTCACTTACTGAATCTGCCGGGAAACCGCCTTTTCTGGCATGTTCGCGCACCATTTCCTCGTTAGGGGCATTGTAAATACAATAGATCTTATCGCCTGTTACATAGCTGTGTACCCATTGTATCTGTGGTCCCATATTGCTTAGCACCCCACAGGAAGTTTGAGAAATAACTTTTAATTCTTCGGCGGATAACTTACCTGCTCCCAGAATTGAGCGCTCGATTACATACTTAGGCATAGCTTTATACTTTTTATGGTTAAGCAAGACATTGTTTGGCGGACGTTCTGAGGTTAGAAATCTGTAACTCTCAAACTCCTAAACTCTTTAACTTTTATAGTTCATCCGGAGATTTAAACTCTGTCATCTGGTCCCAGCGCTCACGCTTGCGTGCCTTCACTTCTATCTTGTCAGGTTTGATTACGCCTTGTTCGCCAATGGTCCAGCTAAGAGGTCTTCGCTCTTTGCCAACACTTTCTGCAAGCAACATCAGGCCTTCCATAAACGCATCGGGGCGGGGAGGGCAGCCGGGTACATACACATCTACTGGCAGGAATTTATCTACGCCCTGTACCACACTATAAATGTCGTACATGCCGCCGGAGTTGGCACAGGAGCCCATCGAGATCACCCATTTCGGTTCCATCATCTGCTCATGCAGGCGCTTGATGATCGGGGCCATTTTAATGAAAACAGTTCCGGCAATGATCATCACATCGGCTTCGCGGGGAGTACCACGGATAACTTCTGCACCAAAACGCGCTACGTCATACTTGGGAGTCATGGAAGTAGCCATCTCTACAAAACAACAACTTAAACCAAAATGGAAAGGCCACATGGAGTTTTTGCGTCCCCAGGCTATCAGGTCCTGCAAGGTGGTGAGCATGATACTTTGCTGCACGGTTTCTTCGTAAGAGCTGGTGCCCTTCACCGCGTTGGCAGGTTCATCTGGTTTACTAAGCCACCATTTCATAGGCGTAGAGGTTTGGTGTTTATCGTTTCGTCAGTGCATCAGGGTGAGAGTGTCGTTGGTAGTTAGTCGTTGCTCGTTAATTGACTTAAAGAAGTCTTATGTCTGTTGTCTAATATCTTATATCAAACTATACAGCCGGTTTTTGCATGCGCTTATAGGCTGCCAGTATCTTTTTGCCATCCGGTCCGAAATCCAGTGCGCCCATGCGCCACTCGTAAACCAGCACCACCACCAGCATCACCATAAACACAGCCACACCGGCATAGCCATACCAGCCCAGTTCCCGGAAAGCGATGGCCCAGGAAAGTATAAATACCGTCTCCACATCAAATATCACGAAGAGCATGGCTACCATATAAAACTGAGAGGAGAAACGGATACGCGCTGAGCCTTCGCTGACTATACCGCCTTCGTAAGGCTCTGTCATGGCGCGGCCCTTGCCATGCTGGCCCAGCACATACGACAAGCCAAGTATAACTCCTACCAGGCTCAGCACAATAGCACCATATACCAGCAGGGGCCACATAGGCACAATATTTTCTCCTGAAGCGTCCATAGCGTTTCCTTTTTAATACTACACGCTTGCTTTTAAGCGCTTATTACTCCTGGTGGCCGGTAATGTAGTGTTCAAGCTCTTCAATAATGAATTTCTGTTCTTCTATCATGTATCTTACAATATCACCGATAGAGACGATACCAACCAGGTTGTTATTATCAAAAACCGGCAGGTGCCGGATATACTTGCTAGTCATGAGGGCCATGCATTGCTCCATGGTCGTATCTGGGGTAACAGTTACAGGGTGTTCGCTCATAATCTCCTTTACAAGCGTTTCTTTAGAGGCCCTGCCTTTCAGGATCACTTTCCGGGCATAGTCACGTTCGGTCAGGATGCCTACAAAACGACCATTATCTAACACTACCAGCGATCCTATATGATTTTCTTCCATCAACTCCAGTGCGCTGTAAACGGTGGTTTCAGGACTTACAGAAATGACATCGCCATGTTTTTTTTGTAGAATGCATCGAACGGTTCCCATACTTCCCCCTTCTGTTAATAAGTTAATCTGAATATTTTAACCTATATACGAGTCTAGTTGAAAAAAGTAAAAAAATTATGGGTTGCGTTATGTTTTATGAAAAAAATATAATTTTCGTAATTTTTGCTTTGCTAGATATAACTAACTGATAGTTAGTTATAAGCGCCTTATTTTTGATGATAAATGCAATAAATGAGTGGTATATTAAATGTATATGGGAATAAAAATCAAAAATGAATCAACAAGCTGATTGTAATCATGATCAGCCCATAGTTACAAAGTCCTATTTCCTGAAATAAAGAACTATAAAAGTATACCTGCCTTATCAGTTAATTCCTGGCTTAACTATTTAGTTGTAATGAAGTATAATAGGTGCACCTGAACATATAACTCAGGTTCTAAAGAAACTGCTACAGCACTATTACCTACTATAAACAAACTTGTATGAGTATACAGATATATCCGGGAAACCCATATCCGCTTGGTGCTACCTGGGATGGTGAAGGAGTAAATTTTGCACTTTATGCCGATAACGCCACTGGCGTGGAATTGTGCCTGTTTGATGACGTGACCAGCGAGCAGGAATCGGTAAAGATAAAAATGGTAGAGCGCACGCACCAGATCTGGCATACCTACCTGCCAGATGTAGGGCCAGGGCAGCTCTATGGATACAGAGTACAAGGACCATATGAGCCAACACAAGGGCATCGCTTTAATGAAAATAAATTACTGCTAGACCCTTATGCAAAAGCTATTTCAGGTGCTGTAGAGTGGCACGACTCTTTATTTGGTTATAAGGTTGGAGATCCTGCCGAAGATCTAAGTTTCAGCGAAACCGACAGCGCTCCTTATATACCTAAAGCTGTTGTAATAGATCCGAATTTTGACTGGCAGGGAGACAAACCTCCTAAAACTCCTTATCATAAATCGATTATTTACGAAACACATGTAAAAGGCTTTACTTATCTGCACCCTGAGATACCGGAAAACATACGTGGCACCTATGCAGGTCTAGCACACCCGGTAACTATAGATTACCTTAAGAATTTAGGTGTAACTGCCATTGAGCTGATGCCGGTACATCATTTTATAAAAGACCGTCACCTGGCTGAAAAAGGATTAACAAATTACTGGGGTTATAATTCTATAGGTTTCTTTGCCCCAGATGTACGCTACACTAGTAGTGGCACTTTGGGTGAGCAGGTAGTGGAATTCAAGAACATGGTAAAAGAGTTCCACAAAGCAGGTATAGAAGTGATTCTGGATGTAGTATATAACCATACGGCTGAAGGGAATCATATGGGGCCTACCTTGTCTTTTAAAGGTATAGATAATGCCTCTTATTACCGTTTGGCCGAGGACTCACGGTATTACATGGACTATACCGGGACCGGTAATACACTAAACTCAAGCCTGCCTAGTGTGCTTCGCCTGATAATGGACAGCCTGCGCTACTGGATACTGGAAATGCACGTTGACGGCTTCCGTTTTGATCTGGCTTCAACATTGGCCCGTGAACTGCACGAGGTTGACAGGCTGGGTTCCTTCTTCGACATTATTCACCAGGACCCGGTTATATCACAGGTTAAGTTAATTGCCGAACCCTGGGATATTGGCGAAGGCGGCTACCAGGTTGGTAACTTTCCGCCTGGCTGGACGGAATGGAATGGTAAATACCGGGACTGTATGCGCGACTACTGGCGAGGCGAAAATAGCATGCTGGCTGAATTTGCGGAACGCTTTACCGGTAGCTCCGACCTTTACCAGGACGATTACAGAAGACCTACGGCAAGTATAAATTTTATTACAGCCCACGATGGATTTACGTTGCACGACCTTGTATCTTATAATGAGAAGCACAACGAAGCAAACGGTGAAAATAACCAGGATGGTGAAAGCCATAACCGTTCCTGGAACTGTGGCGCAGAAGGCCCAACCAACGACAAGGCTATACTGGAATTGAGACAACGCCAGAAACGTAATTTCTTAACAACACTGTTTTTATCTCAGGGGGTACCTATGCTTGTTGCCGGAGATGAAATAAGCCGCACCCAGCAGGGTAACAACAACGCCTACTGCCAGGATAATGAAATTTCGTGGCTGAACTGGGAGAAAGCAGATAAGGATCTGCTTGAATTTACGCGCCAACTGATACAGTTTCGGAAAGACCACCCGGTTTTCTGCCGCCGCCGCTGGTTTCAGGGGGTACCTATAAAAGGGCTTGGGGTAGAAGATATTGAATGGTTTTTACCAGACGGTAGCGAAATGACAGAGGAGCATTGGAATCATGATTTTGCAAAGTCTTTGGCTGTATACATGAATGGACATGGGTTGCGAAGCGTTGGCCCGAAAGGGGAGCACATCATGGACGATGATTTCTTCATTATCTTTAATGCCCACCATGATCCGATTAAATTTAAACTGCCACCTAAAAAATATGGAGCACAGTGGAGCAAAGTAATCGATACTGTTACCGGCCATTTTAATGAAAATGGCAAGCTTTATAGTGCAGGCAGAATGATAGAAGTTGGAGCCCGATCAGTAGTATTGTTACATTCTGAAACCGTTAAAAAGCCTAAAGTAGCAGCCTTGGCGCGAAAAGAAGGTGCTGCCATCTAACGCTATAGTTGCAACAGGTATTTCGGATTGTCGGGAGTAATCGCCAATTTTGCTGCATGTATACACGCGAACAAGCTTCACAATTACGGCAGGCCTTCTGGACAGCTTTCGGGCAGTACATTGCCCCACAGCTGTCGGCGGAAGGATACCGTACCAACTGGTCTAACTATAAAACCGGCTTTAAGCATGTATACTTTAGGATGCGTGCCGAAAAGAAATTTGCAACTATAAGTATAGAACTTACGCACCCTGACCCAGGAATTCAGGAGCTATACTTCGAGCAGTTTGAGGAACTAAAGACTTTGCTGCATGAAACCCTCGGTGAGGAATGGGAGTGGGAATTGCATAGTGTGGATGAAGAGGGCCGTACCATCAGCAGGATTTATAAAGAGCTACCTTCTGTAAATGTTTTTAACCAGGAAGACTGGCCAGCGCTTATTTCGTTCTTTAAACCACGCATTATTGCTTTAGATGAATTTTGGAGTGATGCAAAGTATAGTTTTGAAGCGTTGAAATAACGCTATTGTCATTTCGAGTGAAGTCAAGAAATCTATCTTAGTTATAGTTTATACTTGTTTGAACCAAGCTATACTTTATACTTGCTTGAACCAAGCTATACTTTCATAGATGCCTGTTTTCCTGAAAGCTTTACTAACCTATAGTTTCATTTTATACTTTGGTGCGCTCACGGCCGCGGGGCCCCGTCTTTGGGCATCGCGCGGTGCAAATCTCTTTTGCTCGTACCTCGCAATGCCTTACGGCACCAGATATTTACAAGGCGCTCCACCCAAAGACTGTAATCAGTTCGATAGTAGATTTATAGTGAGCTTGAGAAGCTGTAGCGCTCAGCTTTTCTCGTGGTTGTAGTTTCGTAGGGACAGGTCGCGACCTGTCCGCTCAACAGGCTGTAACTATAAAACTATAGCAGGTGAATTTGCAGTTGCAGAAGCTGTCCCCTTAAGGGGGCTACAGGGGTGTAAAATCAGCAACTATAAAACGATAAATTCAATTATAGTAAAGGAGAAAAGCTCCCCTCCTTAGACAAGTCGAAGATCCCGGACTTGGTTCGGGAGAGGGGTTGGGGTGGTTGGAACACACCAACTATGAAGCTGCAACAGCAACTACACCAGATACCTAAAGTCCTTAAAATTAGCTAGCAGCCGAATCTTACCAGCCTCTTTCCTTTCGTTCGCGTTTGCGCTCTTCGCGGCGTTTTTTCCGCTCTTCCTTCCAGCCTTTAAAGGTGTCTTTTACCCTGGTACCTACATTATCGACAAGTCTTTCAAAGAAAGTCTCGTGTGGTGGCTCTTCCCTGAATGACTCGCAATTGACAAGGTTTTGCAGGTATGGCGATAACTGTGAAAACCGGCTGTTATAATACCCAACGTAAGCAGGATCTATGGCAACCCTTCTGGTAAAATCTCCCCAGATTGGCAACGCTGTATTAGAGCCCTGACCTAATTCTAAGGTACGGAAACGGACTTTCGGGCTTTCAGCACCAACCCAAACACCCGTTACCAAGTTAGGCGTAATACCTATAAACCAACCATCGGCATTGTCCTGGGTAGTACCTGTTTTGCCGGCTATGTCCATCTGCAAGCCAAACTGTGACCGTAGTTTGGCAGCGCTGCCTTCTTCCACCACGCCCTGCATTAAGTATAGCATAATAGCAGCATTAGATTCCGAAATTGCTTTTCGCACTGGTCTGTCAAGATCATTTTTAAGGAGTACTTCACCACTTCTGTTAGTGATTTTGCTGATGTAAATAGGTTCTATTTTATACCCTTGGTTGGCTATAGTTGCATAAGCATTTACCATCTCATACAAAGACAGGTCAGCTACACCCAAAGCCAGTGCAGGCACTTCAGGTATTTCGCTTTCTATACCTAAGCGGTGCGCCAGATCAACAGTCTTGTTTACACCTGCCTTCATCATTACCTGTGCCGATACTGTGTTAACAGAGTGTGCCAGTCCACCACGCATGGTGTACTCACCGCCGTACTGTTCGGTAGCATTTCTTGGCGACCAGTCGTCATACTCAGGGTAGGTTACGCGCTCGTTCGGGAACCAAGTACAGGGAGCTACTCCGCGCTCCAGAGCAGCAGCATAAACTATAGGCTTAAACGTAGAACCAACCTGCCTTTTAGAGCGCACATGGTCATACTTAAAAACATGATGATTGATACCGCCAACCCATGCTTTAATCTCACCGGTGTAAGGGTCCATAGAAAGTAAGCCGGCATTCAGGAATTTCTGGTAATAAGCCAGTGAGTCCATTGGTGACATAGTGCGCTCTCTGCTGCCTTGCCAGCTGAACACATTCATTTTTCTTTTCTTACGGAAGGCTTCTGTAATCTCAGTGTCGGTTTTGCCGTTTGCTTTTGCTTTTTTATATCTGTCGGATCGTTGCATGGCTTCCTGTAGTACGCTGGCATCTCTGCCCCAGGGGGAGCGGCCACTCCAGTGTGCATCAAATTTGCGCTGCAGCGCAGCCATTTTATTCCGCATGGCTTTCTCGGCATGTGCCTGCATGCCAGCATCTATAGTTGTATAAATTTTTAGACCGTCGGTATACAGGTTGTAAGGCTCGCCGTTGTCTTTCTTTTTAGATGCCGCCCATTCTACCAGCTCCAGGCGAAGCTGCTCCCGAAAGTAAGGTGCCATGCCATCGTTATGGTTGGTAACATGGTAATCCAGTTTCAGAGGTCGCTTTTTAAGATCATTTGCTTTAGCCTCTGAAAGGTAGCCATACTTTACCATCTGGTTTAGTACCACATTACGCCGTTGTTTTGAGCGCTCCGGGTTTAGGCGTGGGTTATAGGTTGTAGTAGCCTTCAACATTCCAATCAGCACAGCGGCCTCTTCAGTCTTTAAATCTGCAGCTGGTTTGTTAAAGAAACGTTGTGCCGAGCGCTCGATACCATACAGGTTGCCACCCATTGGCACCGTATTTAAGTATAGTTCCAGCAACTCTTCTTTGCTATAGATGCCTTCCAGCTTTCGGGCGATGATGATCTCGCGAAGCTTGTTAACGGGCATATCCCAGAACCAGTAATGGCGGCGCGGGTACAGGTTTTTGGCCAACTGCTGACTTAACGTACTACCGCCACCGGCGCTCTGGTCCTGCATTAGGATAGACTTAACTATAACCCGACCCAGGCTTCGCACATCCACACCAGCATGTTCATAAAAACGGGCATCTTCGGTCGCAATCAGCGCCTGAATGGCGGCAGGAGCAATGTCATTATACTTTACATTGGTACGGTCCTGTATAAAATAACGGCCCAGCAACTCACCATCAGCAGAATATACTTCCGACGCAGTATTGTTCTGCACCGATTTCAACTCGCTATGGGATGGCATGCTACCCATAGCGCCCATGTATACCAGCAAGTAAAAAATAGTACAGATCAGAATAAAGTATAAGCTGGAACGGTAAGCAATTCGCAGCACAGATTTGCGGTCGCGGCTCCAGTTAAAGGTGCGCAGCCTGGCCCATTTCTGATTCCAGTAAGCTGAGGTAAGTTTTGGTTTCTGGCTTCTGTAAAAGGCAGATAACTCCGCCTTCATGAAGTTGAAAAGTGGCTCCAGTATGCCGTAAACTATAAGTCTGATTAATTTTAAAAGCGCTCGCTTCATGTATAAAGTAAGTACGCGGCCTGAGCAGCGTTTCCGATCCGATTAGCTGCTTTACCTGCATTTGCAGCGGGTGGTTGCACGGTATCTGTAATAGTTAAAGTAAAAGTATGTAGTTGCCGGGCATTGCACAAATATTGCGCCACTTCCCGACCCGACCTGTAACGTATTCTGTTACATTTTTGTGCGTTTATACTTAATTAATTCTGATTTTACTCAGGCGTTTTAGTTTGCGTAGGTTATAGTTTAGGATTTAACTGCTATGCTTATTACGGCCACCTTCCGGTTTCACTTCACGCTCAACGACTTTCTGGCTCTGGCAGATCGTAATGCTTGGGTAAAGTATAGTTTCAGGGATGAACCCGCTGTAAAAGATGCCATTGAGGCGTTGGGAGTGCCACATCCGGAAGTAGATATCATTGTTGTGAACTGTGCCATAGTTGATTTTAATTATAAACTACAGCCTAATGACCAGGTGGAAGTATACCCGGCGAGCCCTTATACCATGTGGCCTGAAAAGGCAAAGCTCATCCCGAAAAGTACCTTGCCTTATAGGTTTGTGCTGGATGTGCACCTGGGTAAATTGGCAAGGCTGCTCCGTTTGCTGGGTTTCGATACTATTTTTGATGCGGGGTTAACAGACAAGGAAATTGCAGGTATAAGTGTATCAGAGAATCGCATATTACTGACCCGTAGTGTAGGTCTGCTGAAACTGAAGAGCATAACCCGAGACTATTGGCTACGTTCGCAACACCCTGAAATGCAGGTACAGGAAGTGGTCAGCTACTATAAACTTGCCCCGGAATTTAAGCTGTTTTCGCGCTGCATGGTTTGCAACGGTAACATAAAAGCTGTGCCAAAAGAGCAGATCTGGGAATTACTCCCTCCCAAAACGAGATTATACTTCCACGAATTCTACCAATGCCAGAGCTGCCAGCGCGTGTACTGGAAAGGCTCCCATTACGAACGGATGCAGGAATTTATCTCCAAACTACTCCAGTAAAGGCTTAATGCATGAACAGCGCCAGTATACAGAAGATATCGATGATCCAGAGCGCTGGAGTTATCTTTTTATACTTGCCACTTACCACCTTTAATAAAGTATAGCTCAGGAAACCCCAGATAATACCTTGCGTGATAGAGTAAGTGAAGGGAATAAGTACCATTGCCAGAAATGCAGGTATAGCGTCATCCAGCGCAAGCCAGTTTACCCGGATAACAGGCCGGATCATAAATGCGCCAACCAATACCAGCGCCGGGGCAGTAGCAATGGCAGGAACTACAGATAGCAGCGGTGCCAGGAAAAGGAAAGGCAGAAAAAGCAATCCACCTACTACAGCAGTCAAACCCGTACGTCCACCGGCATCAATCCCAACCGCTGATTCGATATAAGCGGTGCCTGGGCTTGAGCCTACCAAACCAGCCATAGTTGTAGCCACGGCATCAGTCAGTAAAGAGCGTTTAATGTTTCGTGGTTCGCCATGCTCATCTAAAAGTTCAGCCGCTTCGGCCAGACCTACCAGCGTAGAAAGGCTATCGAAAAGGTCGGTAAATACAAAAGCAAAAATAACCGGCCAGACAGCAAACTGCAGCGAGTTTATCAAGTCCAGTTTAAAAAGCAGGCTGAAGTCGGGTGCAGAAAAAACGCCTTGCCAGTTTACAATAGCTTCAGTGCCCCACCAGCGACCCAGTGGGTAAGCCAGCAGCGTTGTCACAACTATGCCTATTAAAATGGCTCCTTTTACATTGCGCACCAGAAGTATAGCTGTAAGTAATAAACCAGCAATAAAAGTAAGTATAGCCGGGGTCAGCTGATTTACACCAACTATAGTACCCTGTGCCTGCACTATAAACTTAGCATTGGCCAAACCGATAAGCGTGATAAACAGACCTATACCAGCTGCAATGGCATAACGCAACGGCTTAGGGATAGCCTTTACAATGTAGGTCCGGATGTTGAACACGGAAAGCAGCAGAAAAATAATACCCGACCAGAATACAGCCCCCAACGCCACAGGCCATGGCACCTGCATACCAATAACGGCAGAGTAAGTAAAGAAAGCATTCAGCCCCATGCCCGGCGCAACCAATATCGGGTTACGGGCATAAACCCCCATCATCACACTACTGAAAAAACACACCAACACCGTAGCTGTAAGCACTCCCGAAAAGGGCAGCCCAGCCTGGCTCAGTATACTTGGGTTTACCACTATAATATATGAAGTAGCCAGAAAAGACGAGATTCCGGCAATTACCTCTGTATGTACTGTTGTGTTGTTTTTCTTCAGCTCAAAGTATGTCTGCATATGCGCGGGTTGTATAGGATTAACCAGGTATAAAACCTGATACGGGAAACGCGTGAAGTTATTTAAAAAAGCAAAACATCAGTAATTATAAACACGGATTTACTCTTGCTTAAAAGCTTAACTTATACTTCATGTTTATACCTGCTGCGGCTTTCAGCGTTAAAGTCTATACAATTACAAAATGCTGAACCTATGGAAGACAAAGAAGAATTAACAACCCTTATTAAAGTGCTTGCAGGGGTACGGAAAGAGGGATATAAACTGGACTTCACACTTGGAGCAGATGGTCTGCTGCACACGATGGATGGTAAAATGAAATTTACGCCCGATCAGTTACGTATCGTTAATTTCTACCGCTTCGAAGGTGAAAGTAACCCGGATGATATGGCTATACTTTATGTACTGGAAACCAAAAACGGCTTAAAAGGTACAATCTCAGATGCTTACGGTACGTACTCAGACACAGCTGTAGAAGCATTTATGAAACAAGTGGAAGATTTGGGTAAAGATCTGGATCGACACAGCTAAACTATATACGACATAAACTATAAAACTATGAGAACTATATGGAAAGGATCGCTGGGTTTTGGCCTGGTGAATATCCCGATAAAAATGTACAGCGCCACCAAAGACCGCCGTCTGGATTTTGACCTGATCGACAGACGCAACCATGCCCGCGTGCGCAACAAACGCGTGAACGAGAAAACCGGTGAAGAAGTACCCTACAACGAAATAGTGAAAGCTTATAAGTATGAAGGCAAGTATGTGGAGCTGACTGATGAAGAACTGGAACGCGCCGAAGAAGAAAAGAACACTATTATACAACTCGACTCTTTTGTAGAGGAAGAAGAAATAGACGAAATATACTTTAAAAAGCCTTACTACCTGAGCCCCGAGAAAGGCAATAAAACGGGTTATGGTTTGCTACGCGATGCGATGCGCAAAACAGGTAAAGTTGGTATTGCTACCATAGTAATGCGCGGGCAGGAAGAACTGGCCGTGATCAGGCCAATGGGCGATGCGCTGGTGTTGCAGAAATTACGCTTTATGGAGGAGGTTAACAAAACCGACGATCTGGAACTACCGCATAAAGTGGATATCGGTGGAGCGCAATTAGATATGGCTGTAGAGCTGATCAACCAGTTCACAACTGAATTTGATATTCACGATTACCGCGATACTTATACCGAAAAGCTGATGAAAACCATTGAGGCCAAGGCAAAAGGTAAGAAGAAACCGACGCCAAAAAAAGTGGAAACCATCCCGACTAAAACCAAGGACCTGATGGCCCAGCTCAAGGCAAGTTTAAGTTCTAACCAGCCTCGCATGCGGGCATCCTAAACAGGTATAAACTATAGTTTCACCATATGGGCTTACAGAAGTATAACCAGAAACGCAACTTCAGCGAAACACCTGAGCCGGAAGGAAAGCAGCAGAAACACGAAGGACAGTTACGATTTGTGGTGCAACGCCACCAGGCATCTACCTTGCATTACGATTTCAGGTTGGAGATGGAAGGGGTGCTTAAAAGCTGGGCTGTTCCGAAAGGGCCATCCATGAACCCTACCGACAAACGGCTTGCGATGCAGGTAGAAGACCATCCTTTTTCATACCGAACCTTTGAAGGCGACATCCCGGAGGGTAACTATGGCGCTGGCCACGTCGATATCTGGGACGAAGGCTTTTATAGTTCTGTTGAGACCGACGACCCGAAAGAAGGGGAGGAACTGCTGCTACAGGGGCTGGAAAACGGAAGTATAAGCTTTGTGCTGGATGGGAAAAAACTGCAGGGCGCTTTCTCGCTTGTAAAGATGAAAGGGCGTCAGGAAGGAGCCTGGTTGCTGGTGAAAAAGAAAGATGAAGCTGCTGTTTCAGAACCTTATGACAGTGAAGAGCACCTGGGTAAAATTGCTAAATCCTCATCAACTAAAACTGTAAAGAAGAGCACGAAAGCTAAGGCAGCCAAAGCTAAACCGAGCGCTAAATCTTCAGAAATTCTGCGAAAAATTGTGCCTATGATGGCCAAACTTACGGATGGCCCTTTTGATGGAGACGACTGGATCTATGAGATAAAATGGGACGGTTTCAGGGCTGTGGCTGAAGTTGAGGATGGAAAGGTGGAGTTATACTCCCGAAACGGTAAATCTTACGGCGAAACCTATAAGCCTATACTTGATAGCCTGAAGCAACTGGGGCAGGATGCAGTGCTGGATGGGGAAATTGTAGTGCTGAACGACAAAGGCTATGCTACTTTTCAGCAGTTGCAGAATTACCAGAACACACCTTCGCAGCATTTATACTTTTATGTGTTCGACTTGCTATACCTGAACGGTGAAGACCTGCGTGACCTGCCCTTGCTGGAGCGGAAAAAGCGCCTGGAAGAGTTATTGGCTGATGAGTTGCCGGCAGTGCGTTATTCTGACCATGTGGTGGGTAACGGTATAGCGTTCTTTAAGGAAGCGCAGCGCAACAATGTGGAAGGCATTATGGCTAAAAAAGCGGATAGCCCGTACCGCACCGGCCAGCGCAGCACCGAGTGGCTCAAAATTAAAACGCATATGCGCCAGGAAGCTGTAATAGCCGGATTTACAGAACCAAAAGGTAAACGGAAGCACATTGGCGCTTTGCTGCTAGGGGTATATGAGAACGGAAAGCTGACTTATGTAGGGCAGAGTGGTAGCGGCTTCAACACTAAATCGCTGGATGCACTTAAAGTCAGGCTCGATAAACTGGTACAGAATGAATCTCCTTTTTCTGGGAAAGTAAAACCCAATGCGCCGGCCACCTGGGTAAAACCTGAACTGGTTGCCGAGATCTCTTTTGCTGAATGGACCAATGAAGGAATAATGCGCCAGGCAATTTATGAAGGGCTTCGCGAAGACAAAAAAGTGACAGACGTGGTTCGGGAGAATGCCATCCATACAACCGAAGCAGTGGAAGAAGCAGAACATCAACCCAGTGCAACAAAAGCTAACATAATGAAATCAGCCTCAGCATCAAAACATAAAAACCGCGTCACACAAACTATAGATGGTCAGGAAGTAGCATTCAGCAGTCTGGATAAGCTATACTGGCCTGAAGAAAATATTACAAAGGGCGACCTGATCAATTATTACCAAAGTATAGCCGACGTTATAGTTCCGTACTTAAAAGACCGGCCACAGTCGCTATTCCGAAACCCGGAAGGCATAACCAAACCAGGTTTTTTTCAGAAAGATATTACGCACACTCCAGATTGGGTTAGAACTATAAAACTGAGAGCAGAGAGCACAGGTGAAGATGTGGAGTACCTGGTGTGTGATAACCAAGCTACCCTGGCCTACATGAACAACCTGGGCTGCATTCAGCTTAACCCCTGGAACTCCCGCATTGCCAGCTTAGAGAAGCCGGATTACATGGTAATAGATCTTGACCCGGGAGAGAACACTTATGATGATGTGGTGGAGGTGGCGCTGGCAACCAAAGAAGTGCTGGATAAGGCAGGCGCAACCACTTTCTGTAAAACATCCGGCGCAACAGGCATGCATATTTTTATGCCGCTAGGTGCTAAGTATACGTTTGATCAAGCCCGGGATTTTGCCCACCTGGTTGCGCAACTGGTACACGAGAAGCTTCCTAAATTAACCAGCCTGGAACGAAGCCCAAAAGAACGTCGCAAACAAGTATACCTGGATTTTCTGCAGAACTCTATCGGACAAACTATCGCCTCAGCTTATACTGTTCGCCCTAAACCGGGAGCCACTGTTTCTACGCCATTAAGCTGGGATGAAGTAAAACCAGGCTTAACCCCTGAAGCATTTACTATCCACAACGTACCAGACCGCATCAAGCAAGAAGGTGATCTGTTTAAAGGTGTGCTGGGAGAAGGAATTGATTTAGAGAAATGCCTAGAAAAGCTAAGCTGAAGTATAAATAAAAAGGGCAGCTCATCGTCTGCCCTTTTTATTTATATGAAAGTATAGCCCCTATACTTTACGTGGCTTTGCCCGTTCGTACTGCGATGGCCAGGCATGTTCATAACCAAGCTCAAAGGCAGCATGCATCGGGAAGTATGGATCTCGTAGCAGTTCTCTTGCCAGTAATACAATATCAGCTTGACTGGTAGTAACTATAGTTTCTGCTTCCTGTGCTGTTGTGATCATGCCTACGGCGCCCGTCAAAATGCCTGTTTCTCTTTTTATACTTTCAGCAAATTCTACTTGGTAGCACGGGCCAACCGGAATTTTAGCAGCTGGTACATTTCCGCCTGTAGAACAATCAATCAGGTCAATTCCTTTATCTTTTAATATTCTTGCCAGCGCTATAGAGTCTTCGCCTGTCCAGCCACCCTCGGTCCAGTCTGTAGCAGAGATGCGTACAAATAGCGGATAGTCAGAAGGCCATACTTCTTTTATAGTTTCGGTCACTTCCAGCAGCAGACGGATGCGGTTCTCAAAAGAGCCGCCATATTCATCGGTGCGTTTGTTGCTGAGCGGGGAGTAGAATTCGTGTAACAGATACCCATGTGCCGCATGAATTTCGATCACCTTAAATCCGGCCTCTACAGCTCTTACCGCCGCAGCTCTGAAATCTGAAATTACTTTTTGTATACCTTCTTTATCTAAGGCAAGTGGGGCAGGTTCTGCTTCTGAAAAAGGGATTGCACTAGGAGCTACCGTTTGCCAGGCTCCTTCCTCTGGCGTTAATGCTGTTGCCCCTTTCCACGGACTTTTGTGGCTGGCCTTACGACCTGCATGCGCCAGTTGCACGCCCGGAACAGCACCATGTTCCTCAATAAAAGTATTGATGCGTTGCCACATCGGAATATGCTCATCTTTCCAGAGACCAATATCATCCGGTGTAATTCTGCCTTCCGGCGACACGGCAGTAGCTTCGGCAATTACCAGTCCGGCGCCACCAACGGCACGGCTACCTAAGTGTACTAAATGCCAGTCGTTTGCAAAACCATCCTGGCTGGAGTACTGGCACATTGGTGATACAGCAATCCTGTTTTTAAGCGTGATTCCTTTTATTGTTAGCGGGGAAAATAAATTCGCCATGTTGTGGTCTGATTTTAAAGTTACAATATCTTTCAACTATAAACTTAACTGAAGGTTTAAACCAGGCTCCATTTTCTGGAAGGGGTAATGCAGATTAAATATAAAATAAAAGCCGCTCAAACTATAGTCTGAGCGGCTTTTAGAAGTATAAAACTTATCCGATTATACTTACCAGATTCTGTTACGATCTTCAGGTTTAATGTAAAGCTTGTCGCCAGGCTTCACGTTAAATGCTTTGTACCAGGCATCCATGTTAACCGGAGCACCGATGGTACGGTACTGGCCAGGAGAGTGCGGATCTGTTACGATAAGCTGTGCTGCAGTTTCAGGAAGCGTGTTAGCTCTCCAAACCTGTGCCCACGACAGGAAGAAACGCTGGTCCGGTGTAAACCCATCGATCTTCTTCTTAGACTTACCCTGCTTCGTCATTTTAAAAGCTTCGTAAGCAGCATTCAGGCCACCCAAGTCACCAATGTTTTCACCAAGTGTAAGTTTACCATTTACGTGTATGGTATCCAGTACTGTATAAGCATCATATTGCTTGGAAAGAGCAGCTGCTTTCTCTTTAAATTTAGCTAAGTCTTCAGCAGTCCACCAGTTGCGCAGGGTACCGTCTTTGTCGTACTGGCTACCAGAGTCATCAAAGCCGTGAGATATCTCGTGACCGATTACGGCACCTATACCACCATAGTTAACCGCATCATCCGCATTCGGATCGAAGAACGGGAACTGCAGGATACCTGCCGGGAACACGATCTCGTTCATAACCGGGCTGTAGTAAGCGTTTACAGTCGGAGGTGTCATACCCCAACGCTCGCGGTCAACAGGCTTGCCCAGCTGGCTTACCATTTTGTTGTAGCCCCACTCACCTGAGTTGCGCACGTTCTGGAAGAAAGCATCGCGCGAAATTGCCAGACCTTCATAAGTTTCCCATTTATTCGGATAACCAACTTTTGGTCTGAAAGCATGAAGTTTAGCCAAGGCTTTTTCTTTTGTCTCAGCACTCATCCAGTCAAGGCCTTTAATGCGGATCTCGTATGCTTTGATCAGATTAGCGATCATCTCGTCCATACGGGCTTTTGCCTCCGGCTTAAAGTGCTTGGCAACATAAAGCTGGCCCAGCAATTCACCAATCGTGCCGTCTGTCAGAGAAGACATACGCTGCCAACGTGGCGTCTGAACTTTCTGGCCGGTCAATGCTTGCGTGTAAGCAAAGTTAGCATTCACAAAATCGGAGCTCAAGTATGGAGCAGCCGATTTCATTACATTCCACTGCAGGTATGTTTTCCAGTCAGCAACCGGAGTGCTAGTTAGTAAACTATTCAGCTCAGTAAAGAACTTAGGTGAGCTTACCAGTACAGTATCCTGGCCTGTTACTTTCATTTTTGCCATTAACACTTTCCAATCCATGTTCGGAGTGGTCTTGCTGAAATCGGCAACGGCAAATTTGTTGTAGGTTTTGTACGGGTCACGCATTTCTACACGTGCCATCTGCGCTTCTGCCATTTTCTTCTCCAGGTTGAAGATGGTCTCCGCATTTTTCTCTGCCGTAGCCTTATCTGCACCTGTTAAGGTAAACAGCTTCGTGATGTAAGTTTTGTAAGCCTCCTGGATTTTGGTGCTGCGCGCATCGTTTTTCAGGTAATAGTCACGGTCAGGAAGTGTAGTACCGCCCTGGCTCAGTTGCGGTACCATGTTCTCTACGTTCTTACGATCCTGGCCCACATAGAAACCGAACATAGGAGATGCAGCGCCGGTTGTGCGCAGGTAGGCTACCTCATTAAGTATACCGTTTACATCTTTTATACCTTTAATTCGCTCCAGATCCCCTTTTATAGGCGTATAACCCAGCTTGTCGATAGCGGCGCTGTCCATAGCGGCAGCGTAGAAATCGCCTACACGCTTTTCAACAGAGCCTGCTTTCGCATTTTTAGCAGCTGCTGCATCGTTCAGAATAGTACGAACGGCTTTAATGTTGAAGTCACGCAACTCGTTAAAGCTACCCCAACGTGTTTCTTTGGCTGGAACCGGATTCGCTTTTAACCAGGCGCCGTTAGCGTAAGTATAAAAGTCATCGCCCGGCTTCACGCTCAGATCCATGTTAGCTTTATTAATGAATGGTGTAGCTTTTTTAGCGCCACCTTTGATGCCATGCTGTGCAGAAGCATCAAACGCAAACATAAAAGCCGCTCCAAGTACAAGGTATTTAAACTGAGCCTTCAGTTTAACCTTGCGCTCTCCAGAGTAATTTAATTGCATAGTGTTTAGTTAGATTGTTTTAATTTTTGAAAAAATAGTAACTAAGTTTTAAAAGTATAGCCGGTGAGAGCTACCACATAAAACTTCTTAAAAATAGTATTTCTGATTTAAAATGCAGCTTTTTTTAGTTGTCAGCTGAACTTTCTTTTGCTTTGACTTGAACTTGCCTGAAGGGTTTAACAGCAGGATGAATTGAACCGGAGTCTCTTGTTATATATTAAGAATATCAAACGCCTTGTTTTGCGTTGCGCTCTTTTAAGCCCGACTAGTGAAGCATTACAAGTGATGCTACACTATAATAAAGCTTAACAACACTAAAGCCTGATGGTAAACTGGTCTCTAGACATAACAAAAAAGGGACTACTTTATCAGTAACCCCTTACTTTTGAAGAACTTGTTATCTAACTTCCGACTTTATATTCCATAAAATAAGAGTAATTTCCTTTGCTGCCTTTTTTACGGGCCATTACCGCCAAGTTCCCCTGAGACGGATTTACTTTAAGTGTATGTGTTTCTCCGGCTGTAGTAAAGTATAGCCACTTCTTGTTGTTCAGTACAATCAGTTCAACATCATTCGTCGCTTTAAAGGATAAAGTATAAGGTTTTCCGGGCATCAATTTACCTTCTAAGGGTGCTTTGGTTATCTGCACATTCAGGTCAGTATTCCAGGTGGTGGCTATCGTTTTAAGTTTACCACTAGTAAGATCCTGTAAAAGTTCTGCAGCATCTGCCCCCAGCCTGAATAGTGACTCATCAACAGAAGTTAATCTCTCATATTGTGCCAGCGTAATAGGGGTATTAATATGTTGCCATTTCGGTTCCTTTGGCAAGTGGCTGAATAGAAATTCATGCGGATCCGTATCAAACCAGTAAGGAGAGTATCTGAATTTAGTTTTCAGTTTACCGTTCACCATTTCTGCTGCTCCCGACCCCCAGGTAGCATCAACAAGCCGCCATTTACCGTTCAGGTACACGCTGTTCCAGGCATGATTTGTCTGGTAAAAACGCTTACCGGGAGCATAACCGTATCCTTTTGCGTAGCCACTTACTTTTTCTACTTTCAGACCCATTTCTTCGCCCAGGGCTTTGTATAAGCGGGCATATCCATCACAAACTGACAGGCGTGTTTTAAGAACGTGTTCTACTGAAGAGTTGCCCAAATTACCGGAGTTGTAACCATAATCATTGTAACGGATATTCCTGGCTACCCAGGCAAAGATGATACGGGCGCGCTCATAGTCTGTAGTAGCTCCTGTGTTAAGGTAAGAAGCCAGTGTTTTTACATCCTTGGTATAGCGAACATCCGTATTAAAAGCAAACTGATCCAGTTCCTGTAGTCGCTGTGGATTAGGTGTCTTATCAAGTGAGCCTGCCAGTGCCGGAAAAGCAAAAGCCAGGTATAAAAGAACATGAAATACTAAGAAGGAGGCCATAAATTTTGGCCGGTCCGTAAAATTAGGGCGATGTACTGTAGGGCGCATGTTAAGCTTTGTTCGGGTTACCGGAGATACAATTATAATAAGGTTAATTAGGTTCAAGTATAACGGGTTAATATGATGTTAAAGTATACTATTCGGAGAGCCATTTGCTAAAATGTAAAGATACTGAGTGAATTACAGGCACGTATTTTGTGAATTACTTGCATAGGTGCTGTAGAGGTAGTATTCTTGCAACCCCTTAAAACATAATGAATTATGCCTTTTAGAATTTTATAAAGTCTAAAAAGTAACATTTTGGGTTTAGTTGGCATAAAGAAACTATAGCACTTTTTTGTCGGTTTAGGTTAAAACTTTTAGCATATGGAACTATATAACAGGTGGTATCATCCTTACGATATTGACGAAAAATACAATAAGCGGGTAGCCTACTTCAGCATGGAGTATGGCATAGACCAGGCATTTAAAATATACTCTGGAGGTTTAGGGTTTTTGGCAGGATCGCATATGCGCAGTGCCCACGACCTGCGACAGAACATGATCGGTATTGGTATACTTTGGAAGTATGGCTACTACGACCAGGTGCGCAACGATGACCAAACCATGCGTGCGCAGTTTCAGAAGAAATTCTACACTTTTCTGGAAGAAACCAACATCACTGTTACGATACAAGTCAACAATCACCCGGTAAAAGTAAAGGCGCTGGTATTAAAGCCGGAGGTTTTCGGAACTATACCAATGTATTTCCTGACAACGGATATACCTGAGAATGATTACCTGGCCCGTACTATTACACATCGTTTGTACGACCCTGAAGTAAGTACACGAATTGCGCAAAGTATAGTTTTAGGTATAGGTGGCGGTAAAGTGGTAGAAGCACTTGGTGGTGCAGACCTTTACCATTTGAATGAAGGCCATGCGCTGCCACTGGCATTCTACTTACTGGAGAAGTACGGAAGTGCAGAGGAAGTACGTGAGCATATGGTATTTACGACCCATACACCTGAGAAAGCCGGTAACGAAGAGCATGATATCAACTTCCTGGATCGTATGAGTTTCTTTAACGGTACGCCACTGGAAGAAGTGCGAAAGCTGACCCTGACGGATGGCCACATGTTTAACCATACGCTGGCTGCCTTACGTTTATCTAAAGTATCGAATGGTGTGTCACAGTTGCATGGCGAAGTAGCTAACCAGATGTGGTGCGAAAACGAAGGCATCTGCGAAATAAAAGCGATCACGAATGCCCAGCATGCCCGTTATTGGTCAGATGAATATCTTTGGGGTGCGCTGCAATCTGGCAACGACCAGGCTTTTGTGCAGCGTAAAAAAGAAATGAAGCACCAGTTGTTCCGCACAGTTGCAGACCAGACTGGTAAGTTATTTAACCCGGAAGTGCTGACGATAGTATGGGCTCGCCGTTTTGCTGCCTATAAGCGTGCTGACCTGTTGATTCGCGATTATGAACGCTTCCTGAAAATCATCAATAATTCGGAGAGACCGGTTCAGGTAATCTGGGCAGGTAAGCCGTATCCGTTTGACGAAGGTGCTGTAGCTACTTTTAACAGGCTGGTAAAACTATCTATTAAGCAACCAAACTTTGCGGTGCTTACCGGCTATGAGATGGAGCTGTCACGTAAGTTAAAACATGGTTCTGATATCTGGCTGAACACGCCGCGCAGGCCACGTGAAGCATCTGGTACCAGTGGTATGACGGCAGCAATGAACGGTTCTGTAAACTTTTCGGTGCAGGATGGCTGGTTGCCTGAATTTGCCCGCCATGGAGAAAACAGTTTTATACTTCCGATTGTGGATACTACTCTGCCAGACCAACTTCAGGACTCAGAAGATCATAAGAATATGCTGGACATTCTGGAGAATGAGATCATCCCGACCTATTACTATGATAGGGGCAAGTGGTTAAGTATCATGAAGCAGGGTATGTATGATGTACTTCCATTCTTCAGTTCTGATCGTATGGCACATGAGTATTACGAGAAGCTGTATAGTTATCAGACTGTAATGGTATACTAAAACAAAAAAGCCGCTCCAGATAACTGGAGCGGCTTTTTTGTTTTATAGCAGCTAGCTACAAATTATTTCTCAACAGGAACCTGAGCGGTGTCTTCTGTTAAAAAGATGCGCAATCTCTGGAACCAGCACAATGTAACCTGGAATAATGGACTTTGTATGAAAGTATAAAGAAACGTAACAACACCAACCGGGCCACCCAGCATGTAACCTATAATCAACACTATACACTCTACTACAATCCGTGCCTGGCTAACGGATAAACGGGTACGCTCTGACAGCGAAAGCATGAATCCATCCCGCGGACCCGCACCAACACCGCCTGCTACATAAAGTCCGCCTGCAATACTGGAGATAAGTATAGCCGTGAAAAGCTGTGCATAGTCTTGCCAGCCGTTAGTAGCTTCAGGTATAAAATCAAGCCAAAGGAAGAAGTCCATGAACGGGCCGATGAGCAGTGTGTTCAGGAAAGTACCCACATTGATATACTTGCGGTTCACAAACCACGCAACTGCAATCACCGCCAGACCAACGAGCACGCTCCAGGTTCCAATACTAAAGCCGAATTTCTGGAAAAGCGACACATTCAGTACCTCCCAGGGGTGCAGGCCCAGGTATTTAACTTTCACAGCCATCGCGTTAGCAAACCCAAACAGCAACAACCCAGCAAAAAAGAAACTATAACGGATGATCCAGTTTTTCATGGCGGCAAAGATAAAAAGAAAGCACCTGTTATGGCAGGTGCTTTCAAGGTAATTTATGTAGATAAGTTTTATACTTTAACAGGAATGCGCTCCAGTGTTTCAAGTAAGAAGCCCCAGTATTTCTGTACCGAGCTGATCTGTACTTTCTCGTCAGGGGAGTGGGCTCCACGGATGTTTGGTCCGAAAGAGATCATCTCCATACCCGGGTAATTACCACCAACTATACCGCACTCAAGGCCGGCGTGGCAGGCGTTTACATGCGGCTCGCCGTCAAACAGCTCGCGGTACAGGTCGCTCATAACTTTAACTATAGCGGCACCTGGTAGCGGTGTCCAGCCTGGGTATTGGCCTTTAAAAGTAACATCAGCACCAGCCAGTTCGAAAGTTGATTTGATCGCATTTGCCAGATCCATTTTCTCTGAGTCAACAGAGCTGCGGGTTAAGCACTGAATGCTGTATTCGCCATTTTTCACCAGCACGCGCGCCACGTTGTTCGATGTCTGCACCAGGTTCTCAATATCAGGGCTCAGGCGGTAAATGCCGTTCGGGCAGGCGTAAATGCTGCGCAACAACTTATACTGGAAATCCTTGGTCAGCACCTGCGCAGGGGTAGCTATAGTTTCAACAGTTATATCCAGGTTCGAATCTGTGGTGTTGTATTCCTTTTTCAGGATATCTTTTTGTGCAGCTACAAATTCTTCAAAAGTCTTTGCCTGATCCTGCGCCACAGCAACAATAGCAAATGACTCTCTAGGGATCGCATTACGCAAACTACCGCCATCAATCTCAGCAACCTGCACGCCAAACTGCTCAGCAGCCTGTGCCAGCACACGGTTTATCAGCTTATTGGCATTACCACGGCCCAGGTGTATGTCCATCCCTGAGTGACCGCCTGTCAAACCTTTTATACTTAAGCGGTAGCCAGTTGTGTTGGGAGCAGCATTTTCAGAAGTATAAGTTCCGGTTGCCGTTACGTCTACGCCGCCTGCACAACCTATCGTTAATTCGGTATCGTCTTCGGTATCCAGGTTCAGCATGATGGAGGCTTCCAGCATACCGCCTTTCAAACCCAAAGCGCCCGTCATACCGGTTTCTTCGTCAATGGTAAACAATGCTTCCAGTGGCGGGTGTGGAATGTCGTTAGATGCCAGTAGGGCCATAATGGTTGCCACACCGATACCGTTATCAGCGCCCAGCGTGGTGCCTCTTGCCTTTACCCAATCTTCTTCCACATACATCTCAATGCCTTGGGTTTCAAAATCAAAAGTTGTATCAGCGTTTTTCTGATGCACCATGTCCAGGTGGCTTTGCAGCAGCACAGTCTGGCGGTTTTCCATGCCTGGGGTGGCTGGCTTTTTAATGATTACGTTGCCAATCTCATCCACTATTGTTTCCAGACCCAGGCTGTTGCCGAAATCTTTCATGAACTGGATCACGCGTTCTTCTTTTTTAGACGGGCGCGGTACAGCATTCAGGTCGGTGAAGTAGTTCCAGAGCGCTTTTGGCTCAAGTTCTCTTATTTCTTCGTTCATAGTATGGTTTTAGCGGCTAGCACCAGCAAGTGTGCAGCGCATGTTTGCATTTGGTTACAGACAAATATCTGAAATTTTGAATACAGAAACGGTATTAATTGCAGGTTTTATAGTTGACCGGCTAAGGCCACAGCATAATGTCGTTGTACTCGGGATGGCGCTTAACAAAAGCTTCTACAGCAGGGCAGGAGGCGATAGCTTTACAGTTGTTTTCACGGGCAAAATCCAGGCCGTGACGAGCCAGTTTATGGGCTATACCTTGACCGCGGGCACTTTCAGGTACAAAGGTATGGTCAAAATCCATATCTTCTTCTTCAGTGTAACTATAGGTAAGTTCCGCTTCTTCGTCGCCAATAACTATATAAAAACGCAGGTCTTCCTGGTCATGCTTTACTTCGTGTTCCATAGGTTTTAGTCAGTTTTATACTTGCAGGTATACGGTAGGTGCGGGGTTTAGTAACTTAGGTGAGGGGTATGAATCTTACTTTTTATCTTAAAAGATTCAGTTCTTTTGTTAGATTTTCACGGGCTTTGAGTTCAAGCGCATCACGGAATACAGCAGTTTTGTAGATACACGGTTGCTGAAGAAAGTGCTTCAGTACTTTTGCCCGGCCAGGACGGTAAAGCATATCAGGATAAAAGCTGTATTCTTTCCGTATCTGCTGTGTATAATTATGGTAGCTTTCCCAATCCGAACCAAGTATAGCCAGGTCAAAATCCAAAATTAAGTTGGTATCAGATTTATTGCTTTGTAAATGCTTTTTTGTCGCCAAAATCATTTCATGCACTTCAGCAGTCGCTTCTTCAGGGAAGCCTAACTCCCGTAACCTTTTAACTGCTAAAGCTGCACTTTTCTCTTCATTATCTGACCTGGTAGCCTTATAGATTACATCATGATAAAAGATAGCGAAAATTAACTGATGCTGTTGGCTTATAAGTTGGCTATACTTCTCCGCCAGTTCTAGCATCAAGTTAATATGCTCAAAATTGTGATAATAACGATCGACTGAAGTATAGGACTCTTTTAGTTCAAGCCAAAGTTCTTCAATCAGGAATAAGTCTGAAGTATACTTCAAAACCAGTTTTTCCCATATTGATTTTACAGCATTTGTTGAAGTCACTTGTATGAATTTATAGTTTTACCTAAACCTAACCACCACCTTCACCTGCTGCGCCATAGGATTTTCATTTTGCATAGCAGGCTCCCAGGCCGGACCTTGTTGAATCAATCTCATAGCTTCTGCATCCGCTTCCGGGTTCAGGCTTCGCAGCACACGCACATTCTCCAACTGCCCTTTTTCAGAGACAGTAAAACCAACTATAACTCGACCTTTGACTGATACAGGTAATATTCGCTGCTCGTTTTTTATGTATAGTTTGTAAGCGCGGGTGCCTATAGTTGGTTTGGGTTTTTCGATAATCGGAGCCGCAGTAGGTTTGCTATAACCAGTAACTACAACTTCCGATAGCTGCCTGTTGTCTGGCTGCAGGTTTATAGCTAATAAATTGGTGGCACTGTCAATCGGTTGCTCTTTTGTTTCATAGCCAATGTAGCGGAAGCTCAATACGTTTTTACCTTCAGGCATTTGAATTGAGAAATTACCATCAGCATCAGTTGATACACCTTGCATCGTACCTTTTACCTGCACCATTACGCCCGGCAACGGATTACCGGTAGCATCAGTAACCTTACCTTGCACTACATTTGATGTGCCTGACTTCCGTTGTAATGCTACTCCTGCTACCCGGCCTTCCAAGGCTCTTTCAAAACTCATTTGCGGAGCTGCAGCGGCAATCCTGGCTTTTGTTTTAGCAGTAGCTATACTTGCCACGCTGTCCTTTTTTAGGTCTAGTGTAAGTTCTTCCAAAGCTACTGATTCAGTTATTTCTGCATCTGCTATTTCAGTTAAGGTTTCTACATCCAGAAAAACTTCATCTTCAGTCTCAGCATAAGCATAACTATCAGCAGCAATTACTGGTTTAGCTGCATTTAGCTTTGGTTTAACTATGGTTTGTGCCTCTTCAATCGTTTCCTCATGAACTATAGGTGCTGGCGGTGAGAATTTAACTATAGTTTCGGGCTGCTTCGTTTCAGTTTTTTCAACAGCTATAGTTTCTGAAGTAGTTTTTAGGTTAGTATATTGGTAATAAACCACCATTACGACAGAGCACATCAACACAAATACTGCGGCCACAGCACGCCAATCGGAAAACCAGAAAGCGGCAGTGCGTTTCTCTTCTTTTGCTGCCATACGCTGCTTAATGTCAGCAATGGCGGCATTAGTTTGAGTTGCATCTGATAAAGTCATGCCTTCGGCTATGTCCGCGCATAGTTCACAGTCCAGCAGGTGGCGTTCCAGCTGATGGCTCAGCGCAGGCGACAGTAAGCCTTCCTGGGACTGCCGCAGCAATTCCAGGGTCGGGTGCCCGTCTGCACCGAAGTGTATGGGGTAGTTAGCGTGGTTCATGGTGTTTCTCCATGTATAGTTTCAGGTTCCGTTTACCGTTCTGTATGTAACTTTTTACTTTGTTCAGGTCGCAGCCGGTTTGCACGGCAATCTCTTTATAACTCTTTTGCTGCAGGTAAAACAGCTCTACACAAGTCCGTTGCTCTGGCGGCAGTGTTTCCAGCCCTTGTGCCAGTAGCTTTTCGTCCTGGTCTTTCCGTTCAGCATCACTAAGATGAAAAAGATCGCTGTTTTCCATAAATGGCGGCGAAGCATCTTCTAAGCTTACCTGTTCTTTCCCTTTTTTAGCCCGAAGCTGCATCAGGCAATGGTTTTTTGTAATTACGTGTAGCCAGCTTTTAAAATTAGCGATGTCGTGTTTCAGCAGTAGGTCGGTCAGGCTTTCGAAAACCTGCATGGTAGCGTCTTTGCTTTCTTCTTCGTCGCGCAGGTACTTCAGGCAAACCAGGTATACCATTTCGGTATGTCGCTCAAAAAGCTCGCCAAGGCAATCCATATCGCCTGTCGCCCGGTACTGTTGCACCAGTTGCAGGTCGTCGGGTGGGTCGGCCTTTTTAAAGAATTTGAGGAACATACTATAGTTGGATTGCTGATTTAAAGAAACACAAAATCGATCAATTAAAAATTTTTAATATTTATTTATGGAATCGTGTGGAGTGCTGCATCATCATAGAAACCAAACACAAACAGCCATGAAAAAGCACATCTACATTCTCTTATTCAGCCTCCTGCTGATCGCCTGCACCACTTTAGCTCAGGACAGAACTATAACCGGTAAAGTAACTGATGCCGCCTCTGCTCAAGGTTTACCTGGAGTAACAATAACTATAAAAGGAACGACCAAAGGCACAGCAACCGATGCCACCGGTAACTACAAATTGCTGGTTTCTAACTCTGACAAGACACTTACATTCCGCTACATAGGGTACAAGAGCAAAGACGTAACTATAAAAAAAGATTCGGTTATCAACGTTGCCCTGGAAGTTGATGGACGACAATTGGAAGAAGTAGTGGTAACTGGCTATAGTAAACGAATAAACAGAGCGCTAGCCGGTAAAGTTATTGGGGTAACTGCAGTTGCTGATCAGGCTACATTCAGTTACGCGCCCCCAGTCTTCAACACCGAAGAATATCAGAATATCCAGGAAAGCATTTTCCTGGAGGCCAAAAATAACCCGCTTTCAACCTTCTCTATAGACGTGGACAATGCTTCGTACAGCAACGTGCGCCGCTTTATAAATGATGGGCAACTACCGCCTGCTGATGCCGTGCGCATCGAAGAAATGATCAATTACTTTGATTATGACTATCCGCAACCAATCAAAGAACATCCTTTTTCAGTAACGACAGAGCTGGCTGCCTGCCCCTGGAACAAAGAGAATTTACTGTTGCACATTGGCTTACAGGGCAAAGAAATCCCGACCGATAACCTGCCTGCTTCTAACATCGTGTTTTTGATAGATGTGTCGGGTTCGATGATGAGTGAAGATAAGTTGCCATTGGTAAAGTCAGGATTTAAGATGCTGGTAGATCAGTTGCGTCCTCAGGATAAGGTAGCTATAGTTGTCTATGCCGGGGCCGCCGGACTGGTACTGCCATCAACCAATAAAAAAGCTGAAATGCTAACTGCTATTGAAGCCCTGGAAGCAGGCGGAAGTACAGCCGGTGCAGCAGGTATAAACCTGGCTTACAAAGAAGCGGAAAAACATTTTATTAAAGGCGGAAACAACCGGGTAATACTTGCTACAGACGGCGATTTTAACGTGGGCGTGTCGAGCTCTGGAGAACTGGAAAGACTGATCGAGAAGAAACGGGAAACCGGTGTTTTCCTGACTGTACTTGGCTTCGGAACAGGCAACCTGAAAGACTCGCGTATGGAGCAACTAGCTGACAAAGGCAACGGAAACTATGCCTACATCGATAATATTCTGGAAGCCAAAAAAGTATTTGTAAATGAGTTTGGTGGCACGTTGTTTACCATTGCAAAAGACGTGAAGCTGCAACTGGAGTTTAACCCGGCTCATGTACAAGCTTACCGTTTGATCGGTTACGAGAACCGCGCGCTGCAGAACGAAGACTTTAATAACGACAAGAAAGATGCCGGCGACATGGGCAGCGGCCATAGCGTAACAGCGCTTTACGAGATAGTGCCTGCTAATAGTAAAAACAATAAGACAGAACTGCAGAAAGTAGATGACCTGAAATACCAGCAAACGCAACTGAACAAGAAAGCTGCCACTACTAACGAACTGCTGACTCTGAAACTGCGCTACAAAGAACCGGCTGGCAGCCAGAGTAAACTGCTGCAAACTATAGTTACCACCCAAACCATAGCCCCTGAAAAACTATCCGACAACTATAAATTCTCGGCGGCAGTGGCGGCCTATGGTATGTTGCTCCGCGACTCTAAATTCAAAGGCTCGGCCAACTATAACCAGGTGCTGGAGCTGGCTCAACAGGCCCGTGGCAAAGATGAAGACGGTAACCGCGGTGAGTTTGTGAAGCTTGTAAAAGCTGTGCAGCTGATGGATATGCGGGCCAGCAAGAAATAACTATAGCTTTTAAATTTCTTATACCTGCCCCCAACCTGTGCGTACTTACAGGAAATAACTATAAAATGGGGGCAGGTATAAGTATAGCCAGAAATATAATCTACATCAGTTTGCTATCAGTTTCTTTAATGTCCTGTAAGGGGGACGAACCTGTTATGGAAAACGGAACTGTAGCAAAACTCTCCGAGGAGGCTCATATCAGGCTACAGTTAATTACCGATACCCGTGAAGAGCTGAATGATTGGTTTGAATTCTATGGTTTGGATGATGACGCAGACACCCTTTTCAGGCTTTGTGAGATCTGGGATACCAGTATGTTGACTTTCCCGGTTACTTCTGACTGGCAACTGTTATACAAGGAGCACCCAACACTTTTTACTGAGGCACCCGATGATACAAGAGTGCTCGATATCTATACTTATGGCCATACCTTTTTGCATAAGCGCGGGCGCAGGGATAAACTTACAGCAGCCCTCCCGGACAACGAAGTAGCCATAGTTGATCTGGAAGAAAAGAAACGAACCAGATTGATGTTTTGCAGTACAGTTTGCCAGTTTCATGATAGCTGGTGGCGTAGCCCGGAAGAGATAATAGTTGTGGGCTTGATACAGGGGTTTGATCATAAGAACTTATACCCGGCCATATGGCGAATAAACACTTATACAAAACAAGTACAGCAATTTACTTCTCTTAAGCCCGCTCATCCTGAAAACAACAAGAACTACCTGCAGGAAAACGTGCTGAACATACTATAGTTAAACAAAAGAGCCACTATAAACGGTGGCTCTTTTGTTTAACTATAGTATGTTCAGCTTTTTAACAATTAATCCGCGCTCTGTTTTAATATGCAATATATAGATACCGGATTTGGGCGTTGTAAGCTTTACATCAAGTTTATCAGGTCGTGGGCTATTTATTTTCCCGGAATAGACTATTTGACCTAGTGCAGAAAATAGTTGTACCTCCTGTACTTCAAAATCGGCGTGCACCAAACCAATGGTAAAATTGCCGGTTGTTGGGTTCGGGTAAACTTCAATTGCTTGCTCAGGTGTCAGTTCTTCTATTGTAAAATCAGCAGCTGTAATAGCCTGACCGCCTGCACCTGCCACTTTTATTTTGCCCGAAGTTGCCCCGCGTGGCACGCGTACTATAAATGTGGTTGGTGTTGCTTCCAGAACTATGGCCTTCTCCCCGTTAAACAAGATGGTGTCCTGCTCTCCTAAGGTCAGGAAATGCTGACCTGTTAGTTCTACGTCGGTGCCTACAGTGCCGGCAACAGGTGTAAAACTGGTAACTATTGGCGCAGGTATCACTTCAAAGAGTGTAGTGCTGACAGCTGTTCCGCCTGGAGTCTCAACGGTAACTATTCCTGATTTTGCACCTTCAGGTACTTTCACTGAAAGCCTGGTAGATGTAGCCTCAAGTACCTGAGCAACCACACCTGAAAACATTACTTTATTTCGGGCTGCGGAAGGTGCAAAGTTAATTCCTGAAATAGTTATGGTTGCGCCAACTTTATCTAACTGCTTGCTAAGGTTGCTGATCTCAGGCTGATGCCATACTACAAAAGCACTGTTGCTGCTCGCTTCGCCACCTTTGCTCGTAACACCAAAAGTGCCTGTAACTGCACCTGCCGGTACTTTCACCACTGCGCTGTTCCCTGTTATATTTATAACCTCACAAGGCTGATTCCCTAAAGTTATACTTTGCAGCCATTGTTCTGTTAAGTGCTGCCCTTGTATGGTTACGGTGGTACCAGCTATACCTTCGGCAGGTGAAAAACTAGTTAAAACAGGTGGCTGGTATACTTCAAAACCAGTTATACTTTGAGTTACGCCATCCGGCGTCTGTACTTTTATACTTCCGGCAGTTGCATTGGCTGGTACAAGTACTTTTAACTCGGTTTCAGTTGCCGCTACTACCGTTGCAAGCTTGCCATTAAAGTATACTTTGTTTTGTGCTGCCTCCGTAGAGAATTTTTTTCCGGAAATGGTAACTTCTTCACTGAATTTGCCAGCTGAAGGGGAGAAGCTCTCAATACCAGGCGTAGCAATAAGTTGCTCCGGGTCTAGTCGCTCTGTTTCATGTATGACAGGCGGCATGTCGTAAATGCGGTTTACCGTCAGGTTTGTACGCACCGGTGAGTTATAGTCGAAGAAGATATCGGCAAAATTCTCCACTGCTGTTTTCTCAGGCAGGTCTGTCTTAGGCTTTATGCTGAACTGGATGTAGCCGTGGCTGCCCGGCTCGTTGCTATTGCTATCTGGCAGCATGATGTTATCGAAGGTCCAGGTAAGTACAGGTTTGCCCTTGCCACTTACATCAAAACGGTAGGCATGTGATGCTGATCCAATCTGCAGTGTACTTAAGTCTAGGTGCTCTGACAAGGTATCTACCACCACCACACGGTAAGCCACATCGGTGCCAGTGTTCTGAAATCGTATTTTATACTTTAGCTCTGCTCCGGTTGGTGTATACTTTTCTTCTGTTAAGCCAGTTGGTACTACCTGCTTGTCGTTCGGGTCAAATGAGTCGATGATTGGTAAACACTCTTCTGCTACCTCGGGCTCTTCATCGTCGGGAGGCAGGGCATTAACAAAGCCGGCACTGAAAACCATGCGGGTAGCAAAAGTTGTGCAAGCTTCTACAGTAGTGCTGGCTAACGTGTTTTCGCCATTACCATCTGGCTGAACGGCATCAACTCTTATTGTTTTACCGTTTGCTGGAATCCAAAGCACCAGGCTGTCGCTGGCTGCCAGTTTGTATTCTTCTACTGTTGCCAGTTGCCCGTCGAGGTATACCCTGAAAACTTCACCGGTTTCCATATCGGCCTGTCCTGTATTTTTCAATACAACGCGCACCTTTCCGGTATTATAGTCGCATTTGCCAGTAACAGTTGTAACTGGTCCTTTTGGCTGCGTCTGACCATCGTGTGTCATCCAGGCTTTGGTACATACCGTTAATCCTCGTATACTTTCATCTCCGCAAATAACTTTATCCTGAATTGTAATAGTCTTGGTCTCGCCAGCAGCTACAGTGCCTACCTCAAAAACATAGGTGCCATTTGGCAGGCGGGTAAAGGTTTTATCAGCTGAAAGTAGCTCTACTTCTTTTGGTAGCTTAACGTATACTTTGGCATTGTTAGCAGGGGCAAAACCTGAGTTAGAATAAGTTACTTTGGTTGTACTCTCAAAACAGCGACGACGGCGTGTTGAGGATACATTAGTGGTTAGGTAAGGGGAGAGGGTGACATTAATACCAAAGTCATTTCCTGAGGAGTTAATTCCATAGTTATCGAATGTAATACCTTGTGGATTAGGACCAGAATAACAAATATTATTAATATGCATCCCAATCTTGTTTTGAACTACAGGCTCAATTGTATAGCTGCCCTTTTCAACTGTTATAGTATAATTACCAGCAGCGTCTGATATTCCATAAAAAGGTCCAGGTTCTGCTTTTATAACTATAGCTTCTAGTCCGGATTCTTGGGGTTCTGTGATACAATCATTAGCTGCTTTACGATATATTTTACCTGATATTACATTACGTTCAGGAAGAGCTGTATTTTCATAGATAGTAATAAAATCCTTTCTGCTATCGGCTGCAGCAATGTATTTACCACTTCTACTAATAGCTACGCTAGGGGTACCATTAGGTAATGTCTGCAATAAATTACCTCTGATATCATAAATTTTGGCACTATGCTGTGCTGCAAAATCATACCTGTTATTACCATACGCCAATACAATATTGCCAAATGCGTCGGATGATAATCTGCTTCGCATTGGCCAATGTGTTTCGGAAGTATCAAAAGAACCATACTGATGTATAAATTTACCAGTTGATGAGAATTTTTGGATCCGGCGACCGTTTAAATCATTTGTATATACAAAACCTGCAGCATCTACTGTAACATCCTGTACATTCCAAAGCTGTCCTTTCTCTTTTCCAACTGATGCAAAGGACATAATAAATTTACCTTGGGGGTCATATTTAGCTAATGGGAAAGTAGTATTTTGATTAACCCACGTTGATATATATATATTACCCCAAAAGTCTACTGCTAAGCCTGCATTGTTAATATAAACATCACTTTTAGAAACCTCCAGGTTTATTCCTTCGATTTTAGCTACAAGTTTACCTTTAGGGTCAAATTTTAAGATAAAGGAATTTTTGAATTTTGCATTTAAAACATAAGTATAGTTTTTATCATCTACAGTAATAGCTAAAGGTTCTGTAATGCCCGATTCTGTGCCTCCAAATACCAGAAGTTCTTTTCCCTGAGTGTCTACCTTTATTATTTCATATGTATTAAAATCCAGGATATAGAGGTTGTCCTGATTATCAAAAGCTAGCTCCTGAGGGCGACGTTCACCGCCCCAATTACCAATTTGTTCAAATGCTTGGTTATAAATATTGATAGCACTACCAAATTCTGAATAACTGCCAAGGTATAAGTTGTCTTTACTATCAATTCCTAACTTATATCTTCTTCTGCTATTTGCTAAAGATGTTGTATAGGTAGAGAGTCGGCGTAAGAAGCGCCCATCTGGTGAGAAAACCTTAACTGCTGAAGCAAAATCAGAAATGTAGATATTCCCACTAGAATCAAACACTATATCTACAGGTTCTACTAGATTCCCTGCTTCATCAAAGACTTCTTTATTAAATCTCCTTAATAATTCACTTTCTTTACTTTGAATGAAATATACAGGTAATGAAGTAAGTACATCTCCGTAATAAGGAATTCTTTTATTTTCAGCTATATGTAAATTTTCCTGCTTATCGAATGCTAAAATAATATCTGAGGTACCGTACGTTGGTTCAACATCTAGAATATTGATCTTTCTTGTAAGATCTCCACTTTTATTATATACATAAAGTCTTCTTTTATAACTATCGAAAGCATACAAATTGGATTCACTATCAACAAGTATTTGAAAGGGAAATATCTTTACATTGCTAGTATCATCTTTTATATCTATTACTTTAGAGAGATTTCCATTCTTATCATATTTTAAAATTTGAGACTTAAATACATCAGAGAGATAAATATTTAAATCATTATCAACGACGACATCGGAAGGATTAGCACTCTTCCCTGCATAGTCAGTAATGTTGAAAGTCGTTTTAGACAGGATCTGTCCATCCTTCAGTTTATAAACGCTTGATGAGTCAACTACATAGACATTACCTTCTTTGTCCATGGTCATATTCGCTACGCTAAGATTGGGTAAATCCCCAATAGTAGATTTTGATTTATACAAAGAAGGTTGGGCAAAAGAAGAAAAGAAAGAGAGAATAAGTATAAAGGTGAGTAAAGCTGTTCTCATAGGCTTAAAGTATAGATTCATGCTATCGCACTGTAAATCTATAAATTAAACTATAAAAATTTAACTATACTTAAGCTTAATGTGAGCTATAGCTTGTAAAATAAAATAAGATATAATCTATGCTTTCAAAAGGAGTATAAACTTACGTACGCTATAGTTACTATAGCGCTATTGTGTAAACTTCCCGATGAGGGCGTTCACTGCGTCTTTGTCTTTTACTGGCGGGTGAGTTTCTTTTTTAACCTGTTGATCAAAATCTAATAAGTCGATTTGATTATACTTTGCGATGATGAAGCTGAAAGATAGTATAGCTGCCAGCATTGTAAAAGTAAGTGCAAAGTACCGGATGCTACCATAAAAGCTATGGCGGGCACGCCAGATAAGTAAGCGGAGCGGCATTAAAACGGGCTGCAGCACAGAGGCCTGTATAAAGTTCACCCTGATCCAGTGCATCCACTTTTCCTGCCCTATCAGGATGATACCTCCCAGAATGGAAACGTTTACCAGCGAGAAGAGCGCCATCATCTGTACATACGGGTTGTCGTATAAATGCCCGTACTCTAACTGGCTGTAATAAATTGCCCAAATGCTGATAACGCAAACCGTGATGTTCGGCAGGTTCAGGAGGTAATTGTTTTGAGGTTTATCGTCTTTTGGCGTAGGGATGTAAGGCACTTTTATTCTGAATATCGAATAGATCAATCCGAGGCTGAAGACCCACCACGTACCGGTGCGGAGAATACCGCCAAACATATGGAAACCGCTTTCATTCTTCTCGTGTAGCCAGCGCTGCGCAAAATGCCTTATACAGATAGATATACAGAAAAATGGAGCAAACATCACCACAAATTCGCCTAGAGGCACATACCATGGGAACTCAGCCAGCACCAGTGCAAGTATAGGAATAGCAAAATCTACGAGGTTAAACACCCCGAACAGGTAATAAAGTGGTAGTGTAAAATAATGGATCTTCTGGCGCCAGGTAAACTTACTGAACAGCTTTGGATACACAGCAAAAAGAAGCTCAAATGTACCCCGTGCCCATTTTATCTGCTGCTTATAGTATGCAGACATTGTAGCAGGTACTAACCCACGTGTCAGTATTTTAGGGACATACACCGATTTCCAGCCTTTGGCATGTAATTGCATAGCTGTATGCATGTCTTCGGCTAAGCCGGCTGCATGCCCGCCTATGCTATCTAAAGCCTCTCTACGGAAGGTACAATTCGCGCCAATGGCCTGTACTGTGCCATAGCTGTTCATCCCCATCATCATAGGGCCATAAAAACTATAAGTTTGCTCGGCAGCGCCATAGGCCACCAGACTTTCCTTACGGTTACTATAGGCCTGCACTACCTGCACAAATCCAATCTCCGGGTTCTCAAAAAATGGCAGTACTTCATCCAGAAACTCGGGGGCTGGTACGTGATCAGGGTCCAGGATTAGGCAAATATCGCCGGTAGCATACTGCAGGGCATTATTTATGTTACCTGCCTTGGCATTTACTTTTATACTTCGTGTGATATGTTTTACTCCTAATCTCTCACAGGCAGCTTTAAGTACAGGGTCGTCGCCTTCATCACATAAATAAGTAGTGTGCGGGTAACGGATGTTCTGTATAGCTTCCAACGTCTGGATGATCATGCTGTGAGGTTCACCAGGACAAGCTGTTGTAAACACATCTACTGTAAATGGTGTTTGTAATACGGGCCGCTTAGGCACACTTACCGCAAAATAATGATACCACTCGTGTAGGGTGCGCAGCAGTTTAAAGCCAAGTGCCGTGGTAAGCAGCCAGAACAGAGGAGCGTAACCTATATGATCTTCGTCGATGAACCAGAATAAAAAGGAAACCATACAGAACAGCCCCAGCACGATCATGAAGCGTATAGCTCTTACATCTTCCTGTATTGGTTTATTAAGTTTGGGTGGGGGAGTATGCTGTAGAGGTGTCGTAAGCATAAATTAACGTAATAAGGGTATTGTGGTAGTTATCAGCTCAGTAAAAGAATATTCAGATGCACGAATAAACCTAACCATCGTATACTCGTATTTTCGGATATATGTTTTTACTAAAGCAGGGTTTCCTTTACCCTGTACCTAAAAAATCCTTCATAATGTCTTTTCGGCACCCTTATCTTATACTGAGTTACTTTCTTTTACTGTGCTTATGCTGCAGTTGCCAGCCTGATAATCCTGGTGAGCGCGTGTATATAGCCAAAGGACGAACAGTAGAAATAGTAGGCAGTAATGGAAATTACACGTTGTATCGCCATGGAAAACCATATTTCATAAAAGGAGCAGCAGGATATGAGCACTTTGATAAAATTAAAGCTTATGGGGGTAACTCGGTGCGCGTATGGCATGCAGAAGATGCCGGACAAATACTGGATGAAGCCCATGCAAATGGCCTGACGGTAACATTGGGCTTATGGCTGGGTCGGGAGCGTGAAGGCTTTAACTACTACGATAAAGAATCGGTGGCGCAGCAAAAGGAGGCTATTCGTAAAATTGTAGAGAAGTATAAAGATCATCCTGCATTGCTTATGTGGGGTATTGGCAACGAACTCTATGCTGAGAGCTCCAATATTAAAGTATGGAATGCTGTAAATGATATTGCTGAAATGATTCATGAGATAGACTCGAATCATCCTACCACAACTACAGTAATGAACGTGCCGGAAAAAGTAGTAAACCTGATAGCCAAGCGCTGCCCGGCATTGGATGTACTGTCTATTAACTCATTTGGCGCAATGCACGACCTGAAAGGAGCATTGGCGCGCAGCGACTGGAAAGGACCTTACATTGTGTCGGAGTTTGGGGCACGTGGTTACTGGGAGGCTTTCTTTACAGAATGGCTGGCTCCCATAGAGCAGACCAGTTCAGAAAAAGCGGAGTATAGCCGGGAACGCTACAAGTTAACAGTGGCTGCAGATAGTGGGCGTTGTTTAGGTAGTTATGTTTTTTTATGGGGCAGTAAGCACGAGACTACCCCCACCTGGTTTAGTTTGATTAACGATAAAGGCGAAGAAACACAGCTGGTAAAAGTGATGAATGAACTTTGGACTGGTAAGGAAACAAAAATAAACCAGGCACCATATGTGGCTTACTTAACCTTAAACGAGAAACACGCCAAAGATAATGTATACTTAGAACCCGGCAGGGCTGCAATGGCCAAAGTATACGCTTTCGATCCCGAAGGTAAACCACTGCGTCTGCACTGGGAAGTGCTGCCCGAAACTGAGATGAAGGATGGTAGTGCAGACAAAGAAAAGACTCCGGTACCGGTAAAGGGTATACTGGGTAAACCAGCTGATCATACAATTACGCTTACACCGCAGCAGGAAGGTGCTTATCGGCTGTATGTGTATTTATATGATGGAGACGGAAATGTAGCAACTGCCAATTTTCCATACTTTGTAAAAAAGTAATTTATCATACGACTTTAAACTGCAAGCTATACTTTCATTAAAAGCTATTTATCATGCTGTTATGCAGCTGCCTTGGCGACCAGTAGCCACTGGCAATAATGCGGCGGATAGTAAATAGTGGCTCAGAAGCATCACGGGAAGTAGCCAACTGGAAAGCGGCCTTAAAATTTCGCTTCTTGAGCTCAGGGATAGCCTGCTCATTCCAAAGACCAAAAGGGTAAGCGAAGTACTGCACAGGCTTACCAGTAATTTCCTGCAGTTGCCGCGAAGGATTTTCTATCTGCGTAATCCAATCCTTAGGCTCATATTTCTTCACATTCTGGTGATCCCAGGTATGTGAACCTATGATGTGGCCGGAATCGGAGAGGGCTTTTACCTGCGCTTTGCTCATGTAGTTGGGTCTCCCCAGCGATACCGTCATCACAAAAAAGACACCTTTAAAACCATATTGTTCCAGTACCGGTGCAGCTACTTTGTAATGATCCAGGTTAGTGTCATCAAAAGTAAGCATAACAGGTTTCTCAGGTAAAGGCTTATTATGTACCAGGTAATCGTACAGCTCATCCGGTAGTATGGTATGGTAGCCACTGTCGGCGAGCATCTTTATCTGGTTTCGGAAATTCTCTTCTTCTACAATATATGTCTTCGCCATTTCAGAGTCACGGGTACGCCAGTTACGGAGCTGGTGGTAGCAAAGTATAGGTATTTGTTTACGGGCAAGTATAGTAGCGGCATCTGCGGGTATAGCAGCTGAGGTATCTCTGGCAGGAACTAATTCGGCAAGTCGGGCAGCTGTACCTGGTAATGAGTTGCCGGTGGTTACTTTTAACTGATTATCAGGAGCATCCGGGGCAGAAGCAGCGACTGAATAAAGTAAAAGCACGATGGATAAGACTGCAACTGTAAACAGGGTAAACAGCACTAGTGGCTGGCGTAAAAAGGTAAGCATAAGGGTAAGTATAAAAGCTATCTAATATTACGCAATTCCCTCGATAACCAAAGCTTAGGGAGCCCAGATTTTTTATATCTGCTTATGCACTGATTTACATCTTCTTCAGGTTAAAGTATTCAGTTAGAAAGTATAGCTTAACCACATTTTGATAGCATTATCAAACAACTGTTAGCTATGCCTGATGGTGGGTAGTAGTCTAATTAACTTAGCTCCTTATAGGCTTAGATAATATTTTAGCAGCAAAGAGAAGCCGGAGCTACTTTTTGGAGTGAATTTATGCTCCTGTTTAATTTATTTTTTTTAATACCCGATGTTAGCATGTTACTTTTCTATGCGATTCTTCCTTAACAATTGTAAGCTTCTAGATTAGGCCCTGTGAATCAATGGTATAACAACAATACATCTTAGGTTTATGATACTGTTGCCCTTTTATTGGCTGAAAGCCGAATAAATAAACCTTTTCATTTAATGAATGGATAAAACTTAGACGTTATAGAATTATAAAGTTAAAACATTGGTGTTATTCCTTTATTTGTAAAGTTACTTTAATACCCTCTATAAGAGCCTCGAACACGATGTTACCTTTGTATTAAAACCTTCCTTTCCAGAGTATTACATTACCTATAAGTTTGTTTAGTAGAAAATCTGTAGCTATTGTTTTACGCCCATTTATACCAGTAAACCTGTAGCAGCTGCTCCTACAAATTTGCAGATACTTAAGCACACCTTTTTAGCCAGTTAAGCTTCTGCTTAGAACAAACACCTTGCTTAGCCGAAGGTGAGACGACCGGAATTTGTTTCACTTTTAATATTTTTTTCACTTTAACACCTAAACATTTATGAAAATCAAAAATTTACTCGTGTTGCCAGCATTGGTAGCAACCTTATTCTTCTCTTCATGCGAGCAGAAAGAAGAAACAGCTGTAGCTAAAAACGAAGTATCAGAAATGACACTTGCACAGATCGCGCAGCTTGGTTTCAGCAAAAACAATGTACAAAAAGTAGACGGTGGTTACCTGGTGGAGGGTGATATCCTACTAACTGACAAAGACCTGAATGAAAACACGATGGTACAGGCTTTACGTGTTGGTGAGTCGGAGCAGTACCGTACAACAAACCTTGTTACTGTAGGTTCTACTACACGTACGATCTATGTAGCAGTATCTACAAGCCTTCCTTCAACTTATGTAGCTGCTGTGGATGAAGCTGTTCGTCGTTACAATGCTGAAAACCTGCGCCTGCGTTTCCAGCGTGTATCTTCAGGTTACAACATATTGTTCACAGCTGCTCCGGCTGGTTCTACTTACCTGGCTTCAGCTGGTTTCCCATCAGGTGGTAACCCTTACAACAGAGTTCAGGTTAACTCTTCTTACTTAGGCTCAAACCCTGGTACCAATTACCTGGCAACTATCCTGGCTCACGAGCTTGGTCACTGCATCGGTTTCCGTCACACTGACTACATGGACCGCTCTTACTCTTGCGGTGGTGGTTACACTAACGAAGGTGCTTCTACTGTAGGTGCAATTCATATCCCAGGTACTCCAACAACTGCTGATCCTAACTCTTGGATGTTGGCTTGTATCGGATCTGGTGTGAACCGTTACTTCAACTCGAACGACAGAACTGCTCTTAACTACCTGTACTAATCCACTATTAGTATAGAAAAAGCCCCGGCAGGTTTATCTTGCCGGGGCTTTTTATTTTATAGTTTTTTACGCTAAGTATAATTGTAGTAACTATACTTTAAACAATGTTAATGCGTATCGTATAATGCTTCGAAAATACAGCGGAAATAACTGACAGGTAAATTCTATTTCATACCTTTACTTACACCTATTGTTATAAAGGTCATCTATATGTTACTGCACAAGGACGGTTTGATTGAACTGAATTACGATGTTGTTCACGATATCTTAAAAGTTAACTGGCCTGATCTGACGGGAGCAACAATGCCTGAGATCAACTATTCTTTAAAAAAACTCATCGACACGCTACGCCATTTCGATATCAAGAGATTGATGGTAGACTCTCGTGGTAGCAGCGTAGCTGACATTAGCAGAGAAGATCACCAAGCTATAATTTTTAACTTCGCGAAGAAGCTAATGAGTACCCGGCTCGAAAAAATGGCCCGTATCGAAACTAAAGATAATGCACGGGAAACGGTAGTAGTGCAAACAGCTGAAGAAGCTATCCATAATCTGGGTATACAGTATCAATTCCGGAACTTTTCTGACGAACTATCTGCTTATAAATGGCTTTGTGAGAATTGATTTTCTTCGGCCACATATTTATAACGGAAACTATACTTTAGAAATCAGCTTCTGCCTTATCCATTATTTTACATGAGAATAAATTTACTTTACCTGCTTGCCCTGTTTCTTTGCCTTACAAGTTGTTTAGAGCTCGGTTCTGATGATGCCGAACCGAAAGAAGATTGCAGGTTGGCTTCTAGCACTACTACAGTTAAAAACAGTGAAGGCAGTGTTTTTAGTTATAAACTAAATTATACTTACAATGAAGATGGTCGCTTAGCAAGTATAGCAGCTCCTGACACCAATTCTTTGAACATCCGGTTTACTTACGATGCTCAGGGGAGACTAATTTCGGAGAGATTAGACCAAACTACCTGGACCAGTGAATACAACGCATTAGATCAAGTTGTAAAACAGACCCATACGTTTGAATTTGCGCCGGGCAGGTATGAAGTTTATTATCTGGTTCATCAGTATAACAATACAGGGCTGTTAGAGGAAACAAGACATTAT
Organism: Pontibacter deserti; assembly: GCF_023630255.1. Lineage (NCBI taxonomy): Bacteria > Pseudomonadati > Bacteroidota > Cytophagia > Cytophagales > Hymenobacteraceae > Pontibacter > Pontibacter deserti. Next base: position 1,678,773 of record NZ_JALPRS010000001.1, on the reverse strand, counting down.
TTACCAAATGAAGAGGGAGATGTTTTAGGCTATACTTTCCGGTATTCTTACAGCAATGGCAAAATGAGCGGTGTTGAGAAAATATCAGGATATTCCCTGAGTCATCACAAAGCCACTTTCGTTACAGACGACAAAAAAGTGCCAACACCTACACAGGCTATGCATATGCTTTATTTATTCCGCGACGAAACATTACCTATGATGGGTTTACTAACAGGTAACCTGACCAGTTTTAATGTTACGGAAGGCGAATTTCAGGCAGGTTTCAAATCATTTAATGCAAGTATAACTTATAACGATGCCGGTTACCCAACAGCTGTTACCAGAGAGTATGCAAACGGCGCAACCGAGAACTCCACCTATACTTATAGTTGCGAATAACATAACTCATATAAAACAAAAAAGGCTTACCAGTTGGTAAGCCTTTTTTGTTGATGCTTGCACTTATATTTTACACTAAGCACGCTTTACATTTACAGCGTTTAGTCCTTTTCTACCTTCCTGCAATTCAAATGTTACTCTGTCATTTTCTCTGACCTCATCAACTAATCCAGTTACGTGTACAAAATACTCTTTGTCTGAATTTTCATCCTTGATAAAACCAAAACCTTTCTCGTTGTTGAAGAATTTTACTGTTCCGTTATTCATATTGTGATTTGTTATTATACACCTACTACACCAAGTCTTTCCAAAATGTTCACAAAATTTTAAAATATTTTAATTGAAGTGTACAAATGTGGGCTAAAATATGTTTAAACCGCCTTTTTATTTATCCACATTCTAAGTTTGATTACATAGAGGTTGAAAAGGTGTAGTATAATGTTAGTATTAAATATGGTTATCTTTTAATGGCTTATACTTTAAACAGGAAGTTGTTTATTAGAACGAAGTGCAATCAGATTTCTGATACTCTTAAAATTTTATTTTTTATTAGTAGCGAGAACAGAGTTCAAAGCTTTATACTTCAGAAACAAAACTGAGCTATTGGCGCAAAAAAAACTGACCTTATACTTGTTCTCATATAAGGTCAGGTTTTAAAGTTTAATATAAGCCGGACTTTTAGTTACCTGTGCGGTTTAGTTCTTCGAGATTAACATTACGTTTCTTACTTTCGAAAGCTTTGCCTTTGTTAAAGTTATAGCGCAGGTGCAGACGAACACTTTGCATACCGTGGTACTGATTGATTTTATTAGAGTTACCATCAACCATAGTATCTATGCGCAGGTCACGGCTTCTGAAAATGTCAGTAACGTTCATGGTTACTGTTAACTTATCTTCCAGGAAAGAGCGCTTTAAACCGGCATCTAACCACCACTGATCAGCAAATTCAAACAATCCGTAAACCCCTGGCCCTTGGTACGCACCTGTAAGTTCAAGGCGCATACCTTTCGGAAGCAGTATGTTGTGGCTGCTCTGGGCGCTGAAATTTAACTGCTCGCTAGTTTCTGTTATCTCGTTTACCTTTACCGTAAAGTGTTGGTATGCCAATGTAGCATTGTTATTTATTTCCCATTTCCCTGGCTTCACACGGATTGGAGCTACTAATGTTGCATTTATATTGGTAAAGTCATCCATGTTGCGGCGCTCGAAGATGGTCAGATTCTTCTCTCTGTGGTACACCGGAACTTCACCAATAAAGTCTTTGGTAACAGCGTAACCTAACACCAGGTTATATGTCTTTCTGAACATCTGTGTCACCTCAAAAGAGTTGGTATATTGTGGTTTCAGGTGGGGGTTGCCTGTTGCCAGTGTATTCGGGTCGATGTAGAAAACGAAAGGGTTCAGGTGACCATAATGTGGCCTGTTTATACGACGGCTATACTTATACCCGATCTGGTAGTTCTCGCTTACCTGCTGCTGTATAAACAGACTTGGGAAAAAGTTCAGGTAGCTTCTGTCGTTTATTTGGTTCAGGGTTTTGGCATCCCCTTCGGCTTGTGTCTGTTCAGCACGTAGCCCTGCCTGAATTTTCCATGTTTCGCCGATGCTGGTTGAGAAGTTTGTATAAGCTGCCAGTATATCTTCCGTAAAAATAAAGTGGCTGCTGCGCTCCGGGGCTATTGTGCGTACGCCGTCGCTGATCTCATAAAAACGTAATTCGTTATCCGATACCACGTGGCTTATTTTGGTCCCCAGTTCCAGTCTTCCGTTTTTACCGATCTGTTTAGCGAAGTCTGTTTTAGCGGAATAAATGTCGTAATGTGTCGGATTTTCGGTGGCAAAATGGTTCAGCTGAGTAGGCTCATCGCTGTTTATGCGCTCAAAGCTGTGGCTAAACCCTGTTTCATCATCATTAGCGATAGTAGCATAATCAACATCGGCTGTAAGAGTGGTTCCAGTTGCTCCTAACTTACCAGAATAGTGCAGGTTAATGGTGCTGTTATAGTAAGTGCCGCCTGCTGTGTTTGTAGATGTTATAAGCGTATCGTTTGCAGCGGTATTATCGCGTAACAAGCCCTTGGTATAAAAGCTGTTAGAGTTGTCGGAATACTGCAGGTTTGCTACCATACCAACGCTATGGTTGTCGTTTATATCATAATCTGTTGCCAGGCGTAAGGATGGAGAGACTCTGCGGCCCTCTTCACGGCCTGTCTGAGTAAGTGATTTTTTACCTGTGCTGCTGTTAACAATGCGGGCAGTTTCAACATCACGGAATCGTGGTCGGCGCGCAAAATCAGCATTTACAGATGTATTCCATTTCCCGTTTTTCAGGTTGATGTTACCACCTGAAGTATAAGCGTGTAACTGGTTATACTGGTAGCCGGCATATACGCCACCATTCAGGCCGAAAAGCTGGTTCTTTTTCAGGTTGATGTTGATGATACCAGATGTTCCTTCGGCATCATACTTAGAGGATGGGTTGGTTATGATCTCCAGGTCCTTCAGGTTTTCGGCAGACATGCCCTGCAGCAGATTCTGAAGGTCTTTACCAGTGAGATAAGATGGTTTCCCGTTGAGCAGAATCTGTACGCCCCCTTTGCCGTTCAGTGTTATATTGCCATCCTGATCGACCCAAACACCAGGCGATTTTTCAAGAACCTCATAAGCTGTACTTCCTGTAGCCAGTGCTGTGCCTTCAACACTTACTACCATTTTATCGGCTTCGTTAAGTATAGTTGGCCGTAGTGCCTGTACGGTTACCTCTTTCAGAACTTTAGCATCAGACTTGAGCTGTAGTTTACCAAAGTCTTTAGAGGCAGACGGACCAGATACTTCGAATACGGCACTCTGATAAGTAACGTACCCCAGGCTGTTTACTTTAAGCAGGTAAGTGCCTTTTGCCGGAGTCTTGATCTTAAAGTTACCATCCATATCAGCAATAGCTCCGGTAACAACAGCAGAGGTAACTGCATCCAGCACAGCCACATTGGCAAAGCCAACATTCAGATTCTTGTCATCTGCTATGGTGCCAGTCAGCATACCTTCAGACTGAGCATAAGTCTTTACTGTAAAGCTGCTGAACAGTATAAGTAGCAGGAGGTGGTAGATCTTTTTCATAGTTTTATTTTAGGAATGTGTACTAAATGAACACTGCAAATATATAGTAAGGTACTTTGTTATGCAAGGTACTGTTGGGCCTGTACACTATCTTTTAGATGAACCTATCTATTTCTACTGCTAACCCATAAAGTTTCAGGATAAACAGCTGCATAAAAGGAGGGAGGCAAACCAAAGGCTCAGGTGTTCTGTTAATGCCTGATTAGGCTACAAATAAACACTGAAGTATAGTATAGCTGATCTGCCTTCAGTTTATAAAAGCAGCTTGCTACGTAAAAAACGCATAAAAAGTAAAGGCCACCTCTATGGGTGGCCTTTAGCTTACAGGGTTTAAAGTTTTGGGTTAGCGCAAATGTATAGCCTTAAAGTATAAAAGTTTGGGGTCCCTTTACTACTTTAAAATGCTATACCAATATTAAATCCAAGTCCGCGGATACCAGCAAACGGGCCGTTCATTTTACCAAACATACCGTTATCTTTTACAGTGGCATCCACGTACTTTTTATCTCCGATTGTAAATACCTCTTCAATATCAGCTTCCAGATCTGCTCTGTCTCCTTCCGGCATCATCGTCAGGTCGGTTTTAGCCGAGAAGTCTCCGGTTAGCTTGCCGTAGTGGCCTCCCACTATGTACCAGTCAAAAGTTACTCTCTTTGCAATAAGCCACTGTGCACCAAGCATTACGCCCCCGCCAAAGCCGCTCATTTTTGCTGTTATTGGCAGGTCGTATTCAAAGTCTAAATCATCTTCATACACATACATATGAGATAAATTAAAGGTAGCATAACGACCGTAAACAGAAGCATAAAAGCCTCTGGCACCAGGCTTTTTACCGGTATAAAACCTGATCTCACCAGTAAAAGCATTGGAAGAAACCGTGGCATCCTCTAAAATGTCTGTTATTTCCTGAGCTTCTTCACTGTCATCTTCTGTGGCTGCTTCTCCCATTTCCAGTGCTTTGCTGATGAATGGAATAGAGCCGGCTTCCGTTTCCGGAGTAAAGCTGTAACCACCAACCAATGTTATTTTGCGAGCAATTGCACGTTCGTAGCTGAAGCTATAGTTGCTAAATGCTAGAGAAGTCAAATTCATTTTAACACTGTTCCTGCGAAATACCTCATTCATAACAGGTGCTGTTGTAGTAACAGGTGCTGTTGTCTGAAGTGTTGTTGTTTGTATAGTAGTGGTTGAATCAACAGATAGTACCGGAACTGCAGTAGTATCAGTCTGGGCTAAACAAATTCCGACGGAGCAGCAAAGTATAAGAGTGGTAAACAGGTGTTTCATGTGGTCAGGGTATGTGGTGTATTTAAAGTGTCTGCGGTTCTAAAACCTGTGTATCTGCAAAAATATAATAAAAAATTTATATAGCAAAAACGCTATTTTATTAGATGCTTTTAAAGCTTAGTAGTTAAACTAAGAGGTTAAAACATCTGGATTTGGTTATTTTCTCCTAACATCGGGATGGCTCCCAGAGAGGATTCAAAGGTCAGTACATAATCCGATAATCGGAATACCTACTTCTGAGTATTTAATAAATTAAGTGTTCGTAGCGGATTATTTAGCTAACGACTTTCTCAAAGATATACTTTTTTATATATTTAAAGTATAATCTGAAAGCTATGAATCAAAATGATCCTGAAATAACTACAAAAGATGCCCGTCGATCGCTGGAGGAGCGTATGCAGCAGAAGATAGCAGAAATTGATGCGGTGGTGCAGGATCTGCCTGCTGTAGTGATCATTCATAATTTTCAAAAGGGATTTACTGTCGAATACATGTCGCCATACGGGGCAAAGCTGCTGGGCTTTACCTTAGAGGAAATCCGCAACCTGGGAGAAGAGTATCATTATAAGTTCTTTAACCAGGAAGATGTACCAGACTATCTGGCAAAAGCTTCGGAATTAATTGAGCAGAACAACAAGGAGATGATTGTTTCTCTTTTTCAGCAGGTTCGGGCATCAGAGAATCACCCCTGGAAATGGTACCTCACAACTTTAAAGATCCTGATGTGGGATGATGAAGGAAAACCGCTTCTGACCATAGGCCTTGCTTTCCCGATCGACCCGCTCCACCACGTTACATCAAAAGTATCCCGGTTACTGGATGAGAATAATTTTTTGCGGAAGAACTATAACCGGTTTAGTAAGTTATCTGGAAGAGAGCGGGAAGTGTTACGGCATATTGCTTTAGGAAAGAGTGCCGCAGAGAGTGCCGATGAGTTGTGTATTTCTGCTACTACTGTAGAAACGCACCGGCGTAACATAAAAAGAAAACTGGAAACCAGTTCCTTCTTTGAGCTGAGCCAGTACGCACGGGCTTTTGATCTTATTTAACTCAAGTATAAACTATAGCTTACCGCAAGCAAGTGCAGGATTAGGTAATAATAGCCTCCCGGAAAGCCCAGCTGATAAGCTGATACGTACTTTCAAACCCTTGTTTTTGAAGCATCTTCTGGATACGTTGCTGCACTTCAGAGGTAGAAAGGTTCATCTGGTTTCCTATCGTTTCAGCTGTACAGCCTTCAGCCATAAGCTCAATAATTCTGCGTTCGCGAGTGCTTAAAATTGGTGTGTTCTTGTACATACAAGTAGCAGTAAAAAGTTTACATCATCGGCTATTTTAGTATAGCAGGAAATATGTAAACTCTACAGCTAAAGCGCAATACTCACTTCTAATGATTTTTCGCTCCTTTTGCTAGCTTATAGTTGCGGCCGGAAGGCGGTAGAATAGTAAATGAGGTGTGAGCCACTTAAGTGCGGCTTCATTTGTTTCGAATAATTCTACTTGTTTTGTTTTGCCAAAAATGCGATAAGCTTTTTCGCGCATAGAACAAAGTATAGCATAGTGAGGTGTTGCCTTAGGAGAAACTACTGCCAATTGTTTCATAGAGCTTTGTGAAAGCAACAGTGCAAACTCTTCCGCTGCCCACTTCTGATCTTCTGCGTTGCGAGGTTGCAGGTGCTCGCTGTTTTGCAGCCACAAACTTATGCTGTGGTTAATTATAAGCTGGTACAACTGCCGAAGCCCTGCTTTATACTCCCTGTTATCTACATTGCGGAGCCACTTTCCATACAGCAGCTTCTTTTCGGTATCAACCTTTATCTCTAAAAAATCTGTAGTATTCTCCATTAATGAAATACACTAAGCGCTGAAAAGGGAAGGATCTGACTGCTACATACTTACGTTAATGAAGTAGTAGGGCAAGGCAGATCATACCTGCTTTAAATGTACTAATATTTCAATTAATTTAGCAAATTATCCTCTCTTCAGTAGTAGTTCTGACTGCTCCTTACAAAGCATCAGCTCGACTGGCCATAGGTACCCATAAGTTCACCTGAACCTATCACATGATATTCCATGGCTTTCAGTAACTCTTCTTTCTTACTACCCATTGGCAATCCAAGTGTAGTGTCTAAGGCATATACTCTGAAAAAGTAGCGGTGTGTACCTATAGGAGGGCAGGGACCCTGGTATTTAGAATTACCAAAGTCATTTATACCTGGCACTCCAACAGCAGAGTTCTCTTCAATTTTATTGGTTATCGGAATATCCCATAGTAGCCAGTGGGTCCAGGTACCGGCTGGTGCATCAGGGTCTTCCATCAGTAAAGCCAGGCTTACTGTAGGTGACGGTATATTGTCAAGTTCAAGTTCGGGATTGATGTTTTCACCATCACAGGTGTACTCAGATGGTATTTTTTCGCCAGCATTGAAGGCAGGGCTTTCGAGTTGTAATTTAGTTAATGTAATAGGCTCCATTACAGATAAAAGGAAATCAGATTTAAAAACAGACAGATATCTAAAGTATAGCTTAGCTAAAAGTGCTAAGGTAAATTGCAGGTGAAGGCAGAGGGCTCTGAAGAATGGTGCCAGCCTCAGAGAGTAAAATGGTTAATAGGTATACGTTCTGGCAAGTAAGTTAATCCTGTTTTTATAAGTAATTTCTCTAGATGGCTAATCTGGTAAGTAAACAGGTACCAGATGGGGGAGATAGTACTAAAACGAACTGAAATGTGGCACACTGTATTTAGTGAATAAGCTTGGCATATAAGTATAACGCAGGAATCGCAACTAACTAAAAGGGAATTTAATCGTAGAATTTTAATAGATTTTATTGCTAAGTAATTTAAAACAAGGAGGTAAAATGAGATCATTAGCTAGAAGAGAAGAACAGAAACCAGCAACCCGCAGTATGTTCTCTAACTTTTTCAGCGACATAGACCGCATGTTTGATGACGACATGTTTCTGATGCCGATGCACTTGAGCAGACTTGGTAATGGTAACTTGCCTGCCGCTAATATTCGTGAAACTGATAAAGAATATAGTATTGAGATGGCAGTACCTGGCATGAAACGTGACGACTTCAATATCGAATATGATGAGAACATGCTAACCGTTAGCAGTGAGAAGGAAGAGAACATAAACGAAGAAAAAGAGAACTACAGAAGACGTGAATATAACTATAGTTCTTTCAGTCGTTCGTTCAGATTACCGGAAGCAGTGAAGGCCGACAACATTAAGGCGCACTACGAAAATGGCGTGCTGCATATTGCAGTACCAAAAGCTGAACAGGCAAACCAACGTAAGAAACGTATAAATGTAGATTAATAAAGTTTGTTTTGAGTGTGAAAGCCGGAACCACATAAGTGGTTCCGGCTTTTTATTTTGTATTGCAACAAAGGCACATTACAGGCAACTGTACACCGATAGTTAAGGCGGTGTTATGAGCAAAGTATAAATTTTTTCAAAAAAAATTTACTCTAAGCTTATGCAATTTTTTTATAGCTAAGAATTACTTAACACAAAAAAAACATTAAAATGGTAATTTTAAATAAGACAAATTTAATAAAAATGTGAATTTGAAGTTGAAACATCTTAAAAAATAGCAAAGTATAAGCGGAAAGTTAATATAATTTTCACTTTTAAAACCCTCTATTTATTATGAGAAAAGCACAACTTTTCGCATTGCTGGCTATCCCGGCACTTTTCACAGTAGGATGTTCTGAAGACCAGGACATCGCACCATCAGCAGACCTGAGCGCAAGCAAAGCAGCGCTGGCAACAGGTAATGGTGCACCAAGTGGTGCCCATTATGGATTAAATATCATTGGCGTTCCAAAAGGCAAGACAGCTACGATGGACGGAAACAGCGGCCACAGAATATTCGTGGCACTGGATGGTAACTCTAAAATCCTTTTAGCAGAAGGTGAAGAGTTTAAAGTGCTGGATGCCAATGGTACAGACGGCGATGGTGCTAAGTTCCAGTTGCCAAACCCTGATCCGGACAACGATGGTACAACCGTTTATTCTGTTTGGGCCAGATCATTAGGTACACCGGGTGGCAGCTCTGTTATGACAACCTGCGCCACTGACCCAACTATAACAGACGACCCTACCACGCCTGAAGATGAGTCGCTGGTTTGCAGCACAGACAACTTAGTTTCTGTGAGAAGCAAAGGCAAATCAACTTATACCAACGTATCGAGAGACCTGCTTTACATTTATGCTGACCTTGACGGCGATGGCACAGATGAGCGTTATCCACTGTTTGATGACAGACTGGAAGACTACTACTGGAACTATGACAACAATGGCCTGAAAGTGCTTTCTCTTCGTTTTTATGAGCAGCCAACTACAGTAGACTAATTATAACTGGGATGTTTAAAACAAAAGCCCCGGCCATACTTGGCCGGGGCTTTTGTTTTAATTGCATTTAAGTTTAAGGTCGGGTTTATCTTAACGACGTCCGCCTCTATCTGTTTTATCCTTGCCTAGTTGCTTCACTAATTTATTATAAACGCCAAGCAGAAGGAATGAAGGTGCCCATTGTCCAACGAACAAAGCTTCTTCGTCTTTTCTCAAAACTTTAAGTGTAGCAGAAACAGCCATTGAGCCTAAAGCAGCCCATAAATAAATGTCAGAAGGTATTCTGGCAGTATACTCTTCAATTGCGGCTGCTACTGGTCCTTCTTCTTTATTTGGGTTAAAGTTGTCAGCCTTGTTTTTCAATTCTTGTGCTTCCATAGTTATATTCTGGTTTATAGTTAAAATACATTGCTTTAAAAAAACGGATAACCTCCTTTAAAGTTTACAAATCTTTTCAAAATAGCGCTCACATAGTTATTTACCCCCTTCGATAACATCTAAAAAAGACCAGTCGTATTTTTTAGTTACTCTTTTTCATGCTGAAAAATCAGAAAGATGACGAATGTCATTAATAAAAGAGATAAAGGTCTTTTAATGGGTGCAGGTTGAGCCATACTTTTGTTATGTAAACAATCACCACCATATGTTCAAACACTTACAATAAAACTTTAAGATCATGAAAACTCAGATTAAACAAGTTCGGACTACACTAACAGCTACTTTACTTAAACCTGTACAACTAGGAATAATGGCCCTTCTTTGTGGCACTATACTTTTTGGCTGCTCATCAGGTGATAATGAAAGTAACAGCACTGAAGCTCAGGAAGAGACTGGAATAGCAGGGCAGGAGGAAGCTCCGGCTGAAGAAGCGCCAGCTGCCGATAACGGAAAAGGTATTGGCCCGGTAACTACAGTAGAGGTAGGAGCAGAGATAGATGATGCACTTGCTACTACAGGTCAGTCTCTTTTTGAGGGCAAATGTTCTGCCTGCCACCAGTTATCTGACCAGAAAGTTGTAGGTCCTGGCCTTGCTGGTGTAACTGAGCGCCGCAAACCAGAATGGATCATGAACATGATCATCAACCCTGAGGAGATGACAAAGAAAGACCCTGAGGCTAAAAAATTACTGGCTGAGCACCTTACCCAGATGACCAACCAGAACGTGAACGAGCAGGATGCAAGAGCTATACTTGAGTTCCTGAGAAAGAACGACAAAGCCAGCTAAGCTTACTTAAAAAAGAAACAATAGCTAAACAATCCATATCATGGAAACACTGATCAATAAATTAAAAACAGCGGCTCCTAAAGCTGCCCTGCTGATGGCCCTGGCGACCGGCGCGGTATTACAGAGCTGCACTAAATCTGATGGTGGTAATGGCGGTGCAACTGCAGATGCTTTATCTTCAGATGCTGCTTCAGCGGTGTATGTAGCGCCGGGCAAGCACGATGAGCTTTATTCTTTCCTGTCAGGTGGTTTTAACGGGCAGGTATCTGTTTACGGTTTGCCTTCAGGCAGATTGTTAAAGATCATCCCGGTGTTCTCGCAGCACGCGGAGAATGGTTATGGTTACAACGAAGAGACCAAGGCTATGCTACAAACCTCTCACGGTTTTGTGCCTTGGGATGACCTGCACCACCCGAAACTGTCACGTACAGACGGACAAACCGATGGCCGCTGGTTGTTTGTGAATGGTAACAACACGCCACGTGTAGCCCGTGTGGACCTTAAAACCTTCGAGACTGTGGAGATCATGGAGATCCCGAACTCAGCTGGTAACCACTGCTCTCCTTATCCAACCAACAACAACGAGTATGTAATTGCAGGTACCCGCTTCTCTGTTCCGCTGGATATGAAAGGCAGTACAGGCGACGTAGCACTTGATAAGTATGAAGAAGAATTCCGTGGCTCAATCTCCTTTATTAAAGTAGATCCGAAAGAAGGCGACATGGAGCTGGATTTCCAGATCCTGGTGCCTGGTTTTGACTATGACTTAGCTAATGGTGGCAAAGGCCCGTCTGAAGACTGGGTATTCTTTACAACTTATAACTCTGAAAAATCTGGTACTCTTAAAGAGATCGGTGCTTCTCAAAACGATAAAGATTACCTGGCTGCTATAAACTGGAAACTTGCGGCCAAGTATGCCAAAGAAGGTAAGCTGCATGAAATGCCTGCTAACTACTACCATAACAAGCTGGACAAAAACACGCACACTGCTAAATCTACTGTGAAGAAAAAAGTGCGTTACCTGCTTCCAGAAGAGTGCCCAGGTATGATGTACCTGCTGCCTGCACCTAAATCACCACACGGTATCGATGTGGATCCAAGCGGTGAGTTCATGGTAGTTAGTGGTAAACTGGCCTCAGCTATACCTGTATTCTCTTTCGCTAAAATGCAGGATGCTATCAAGAACAAGCAGTTTGATGGCGAGAAGAACGGTATACCAGTGCTGAAGTATGAATCGGTACTGAAAGGTGAAGTAAAAGAGCCGGGCTTAGGACCATTGCACACTGAGTTCGACGGTAAAGGAAATGCCTATACTTCCATGTTCGTGTCTTCTGAAGTTGTGAAGTGGAAGCTGAAAGACCTAAAAGTTGTAGACAGAATTCCGGTGTACTACTCAGTTGGTCACTTAATGATACCTGGTGGCGATACAAAAGAGCCGCATGGCAAATACCTGGTGGCGATGAACAAGATCACCAAAGACCGTTACCTGCCAACAGGCCCTGAACTGGCGCACTCTGCACAGCTGATTGACATCTCTGGTGAGAAAATGAAGATGCTGCTTGACTTCCCGACCGTGGCCGAGCCGCACTACGCACAGGCTATAGTTGCCAGCAAGGTTGCGCCTAATAGTGTTAAATTCCACAAACTGGATGAGAACAAGCACCCGCAGGCCGCTAAGAAGGAAAGCGAAGCGAATGTGACCCGCAAAGGCAATAAAGTTATCGTGAAAATGACTTCTATCCGAAGCCACTTTACACCGGATAATATTGAAGGTGTGCAGGTTGGGGATACTGTGCTCTTCCACGTAACTAACCTGGAACAAGACTGGGATGTACCGCACGGATTTGCAGTGATGGGCGCAAATACTGCCGAAACGCTGATCATGCCGGGTGCTACTCAAACCCTGAGATGGGTACCTAAAAAAGCAGGGGTATACCCAATGTATTGTACCGACTTCTGCTCTGCGCTGCACCAGGAGATGCAGGGATATGTGAGGGTTTCTCCAAAAGGATCTAACGTACCTATCAAATTCTCGACAGGTAAAAAGAAACAAAATATTCCAGGAGTAGCATCAGCAAAATAGTGCTTTAACTGGGCAAATCAGCGGAGGTTGCCCCGGTAGCCTCCGCTGATTTTTTTAAACTTTTCACCTTAAACTATAAAAGGATGAAAGCGATACATAGAGTGCTGATGATTGTGGCAGCATTATCTCTTGGCTTGTTGTTTATGTTTCCGATGTGGAAGATATACCTCAAAGCCCCGCAATATCCTGAAGGATTGGAAATGCACATTTGGGTAAATAAGATATCAGGCAGTTCCGAAAGTGTTCTTCAGAACTTCAATATCCTCAATCACTACATCGGTATGGAACCGATCCACGCTGAGTCATTTGCCGAGCTTAAATTCATGCCCTACATCGTAATTGGTTTTATGGTAACCGGAGTACTGATAGCATTGATAGGCAAACGAAACCTGGCTGGTGCATGGGCCGGTTTACTGATGGGAGCCGGAGCCGCCGGTATACTTGATTTTTATCTATGGCTTGTTAAGTTCGGTACCAACTTAAGCCCCGAAGCACCTATAAAAGTACCGGGCATGACCTATATTCCGCCGCTGCTGGGCAACAAAACATTGCTCAACTTTGAGGCATTGTCGTTACCGGCTTTAGGCAGTGCAGGCATTTTACTGGCCATTGTGTTCAGTATTCTTGCCTTTTACCTGAGCTACAAATCAGCCAAAAAAGAATTAATTAATAAACCTGTTCACTCAGCCGCATGAAACCAGTCTTGAAAATAGTTGGGTTGCTGTTTATACTTAGTGCTATAGTTAGCTGCAAGCCAGAGCAGAAACCAATACCATACGGAGCCGCTAACTGTGCGCACTGCAACATGACCGTAGCCGATAACCGCTATGGAGCAGAACTGGTAAATGATAAAGGCAAAGCCTTCTTTTTCGATTCGTCGGAATGTTTGATGGCGTATGTGAATGAGCAAACTGAATTAGCTGAAAAAGCATCTTTTATACTTGTAAGCGATTTTACAAAACCCGGCGAGCTGATTGATGCACGAAAAGCACATTACCTGCAGAGCAAAAATCTGCCAAGCCCGATGGGCTTATACTTAACAGCCGTAGCCGATAAAACTGCAGCAACTAAAATGCATCAGGAGCACGGCGGTCGCCTGCTGACCTGGAACGAAGCGGTAACAGCCGTGAAGAACAATGAAAAACCTGAGTAAAAATATTTTTCTTATAGTAAGCACTTCGGTGTTGCTGCTGTGGGCTAATGTTGCCTTCGGCAGTACGCTTAAAGTGTGTAAAACCTGTACCTATACTTCGGTAAAACAGGCGGTAAAAAAAGCTAAACCAGGCGATACCGTACTGATCCAGAAGGGAGTGTACAAGGAGCATGGAATTGTAATCGATAAGCCAATCACAATACTAGGCCAGAACAAGCCGGTAATTGATGGAAACTATAAAGGCCAGGTATTTACAGTTGTAGCCGACAATGTAACTATAGAGGGCCTTACCATAAAAAACATTGCCACCAGCTACCGTCAGGATGATGCTGCTATACGCGTGGTGGAACGTAACAATATCCGCATACTTAATAATACTATACTTAATACGTACTTCGGCATCTACCTGCAAAACTCAGAAAACTGTGTAATCAAAGGGAATATAGTGTCGGGTAAAGATGTAACCGGGTTAAATGAATCGGCTTTGGGTAATGCTATCCATCTGTGGTACTGCAACAATGCGGTTATCAGCAATAACAAAGTAAATGGCCACCGCGATGGTATTTACCTGGAGTTTGTAAAGGACAGCGAAGTGAAGAATAACCTGAGCCAGAACAACCTGCGTTACGGGCTGCACTTTATGTTTTCGGACGGCAACGTGTACACGCACAACACTTTCCGTAAAAATGGGGCGGGAGTGGCTGTAATGTATACACGTAACATCCGGATGGAGCACAACACTTTTGAGGGTAACTGGGGCGCTGCCGCGTATGGTCTGCTGCTGAAAGAGATCACAAACAGCGTAATTTACCACAACACATTCCGCAGAAACACCACTGGCATTTACATGGAAAGCTCCAGCCGGCTGGATATACAGAGAAACGAATTTGATAAAAACGGCTGGGCGATCAGGCTCCTGAGCAGCTGCATTGAGGATACCTTTAAGCTGAACAACTTTACAGGCAATTCTTTTGATGTGAGTACGAACGGTACCCCAACTATGAACCTGTTCGAGAACAACTACTGGGACAAGTATAGCGGCTACGACCTGAACAAAGACAGAGTAGGAGATGTGTCGTACCGTCCGGTTAGCTTATACTCGATGTTGGTAGAGAAAGTGCCGCCTTCTGTAATGTTTATGCGCAGTTTTATGGTTGACCTGATGGACAATATTGAGAAGGTGATGCCAAGCTTTATACCTGAGAGTCTGCTCGACGAGCAGCCAATGATGAAGAAGATAAATTATGATAACAATAGAAAACTTACGCAAGTCGTACGGTAAGCTGCAGGTGCTGGGTGGCGTTAGTGTCAGCTTCGATCCCGGAAAAGTAGTGTCGGTCATTGGGCCTAATGGCTCCGGTAAAACCACCATGATAAAGTGTATGCTTGGTATGGTGCTACCTGATGGGGGTGATATTAAAATTAGTGGTAAAAGTATACTTAAAGAACACGCCTACCGCAGTCAGATAGGGTATATGCCGCAGATAGGCCGTTACCCCGAAAACATGAAGATCCGCCAAGTGATCGACATGATACGAGACATACGCAAAGATGTGAAGCAGGTAGATGAAGAACTGATCGGGCTTTATGGTTTAAAGGATATGTATGAAAAACGGATGGGGGCTTTATCTGGGGGGACGAAGCAAAAAGTAAGCGCCGCCCTTGCCTTTATGTTCGATCCGAAGATCCTGATCCTCGATGAACCTACTGCCGGCCTGGACCCGATCTCAGCAGAAATACTGAAAAGTAAAATTCTGAAAGAGAAGAAGAAAGGGAAGCTGATCCTGATCACATCACATATTATGAGTGAAGTAGAGGAGGTAGCCGATGAAGTGATGTGTATGGTAGACGGGCAGGTGAAATTCCATGATACCATCGCCGATATTAAAGCTCAGACAAACGAAGAACGCCTGAGCCGCGCCATTGCCAAAATTCTGAACGAGGAGGACTAAGCCATGAACAAGATCATCAAATACGTTTTCTACGACATCATCCGGAACAAGATTATAGTGGCTTATACTTTGTTCCTGTTGTTGCTTACTATCGGGTTATTTAACCTGGGCGGCAACCCGGATAAAGCTATACTTAGCCTGCTGAACATTGTACTGCTTACCGTGCCGCTGATCAGTATCGTTTTTGCCACTACGCACTTTTACAACTCCTATGAGTTTATGGAACTGCTGGTAGCGCAGCCTATCAACCGTAAAAAGATATTTATGAGCGAGTACCTGGGCGTGGCTTGTTCGCTTTCGGGGGCTTTTATACTTGGCGTGGGCGTGCCGATGCTGCTTTTTGGAGCAAGTATAACCGGTTTATACCTGGTGCTTACAGGCGTGTTCATAACGTTCATTTTTGTGGCGATGGCGTTCCTGGCATCTGTTATTACCCGTGATAAAGCCAAAGGTATAGGTATAGCACTGCTGCTGTGGTTTTACTTTGCCCTGATATATGATGGCATTGTACTGTTTATACTTTATTCCTTCAGCGATTACCCACTCGAGAATGCAACACTAGCTTTAACAGCCCTGAACCCGATAGATCTGGGCAGAATAATTGTATTGCTGAACCTGGATGTATCGGCACTGATGGGTTACACCGGTGCCCTTTATAAGAGTTTGCTGGGTAATTTGTGGGGTATAGGGCTGGCCTTTGGTTTGTTGCTGGTGTGGGTGATCGTTCCTTTTATGAGTTCCAGGAGGATCTTCTCAAGACGGGATCTGTAGTATAAACCACCAGTTATAGCATTTAAGAATAGTAGGTGTTTTGGTGATTTTTTAGAGCGCAGAATCTATGTTCTGCGCTCTTGTTTTTTGAAAAACTGAGATACTGCTTATTGTTGTTGCTGGTCTATTTCGGTTGAAGATGAAACCGTATCTACCTCCATACTGGCAGAGTCGCGGGTAGTTTCCAGTTGAGGTGATACTTCTTCCCCAGATCCTACTTCAATGTTTTCTTCGCTTGTAGCATGTTCGTCATCGTTGCCTGTATTTGAGTTGCAGCCAAAAATAAACAGTCCTAATGATATGATTAATAGCTTTTTCATAGTTTAAATTTTTTGGTTAAGCTATAAAAACGTGCTGTAGGTGTGTGAGTTACATAAAAAGCCAAGGCATTAGATTTAAAACAAAGCAAATGGACCTAATAGTAGCTGATTACTATCAGGTCCAAAAGTATGATTCATATTGATTTTATAGTTTACGCCGGCGCAGTTCTTGCTGTAACATGTTTAACTCACGACCCATTTGTCCGGCTATGGACGTATTCTCTTCCGCTCTCCTAATCAGGTAAGGAACAGCTGTGGCCACATCGCCATAAGGCACATACTTGGATGCATTAAAACCAGCATCAGCCAGGTTAAAGGTCAGGTTGTCGCTCATGCCGTACAGTTGCGAAAAATGAATACGTTTCTGCTGGTTCTCAATGTTATCTTTCCGGATTCGCTTGGTCAGGTAAGTCGTGCTGTACTCGTTGTGCGTAGCGGCACACAGTTCTGCCTGGTGCAGGTGGTTCAGGGTAATGTCTATAGCCTGGTTAAAGCTCTGGTCTGTGTCAGCTTTCACCGTAAACACCGGGCAAGGGTAGTTATACTTCCGGGAACGTTCCTGCTCTTTCTCCAGGTAGGCGCCGCGCACTATTTTTATACCTGCTATTACACCGGCAGCAGCGCAACGTTTCAGGCAGGCCTGCAGGTAAGCAATACGGTCGGTGCGGTACATTTGGAGGGTGTTAAAGATAACGGCACGAGCCTGGTTATACTTGTACATCATCTGTTCAGCCAGCTTATCCATTGGGTCCTGCATCCAGCTTTCTTCGGCATCAATGTACAGGGTAAGGTCGGCTTTGGCAACGGCGCTGCAAACAGCATCCAGGCGCTGTTCCGTTCTGGCATAAGCATGCTGTTCTGCCTGTGTAAGCGATTTGTTTTCCTGTAATTTCTCGAAGATATCCTTGTGGCCTATACCTGTCAGCTTTATACTCAGGTAAGAGAAGGATTTGAGTTTATCGGCAAGGACAATGTTGCGCAGTATCTCGTCGCGCACGGCATCAAAACCCGCTTCATTTTCCTGCGCTTCGGCGGCATAATCAAGCACAGTATGTACACGGGCTGCAGCCAGCCTGGCAACTACGGCCTGAGCTTCCTGCACGGTCTCGCCACCGCAAAAATGCCTGTAAATTGTTTTCCGTATCAGCCCCTTAATTGGCAGGCCCAGTTTTAGCCCCCAGTTGGTTGCTACACCACCCAGTTTTACCAGTGCCGGTTTGCCCATCATGGTAAATAGGAAGTTGGCCAGTATTAACTCTTCATTAGTTTTGGTACAGAAAGCCACTTGCAGGTTTTCAGGGTCGAAGTGGCGGATTGGTTGTTGTACTATCGTATTATCCATGGTTATAAAGGCTGTAAATGCCGTTGAGGTTGTTCGGGATGGGGTAGTTTTTTGAGTTTCAGGATAGTAGTAAGAAGTGGCCATACCATAAGTACAATACCTGTTGCCACCCCTAAACCAGACATTGCAAAGCCGATGAACCAAGGTATAAGTTGCTGCATGAGGATGGCATGCGGAAGATCCGGGTTATCAGTCTGAAGTATGGCTTTCCCTATACCTGCACCTATCAGGGCTACCCAGAAAATAAGTAGTGAAGCATTGCTCAGGTATAAACCCCTGTTCAATAGTTTCAGTTTAGGCTGACTGAAATCACCAAAAAAGCGGCTGCAGGCATAACAAACCGATGCCAGCAACAACATGGTATTAATGCCTATGGTGGTACCCATTGCGTGAGCCACGGTAATGTGCGTGCCATGCGAGTAAAGATTTATTGCCGGCACCGACATCAGGATAGCCATGACCAGGTTTAACAAGATCCAGATATCGGCAGCGGTGAAGAAGCGGTAAGATAGGATGTGTTTATACTTTTGTGCCTGGCTCAGGCTGCTGCGCCAGTTCCAGATAATTTTGGCAAGTATAAGCAGCTCGGTCATGCTCACGAGGTAAGCCGTATACCGGATAATATTGCTGACAGGCAGGTTGTAAATGTGGTGCCCCCAGTTAAACATGAGGTTAAACAAGCCCAGGAAGAACATAAAAAAAGTGAGGGGTTTTCGGGCTGTCGTTTTATCACCGCTGATTTTTTCCATCACAAACAGAGCGCTTCCGTTTATCAGCATGTTCCAGGAACCAACCAGCGAACCGTAGGATTTCCACTGCACAGCCATGTCACGCACCAGGTTCTGTTTAAAGTAAGGCAACAGCCACAGGTAAGATTCGGCAAACGAAAGTATAAAGAACACTATACCGGAAAGCCACATCCAGCGGTAAACAGGCCAGGGCTCTTTTGCAGGTTTATGCCGGATGCTCTTATAAAAGTTGATGCCTAGAAGTATAAAAGAAGCTGCGATAAGTAATCCAAGTATGGGCGGGTATTCCCAATACTCGCGGCCACCAAAAATGCCGGCTATGTAGCAGCCAGGTATAGCTACAGCTGCCGTTAACAATAACAGATACTGCCCCAGTCCCAGCTTGTTTGCCAACCTGGTTTTATGCTTTGGCAGGTATAAGTATAAGCCACCGATGGCTGTAAATAGTATCCAGAAAATAACAGACGAGACGTGCAGGGGGCGAAGTTTGGTAAAAGGTAAGAGGTCGCGGAGTTCCTGCGGAAACAGGTAGAAGATACCTCCTAGACTGCCAAATAAAATGCCTGCTACCAGGAAACAAAGGCCAGTGGCAATACTCAAGAACCCGATGGATCTGTTCATGTGTTAGGTTAGTTGCGTGGGGACTTTTTCCTCTTAGGATGAATCTGACCAAAGTTATCGGCCAGGAAATGCTCTCTTCCCGATTTCCCTGTTTTGTCGGCTTCTATCAGAAAAGCTACAAGTGCATCCACATCCTTTACACTTAAGTTAAAATCAGGCATGGTTGCTGTACCGTTTTGTAATACAGCTCGCACGTAACTTTCGCCCTTACCCTTGGCAGACATCACATTTGTAACATCGGGGCCAATGTAACCACCCAACCCATAAAACTGGTGGCACGCAGAGCAGTTATGTTTCTGCCAGATGTGTTTGCCCTGCAGGGCTAGTTCCTGTTGCGGTAGAGGCGCAGTATCCGGTACTTCGGCAGTATAAACAAAGGCAGTAAAAAACAGGAAGCAGATAAAAAGGCAACCATAAATGCATTTGATTCCAATTGCTGTACCAAGGATACGATCTAACATAGGCAGGAACTTTAATATGGTAACATCCTGCAAGCTACCTATACTAGTCACTACCTGAAATGAGTATCGTCAGTCACAAAAGTGACATGCATCATTTAATTATCATCATTCCGAAGTCCCTGTAAAAAGAAGATAAAATACTTATCATAAGTGACTTGGATCACTTTATGGATCAACAGCTTATGCTATACTTGCATCATTAAAATGCTCAAATTATGATACCTTCAGAAACATACTATACCGAGCTGGTAAACCCGATGACGTACCAGCAATTTAAAGCCTTGACCGAAGAACTGATTGCCCTGAACAAAACAACCGGCGATGAACAGACGGAGCAGAAAATAAACTTTACAAAACTGAACCAGCAGCGCATGAAGCGCGTGGAAAAGCAATTTGTAATACAGCCAGAACTTAATGAACTGTTGGCACAAAACAATGTGAACTGGAACTGGCTTATACTTGTAGAAAGCTGGTGCGGCGACGGGGCTCAACTGTTACCCGCCATTGCTGCCATAGCGGAGCAAACACCAGGTATAACTCTGACTGTGCTGCTCCGCGATGAGAACCCCGAACTGATGAATACCTGCCTGACAAACAACAGCCGGTCTATACCTAAATTAATTTGTATAGATGCGGAAACCGGCGAGCGTATATTTACCTGGGGACCACGCCCGACTGCTATTCAGGAACAGGTAAAACAGTTTAAGACACTAAACCCGGAAGTCAGCCACGACGAACTGGTGCAGCAAATTCAATTGTGGTATGCCAAAGACCGCAGCCAGGCGTTGCAGCAGGATTTATACTTGCTGATTTCTGAGGTTTTAAAACAAGTTTCGATAGCTTAATTTGCAGCTGCGTAAAACTGAAAAACAGCATACTTGAACCTGCACTTAAAAAGAAACTGGCTTTTAGCTGCACTACTCAACCTGGTGCTTATTGCCATGTTGGGCCTGTTGCTGCGCTGGACATTTGTAGTACCTGTTACTGTGCTGAACTATAAATTCCTGCTACACGCGCACTCGCATGTGGCGCTGCTTGGGTGGCTTTACCCGGCACTTTTTATTGCACTTTTGCATGCGTACTTGCCAGCAGATTTACAGAGCAAGAAAACGTATACCTGGCAATTCTGGCTGGCGCAGGGGGCGGTGCTGGGCATGTTACTGAGTTTTCCGGTGCAGGGGTATGGGGCAGTTTCCATAACTTTTTCTACGGTGCATATTCTCTTTACCTACTGGTTTATTTACCGCTTCCTGAAAGATGCCAAAACTGCAAAAGTAAGTGTTGGTACCTATAGTTTGTCGTTCCGGTTTGTGAAGGCTGCCTTGTTTTTCCTGGCGCTTTCGTCGCTGGGGCCCTGGAGTATGGGGCCGGTCATGGCGACAGGTAACAGCTTTACCGAACTATACTATAATGCCATCTATTTTTACCTGCATTTTCTGTACAACGGCTGGCTCACATTTGCAGTCTTAGGCTTATTATTCTGGTTACTGGAGAAGTATAAGATCAGCTTTAATGTAAAGTATAGTTTGCTGTTTTTCAGGCTGATGTTCTGGGCCTGTTTGCCTGCTTACCTGCTGTCTGTGCTCTGGATAAAACCGGATGCTATCGTTTACTTTTTAGGTGGAGTCGCAGCGCTGACCCAGGTAATTTCTTTGGCTATTCTGGTGTTTATACTTTGGCCGATTCGTAAGCAATTGCTGGGTTTATTTGGCAACTGGGCTCGGGCCATACTTATACTTGCAGCTACCGCTTTTATACTTAAAACCCTGATGCAGTTCACTACCACATTCCCATACATGGCAAATCTAGCTTATCAATTGCGCAACTTCATAATCGGTTACCTGCACCTGGTGCTTATCGGGTTCGTCAGCTTTTTTATACTTGCTTTTTTTGTGCAGCAGGGTTGGCTAAGTTTTAAAACAGCCCTAAGCCGGTGGGGGATAGGCCTGTTTATACTAGGCTTTTTTAGCAGCGAAGCCTTGTTATTCTTGCAAGGTATTTTTTACTGGGCAGGACTCGGAGCAATGCCACACTATAACGAGTTGCTATTTGGAGTAAGTATACTTTTGCCGTTCGGTCTGATCCTGTTCTTCATCTCGCAGTTTCGTGTTAATCGAAGTATAAATCTGGGCGAACTACAAGAGCCTGAATTTAAATTGAAGAGAGTATAAATAGCAGGTGCTTGCAGTGTTTACAAGATCGGAGAGCGTTTTTGCTTTTTACAGAATTGTCCTTCCCTTGTTCTGTTTATAGTATTCTATTTTGCTGGCGAACATATCGGCCATTTTCTGGGCACGCCATTTTGCTTCTTCTGCTTTCTCGCCGGTAAACAATTCGTCTATAGTTGTATAAAACAGCAGTATCCAGCGTTCAAAATGTGCTGCATCAACAGGCAGGGTAATGTGTTTTGAGCCGGGAGCGCCCTGGTAAGTCAGCTCATCGAGCAATACGGTTTGCCAGAAACGGTACATAATATCCAGGTGGCGCGCCCATCTGTCCTGAATGCGCTCGTCAAATATTGGTCCCAGCAATTCATCAGCCCGCACTCTTGTGTAAAAGGTATCTACCAGCAATTTTACATCCTCTAAACGCAGTATATCTTTCTTTTCTGTCATGTTGCAATTTACTTTAAAACAGTATAATTGTCATCTCGACGATAGGAGAGATCTGATTCAGATTTCTCACTACCATTCGAAATGACAAATTGATCATTTTAACTACAGCCTAAACTATTGCCGCAGTTCAAACACTTGTAACAGGTGCCGGAGCGGATAGTGATATGGCCACACACGTTGCAAATGGGGGCATCGCCCATCATGCTGGCCAGTACCTGTTGCGTTTGCTCCATCAGCACCGTTCTACTTTGGGTAACAACTGAGTAGCTCTTTCCATTGGTCTTGGTGGATGTTTCTGTAACTATAGTTGTTGCCTGCTCTGGTAGATTTACAGTTGGTGTTTCATCTATAATTTCCGGTTCTTCGGGCTGCACGTGCACCAGGTCTTTTCTGTTGAGGTACTCATACCCCAGCATCCTGAAAATGTAGTCGAACACCGAGGTAGCCGACTTTATATTCGGGTGCTCCACACGGCCGGCTGGTTCGAAACGGGTAAAGGTAAAGCGGTTCACAAACTCTTCCAGCGGCACGCCATACTGCAAACCCAGCGATACTGAAATAGCAAAGCAGTTAAGTATAGACCGGAAAGATGCACCTTCCTTGTACATATCAATGAACAACTCACCTAAAGATCCATCGGCATACTCACCTGTTCTGATATAAACCGTATGTCCATCTATTTTTGCCTTTTGGGTAAATCCGTTGCGTTTATCCGGTAGTTTGCGGCGCTCCACCATGCGAGTCAGCTGCTCTCGGAAGCCTGCGTTAGATGCATCTGAAAGTATAGCTTTGGCTGCCTGCAACACTTGCTCTGCATTATATTTTTCGTTGGCTATACTTGTCTCGGCAGCAGGTTTTTCTTCGCTTACAGAGCTGCTGCTTTTTGATGTGAGAGGTTGAGAAAGTTTGCTGCCATCGCGGTAAATAGAGCAGGCTTTCAGACCCAGTTCCCAAGACAGTTCGTAGCAGCGGGCTACTTCTTCCACAGTGGTTTCGTTGGGTAGGTTTATGGTTTTAGAGATCGCCCCGGAAATGAACGGTTGCACCGCGGCCATCATTTTAATGTGCCCTTCGGCGTGTATAAAGCGTTTGCCTTTGCTGCCGCAGCGGTTGGCGCAATCAAAGACAGCGTAATGTTCAGGCTTCAGGTATGGCGCGCCTTCTACGGTCATTGTTCCGCAAACGTAGTCGTTCGCTTCTTCTATCTGTTTGGAAGTATAGCCTAAGGCATGCAGCAAATTAAACCCTGGGTTTTGGTACTCAGCTGAAGTATAACCTAAACGCTGTAAACAGGCTTCGCCTAAAGTATAAACATTAAAGAGCGACGACAGATCATATGCTTTTGGTAATACTGCTTCCAGGTTGGTAATCTCCTCTTCTGTTAAACCTTTTTGTAGCAAAGATTCCGGGTTGATGTGCGGTGAGTCGGTAAGTGTACTATGGCCTTTGGCATAATTAACTATAGCCTCTATTTCTTCAGAACTATAACCTAATTTGTTAAGCGCGCCTGGTATAGATTGGTTGATGATCTTGAAATAACCACCACCCGATAGTTTTTTATACTTCACCAGCGCATAATCCGGCTCAACACCTGTCGTGTCGCAATCCATCAGTAACCCTATGGTTCCGGTTGGGGCGATAACGGTAGCCTGTGCATTTCGGTAGCCGTATTTTTTGCCTTGTTGCAGTGCTTCGTCCCAGGCGTGTTGCGCGGCTTTTAACAGGTAATCCGGGCAAAGCTGTTGGTCCAGGCCGTGTGGTTTTATACTTAGCTTTTCATAGTTCTCCGGTTGGTTATAAGTAGCAAAGCGGTGGTTGCGCATCACGCGCAGCATGGCTTCGCTGTTGATGTCGTATTTAGCGAAAGCCCCTAAGCTAGCAGCCATTTCAGCGGAAGTTCGGTAAGCGGAACCTGTCATTAGTGATGTGATACCTGCTGATAAAGCGCGCGCTTCGTCGCTATCGTAAGGCAGGCCCTGCACCATAAGCAGTGCGCCTAAGTTGGCATAACCCAAACCTATGGTTCTGTAATCGTAAGAGCGTTGCGCTACCACTTCAGAAGGAAACTGCGCCATCAGCACCGATATCTCCAAAACTACTGTCCACAGTCTGCAGGCATGTTCAAAAGCGGCTACATCAAAAGCTTGTTTCTCTTCATCAAAAAAGCGCAGCAGGTTAAGCGATGCCAGGTTGCAGGCCGTATCATCCAGGAACATGTATTCCGAGCACGGGTTTGAGGCATTAATTCTGCCTTCAGCCGGAGAGGTGTGCCACTCGTTTATAGTTGTATCGAATTGCACGCCCGGGTCGGCGCAGGCCCATGCTGCTTCTGCTATCTGCTTCCACAAATTACGCGCAGGTATAGATTTCAGAACCTTACCGTCGGTTCGGGCAGTCAGGTGCCAGTCTCCGTTCTGGTGCAGCGTTTTAAAGAAGGTATTTGGTATCCGTACTGAGTTGTTGGAGTTCTGGCCGGAAACCGTATTGTATGCTTCGCCTTCAAAATCGCCGGAATAGCCGGCAGCAATAAGGGCAGCTACTTTTTTCTCTTCGTCCTTTTTCCAGTTTATAAATTCCTGAATCTCCGGGTGATCCAGGTCCAGGCACACCATTTTAGCGGCCCGTCGAGTAGTGCCACCCGATTTTATAGCCCCGGCTGCGCGGTCGCTCACCCTTAAAAACGACATTAGTCCCGACGAAGTACCGCCACCCGAAAGTGCTTCATCCTTACCTCTTATACTTGAAAAGTTAGTGCCAACCCCAGAGCCATACTTAAACACACGTGCTTCCTGCACCAGCAGGTCCATTATACCGCCTTTCTGGCCCAGGTCGTCCTGCACCGAAAGTATAAAACAGGCATGTGGCTGCGGGCGCTCAAAAGCAGAACCTGATTCCTTCATTTCGCCTGTGTCCGGGTCTACATAGTAGTGTCCTTGAGATTTACCCGTGATGCTATAGGAATTATAAAGCCCGGTATTGAACCACTGAGGCGAGTTAGGTGCTGCGTACTGGCCCAGCAGCATATACACCAGTTCATCATAAAACACCTGTGCATCCTGCTCCGAAGCGAAATAGCCATACTTACTGCCCCAGTCCTGCCAGCATTTTACCAGGCGGTGCACCACTTGTTTAGCAGATTTCTCAGCGCCGGTTCTACCATCGGCCTGTGGTACACCTGCTTTACGCAGGTATTTTTGAGCAAGTATATCTGTCGCGATCTGCGACCATTGTGTTGGTACTTCTACATCGTTCAACTCTGCCACCACATCGCCGGTCGGGTTGCGGATAGTGGAGGAGCGGAGCTCGTAACGGAACATGTCGTAGGCATTTTGCGCTGCGGTGGTAAAGTGCCGGGCGAAGGACAGGCCAGCTGGACGTTTACTTTTCTTCATAGGGGTAGCTCTATAAATTTTATAAGGGTTTCGGTAACAGGTGTTGCGCCTTTTGGGCAGCAGGGTTGTATTATTTGGTCAGCACAACGTGCGTTATAGTTCAGTCATTCCTGACTTCTAAAGCAGACCGGAAAACAACCGGCAACAGACCTATATAGCAGTTCACTATATTTTGAGTTCACCAAGCTATCAACTATAAATCTGAATCAGGATGAGCAAGGTCACTCTTATAAATGACTTCGGTCATTTTCGTTTTTTTACTATAATAGTATACTTGTAAAGCGGATTTAAGTCTTTGAAAATCAGTTTTATAGTTATTTGTAAAGACGTGAGCCAGTAAGTTCTTAAATCTTAAATAAACTGTTGATGAACCTGTTGTAAAGGTAAGAGATGAAATAAAATAATAAAATACCTTTTTATCTTTTATTTTAAAAATACGTCATATACCTTTACGCCGGTGATTGATTACAACAACAAAATTTAACCATTATGGAAACCACACAAAGCATAGAAAAAACACTGGACGTAACCGTTCTGGAGCCACGCATGAAGCACCCGACCATTTTCGAATGGTTCGATAACCTGAAAGGTGGCGAAGCTTTTATCATACACAACGACCACGATCCGAAACCACTTTATTACCAACTGTTGGGTGAGCGTGGCAATACATTTAAATGGGAGTACCTGGAGCAGGGCCCGGAAGTATGGGAAGTGCGTATCGGTAAACTTACCCCCGAAGAAGGCGAAACTGTAGGCGAGCTGGTAGCCAAAGATTACCGCAAAGCACAGGTATTTAAAAAGTATGGCATCGATTTCTGCTGCGGCGGTAAAAAATCGGTGGCACAGGTTTGCAAAGAAAAAGGCATTAGCCAGGATGAGCTGGAGCAGGAGCTGTTAGCGATGGATGAAGCCAAAAAAGCGCGCGAAGCAGAATACGATAAATGGGAGCCATCGTTCCTGGCAGACTATATTGTGAACATGCACCATAAATATGTGCGCGAAGCCATACCTGCCCTGTATGAATATACTACTAAAATTGCCCGCGTACACGGTCAGCGCCACCCGGAGCTAATAGAAGTTGTAAAGCACTTCACTAACGTAGCAAACGAGCTGGAATCGCATATGCCAAAAGAAGAGCGCGTGCTATTCCCTTACATTAAGCAGCTGGACGAAGCGAAGAAAAGTGGCGTGAAGATGGAACCTGCTGCCTTCGGATCTATCCAGAACCCGATAAATATGATGGAGATGGAGCACGAGCATGCCGGTACTGAACTGGAGAAAATCCGTGAGCTTACAAACGGCTATACTTTGCCGGCGGATGCCTGCGCTACCTACACTGTTGCTTTCAAGAAATTGAAAGAGTTTGAAGATGATCTCTTCCGCCACATCCACTTAGAGAACAATATCCTGTTCCCGAAAGCACTGGAGATGGAAAAAGAAGTAGTTAAATAAAACTACAGTTTATGGGCTTGATGGATTGGCAGGATTACCAACTATACTTTTCCTGCGATTAAAAGATCCTGCTGATCCTGATGTCCTGTAAAACTGAGTTTAGAAATTGCATAACGGGCGCTGCCCACCACTGCCATGAAAAAGGCAATAACTCCCCAAAAAAGAGATAAAAGTTTAGTTCCACTGTCACGTGAGCACCACTTTGGCCTGCTGTTCTGTTGGAAGCTCCGCCAGGGGCTGAAGAATGGGACCGACCTGAATTTGATCCGTGCGTACGTGCGCTATTTCTGGGATACTATTTTAAAAGAGCACTGCGAAGAAGAAGAATGGGTGCTTAAAAGGCTGCTGAAAACAGATGATACAGTTCGGGGCAGACTGGAAGAAGAGCACAGGTTGCTGCACTCGCTGGTTGAGCTGATTGAAGACGGAAGCCCGATGAACAAAGAGCTGTTTAAAGTGCTGGAGCAGGACCTGACAGACCACATCCGTTGGGAGGAACGCGAGCTGTTCCCGTACCTGCAGGCCGTAGCGCACTCTGATGAACTGGAGCTGGTTGGGCAACTGCTAAGCCATAAACATGATCCGCGCATGGACACTTTTACACCTGAGTTCTGGACAAAAAAAGCGCAAGCCGAATAGCCATGAACATTGCAGCCAACACCAAAATATCGGCACTGATAAAAGAAAACCCTGCCGCCATATATGCTATTGCAAGTATAAACAAGCACTTTGAGAAGCTTCGAAACCCGGTTTTGCGCAAGATACTGGCATCACGGGTAACTATAGCTGATGCGGCCCGGATCGGAGGTTGCGATATAGAAATGTTTTATCAGAAGCTGGAGCCACTTGGCTTTATAGTTGGCAACACCGCAAACACAGATACTTTAAAACAAAATACGATGCAAACACCTGAAACCACCACTGGCACACAGCCGGCTTATCTGGCACAACTACCGGAGCAAAATATACTTACCCTGGATGTTTGCGAAGATATAGCCACCGGTAACGATCCGTTCCTAAAGATAATGAACGCAGTGGAGGAGATAGGAGGGAACAATGCCTTGCTGATCATCAACACCTTCGAGCCAACACCACTTATCGCCATCCTGAAAAAGAAGGGCTATAGTTTCTGGACGGATGTGAAGAACGAGAACCTGGTTTATACTTACTTCTGGCTTGAACAGGAAACTGACGAAGCTCCACAGACGGAAACTATAAAACCTGCGAAAAACAGCTTTGAAGATATGATGTCCCGCTTTGCCGGTAAGGTAAAACGCATTGATGTGCGTGCTATGGAAATGCCGCAGCCTATGGTAACTATACTTGGTGAACTGGAAGTGTTGCCTGCCGATGAAGCCCTGTATGTGGTGCACAAACGGGTACCGCAGTTCCTATTGCCTCAACTGGAGGAGCGAGGCTTTAACATAACTATACAAGAGGTTGGCCCTAACCAGGTTGACTTACTGATCTATAAATAACCAAAACGATGAGCACTGCCACTACATCTAATTCGCCGGGCAAATGGGTTGTGCTGCCGCATTACGTGTTTGCTGCCCTGGCTTTTGTAGCGCTCAGCATTCTACTGCTCTTCTCTACCGATGCCTTCAGTGGTCACTATTTCCACCCGAAACTGCTGACTTTAACACATGTGGCCGCACTGGGCTGGGCAACGATGCTTATTTTCGGGGCGCTTTACCAACTGCTGCCGGTGGTGCTGGAGTGCAAACTATACTCTGAGAAACTGGCAACTATAGCCTTCGGATTTTTGGGTGCCGGAACTATACTTCTGGCCTGGTGCTTCTGGAATTTTGAATTGGGCCATGTCATGCACGTGGCTGCCTGTAGCCTGGTCATCTCTTTTATACTTTTCAATATCAACGTCATCCAAACCGCCCGACTCGCCCCCAAATGGACCATAGAATCTGATTTTATAGTTACTTCGGCTATCTGGCTGCTGGTTACAGGTATAGTGGGTCTGGTTATGGTGCTGAACTTTACAATGGCTTTTCTGCCGGTAGAGCACACGCATTACCTGAAATTGCACGCACACATTGGTATGGCCGGCTGGTTTTTGCTGCTGATAATCGGAGTAGGAGCGAAGCTGATCCCGATGTTCTTACTGGCACATGCCGAGAGCTTTAAAAAACTAAACTGGAGCTATAACCTGATCAATGCCGGGCTAGTGTTTTTCATTTTCGATCATCTGTTCTTTCATACGGCTCTATTACCGGTTTATGCGGGGCTGGTAGTTGGGGGCGTGCTGCTGTTTATGCTATTCATTTACGAAACTAGCAAAACACGCCAGCGCCACGACGTGGATCTGGGTATGAAACAGACGTTTGTAGCCCTTGGCTTACTGGTATTGCCTATTGTGCTGGTGTTTATAGTTAGCAGTAAGGTAGCATTGCCGCAACAGCTTTTATCGTCGGTTTATCTGGTATATGGCATTTCCGTTTTTCTGGGATTTATCTCGGCCATTATACTTGGTCAGACCTTTAAAACTTTGCCATTTATAGTTTGGATGCACGCTTACGAAGCCTATGTGGGTCGCTTTAAAACGCCGCTTCCAAAAGACCTTTACAACCATACTATTCAGCGCTGGCAGAACATCAGTTACCTCCTCGGGTTTATACTTCTGATAACGGGTATACTGCTGCGCAACCAACAACTTATACTTGCCGGTGCTATCGGCTTTACCATCACATCGTTGCTATACACGGCCAATGTGTTTCAACTGCTCATGCATAAAGTTCAGGAACTAAAACCTTTTTCCTATGGAAACGCAAGTGTCTGAAGACTTCGGAAATGAAGTTTACGAAACCTTAAAATACATCATCGACCCTGAAGTGGGTATTAATATAGTTGACCTGGGCCTGATCTATAGTGTGAGCCTGGATGGCGAACTGCTTGAAATAGAGCTGACCCTGACAACACCCGGCTGCCCCATGAGCGGCACCATCGTAAATGCAACAGAGCAGATCCTGTTAAAACGTTTTCCGAACCTGGATGTAAAGGTAAACCTGGTATGGTCGCCGCCGTGGTCTACGGAAATGATCACAGAAGAAGGGATGCGGCAGTTGGAAGGGAAATAGTACCTTTGCAGCCGTGTTAGTGTTAGAAGTATAAACAGTTTCTCATGTTATCGAAAACAACGGAATATGCCCTGCGCGCCATTGTATACATCGCTCTGAACGATGCACAGGGGCTTAAAGTAGGCATCAAGGAAATAGCGAAGGAGTTGGAACTGCCCGCGCATTTTATGGGCAAGATCCTGCAGGACCTGGTTCGTAAAGGAGTGATCGCATCTGTAAAAGGACCGGGTGGCGGGTTTTTCCTGCATCGCCAGGCCAGCGAAATCAGCCTGCTGGAGGTAGTAAAAACAATAGACGGACTGGAAGCTTTCCGGAAGTGCGGCATGGGCATGAAGCAGTGCTCCGATACACATCCCTGCCCGTTGCACGACGAGATAAAAGCTTACCGCAACCAATTGCTACGGGTATTTGATACGAAAACAATACAAACGCTGGTAGATGGGATTAACTCAGGGGAGTATTATATTACCAACCTGCACGAAGAGCTGCCAAAAGAAAGTATATCCGAACCCGGATCAAAGGAATAATCTATAGTTCTGACAAAACAATAGTAGAATCTTAGTCTAACACAAACACACAACACACATGCTTTCTACCCAAACCCGGGGCGCCTTCTCTGAAAAACTCAGAGCCATGGAACCTGTTGCCCTGCCCGCACAAGAAGAAGCCGCTTTACTGGATGCTGTAGAAGAAATTCGCGAACTGAAGAAAAAGCATAATGCAGTAGTGCTGTCGCATTTTTATATGCCGGCCGAGCTGCAGGTAAAACACGAAGATGGCGGTATTGCCGATTTTGTAGGCGACTCGCTGGGGCTGAGCGTGGCGGCCAAAACTGTGGAAGCGGATTACATTATTTTCTGCGGGGTGAAGTTTATGGCGGAGACGGCCAAGATCCTGAACCCAGCCAAACAAGTGTTACTTCCTAGTTTTGATGCCGGCTGCTCGCTCGCTGAAAGTATTACCGGCGAAGATGTGCGACTGCTGAAGAAACTATGGCCGGGCGTACCGGTAGTAGCTTATATCAATACCTACGCCGAAACCAAAGCAGAAGCCGACATCTGCTGCACCTCGCGCAACGCCATGGATATTGCCCGCTCGCTGGGCGGCGACAAGCTTATCTTTTTGCCAGACCTCTACATGGGCCGCAACCTGCAGACCAAAATAAAAGCCGAAACAGGTAAAGAACTTATACTTTGGGAAGGTAAATGTGAAGTGCATGAGCAATTTACGCCACAGCGCATAAACGGCCTGAAAATGATGTACCCTGAAGCGCAGGTGCTGGTGCATTGGGAAGTTCCGGACGATACTGTAACCGATGCCTTGAAAGGTGCAGGAGGTATAGTTGGCAGCACATCCGACATTATCCGTTTTGTAGGCGAGAGCGAGAGCCGTCAGTTTATACTTGGTTCTGAATGCGACCTGGGGGCAACACTGCGCGGCATGTATCCTGAAAAAGAATTTATAGTTCCGTGCATCAAGTGTCCGCACATGAAACAGATAACCATGCAGCGAACCCTTGAATCTTTGAAATCCATTGGAACAGCAAAGGAATTCTTGTTTGAAGTAACCCTGCCGGAAGACATCCTGAAGCGTGCACTTGCACCTATAGAGCGAATGTTGGCCTTTGCATAAATGGAAACGCTGAACTATGATTTTGTAGTATTGGGCAGCGGCATTGCAGGTTTGACATTTGCCCTGGAAGCTGCTGCACATGGTAAGGTGTTGGTGCTCTGTAAAGCTGCAATAACGGAAACCAACACTGCCTATGCACAGGGCGGTATAGCTGCGGTTTTAAGCAATATAGATTCTTTTGAGCAGCACGTGCAGGATACGCTTACTGCCGGCGCCGGCTTGTGCGACGAAACTGCAGTTCGGTTTATGGTTGAGCGGGCTCCTGAAAGTATAAAATGGCTACAGCTGCAAAGTGTGCAGTTCGATACTGCTCCCGATGAAACTATAGCTCTGGGTTTGGAAGGCGGCCATTGCCAGCACCGCATCGCGCACGTAAAAGACCACACCGGTTTAAGTATACAACAGGCGCTAAGCAAAGCAGCTTTTCAGCATCCCAATATCACCATTGCAGAATATCACCTGGGTATTGACCTGCTTACGCAAAGTATAAATCAGGAGAAGGTTTGTTACGGGGTGCAGGCGCTGGACCTGGTGAGCGGAAATTATAAAGCCATACTTGCCAAAGCTATAGTTTTAGCAACAGGTGGTTCGGGTCAGGTATACCAATACACCACCAATCCAACTATAGCTACCGGCGACGGACTGGCCATGGCATACAGGGCAGGGGCCACAATCCGGAATATGGAGTTTTTCCAGTTTCACCCGACAGCTCTTTACGATCCTGATTCTAAAGATACATTCCTGATAAGTGAGGCATTGCGCGGCGCTGGTGCAGAACTGGTTTTGCCGGATGGTACTGCCTTCATGCAACAATACCATCCGTTGGGCTCACTGGCGCCGCGCGATATAGTTGCCCGAGCTGTGTACGAACAAATACACCTGCATCATTCGCCCTGTTTATACTTAGATGCCACCCGTTTACCCGAAGGCAGGTTACAGAAGAATTTTCCTTTCATCTACACCAAATGTAAAAGTATAGGCATCGATGCTGCTGTGGAGTTTATACCTGTAGTTCCGGCGGCACACTACCAGTGTGGTGGCATAGCAACAGACCTGCACGGGCAAACATCAATATCCGGCTTATATGCTGTAGGAGAGGTGGCCTGCACCGGCGTGCACGGTGCAAACAGGCTGGCCAGTAACTCACTGCTGGAAGGTGTGGTATTTGGCAAAGCGGCTGCCGTTCATGTAACTTCCTCTTCTGCGTTACATTACTTTACATCCTTTAAGAGCCTGACCTATAGTTTACCGGGCTACGATAATGCTGCGGAACTGCTGCGATTAAAGGCTGAGTTGCAGGCAATGGTGTGGGAACACACTGGCATTGTACGTACCCGAAGAGGATTGGAAGCTGCCAGGCGTAAGCTTTCAGAAATTAAGCTTGAAGCAGAACAGATCAGGGTGTTCTCTCTTTTGTATTACGAACTTATAAACCTGCTTACTACAGCTGAACTAATTATAGAAGCCTGCCACCAAAGAACAGAAAGTATAGGCGGACATTACATAGAAGTAACATCTATACTACCTGAGCATCAGGTACCTGAACTAAGCTGAATAATTAGCTGAAACAATATATAGGTAAAGCAGCGTATACAAGGCAAAGTTGTTTTCCAATTTTATAACCGCTTACTTTGAATCATAATTAACTGACCGTGCTGCCACACCATAAATACATAGCTATTTTATCAATGCCACTCACTGGCTTTGTCGCAGCTTCGCATCACCTCTCCCTAAGCGATGTGCTTAACGGATACTGCCTTAACTTTTTCTCAGTTCCTAAGGACTTTAACAAGTAAGCCGGAAAACCTCTCCGGCCCCGACCACACGTGCTTTTAGTGTAAATTATGTTTGCAGCCTATAGTTGTCTGCAGCTGTTTGCGCTACCTGTTTTTCCTATTTTATTTCATTTTTGTTTACAGATATGTTAACTAAACTTAGCGTAAGACAATTGCTTGCAGTTGTTTTTGCTGCCAGTTATGCGCTCACTTTATACCTGGGTTACCAGGATATTTCCTTTTTATGGCTGCTTGTTTTAGTTGTGCCATTACACGTTATCTACCACCGGAATATTCGGCAAGGAAAACATTCTATACTGCGCAATTACCCATTGCTGGGCTATCTGCGCTACTTTTTCGAGAGTATTCGCCCGGAGCTGCGCCAGTATTTCTTCGAGTCTGACCTGGATGGAAAGCCATTCAGCCGCCGGCAACGCTCTATAGTTTACCAGCGCGCCAAAAACGTGCGCCAGACGGTACCGTTCGGCATGCAAGCCGATAGCCAGGAAAATGGTTTTGAGTGGATCGCGCATACCATGTTTCCGGTACATGTAAAAGAAGAAGATTTACGTGTAACGGTAGGCAGTAGTCGTTGTCAGCAGCCATATAGTGCCAGTATTTACAATATCTCTGCTATGAGCTATGGTTCGTTGAGTAAAACAGCTGTTATGGCGCTGAGCGGCGGGGCCAAATTAGGTGGTTTTGCGCATAACACCGGCGAAGGTGGTGTAAGCCCGTTCCATATAGAAGGTGGTGGCGATCTGATCTGGCAGATTGGTACCGGCTATTTTGGTTGCCGCGACAGCAAGGGAAATTTTTCAGAAACACTTTTCGAGGAGCAGGTAGCACATCCGCATATCAAAATGGTGGAGATCAAGCTATCGCAGGGAGCAAAACCTGGACATGGTGGTATACTTCCGGCTGCCAAAAATACGCCTGAGATCGCTGCTATCCGTAAAGTTGAGCCTTTTACCACAGTTGCTTCGCCACCGGCACACTCCGCTTTCAATGATCAGTTTACCATGCTGCTGTTCATCGAAAAGCTTCGTATTCTGTCGAAGGGTAAGCCGGTTGGTATAAAGCTTTGCATTGGTAACAAGCAGGAATTTGAGCGCCTTTGCCAGGAAATGATGCACAACCAGATCTTCCCGGACTTTATCACGATAGATGGGGCAGAAGGTGGTACAGGTGCCGCGCCGCTGGAGTTTACCGATAGCCTGGGCATGCCGCTTTACGATGCACTTTCCTTTGTGCAGGCGATGCTTGTGAAATATAAACTCAGAAAAGAGATACGGGTAATTGCAGCAGGTAAAATCATAACGGGTGTAGATATCATTAAAGCAATTTCACTGGGTGCAGATATGTGCTACAGTGCCCGTGGTATGATGTTCGCGTTAGGGTGCATACAGGCATTACAATGCGATTCAGGCCGTTGCCCGGTAGGTATTGCGACACAGGATAAGAGCTTATACAGTGGCTTGGATGTTTCAGATAAGCGTGTGCGCGTGGCGAACTTTCATACAAATACCATAAAGTCAACTATAGAAGTAATGGAAGCCTGTGGGTTCGGTAGCCTGGATAGTATAACTCCGGATAAGATATTCAGAAGAGTGGAGTCTGGCAAAACGCTGAGCTTTAAAGATATATACTTTGCTCAAACAGATGCAGGCTCTATACTAACCCAGGAACATCAATTTATACTTAACTGAACGTTTATGAATCCGATTTATCTGACTGAGAAAGATTACGAGCGCCTGCATAGTTTGGTGCAGGTACAACGCCAGAACGGTGGTGCTTCTGCCGTAGAGGGTTTATGCAAAGAACTGAAACGTGCGAAAGTGATAGCCTCGGAAGAAGTACCCGTAGATGTGGTTACCATGAATTCGTTTGTGCGGCTTAAAGATCTGAAGACCGGAAATGTAATGGAGATAACGGTGGTATACCCTAAAGATGCCGATCTGAGCGCACGGAAAGTGTCTATACTTGCTCCGCTTGCCACAGCTATACTTGGCTGCAAAGTAGGCGACGAAGTGGAGTGGCCCGCACCACAAGGGATGGTTTCTTATAAAGTAGAAGAGATACTATACTAACCGGAAGCTGCCGGAGATTTCTATTTATAAGTTGCAATCTAACTGAAAGATAATACTTGATGTGAATGTAAAAGCCACCAGTATTGGTGGCTTTCCAGTTTTGTAGTTGCAGTTACTGCGGTCTTTTCTTGGTGCCCCGCGTCGGAACAGCTGCCAACGGATCATCGGGCCAATGGTGTTTAGGGTAGCGGCCACGTAGATCTTTTCTAACATCAAAATAGCCGGTCGTCCAGAAGCTGCGGAGGTCGCGGGTAACCTGCACAGGCCGCGAAGCTGGGGAGAGTAGATGGATGAGTAAAGGTACTTTGCCACCACCAATTCTGGGCGTGTCCAGCATTCCGAAAACTTCCTGCAAGCGCACGGCAAGTATAGGTGTACTTGGGTCAGCATAATCTAACGCGATACGGGAACCGCTCGGTACTTCCAGGTGCGAGGGTGCCAGTCGGTCCATTTCCTGGCGTTGTTCCCAGCTCAGGTCAGAAAGTATAAGCTCATTAAAATCGAGGCGTGCTACCTGTTCTATACTCCGTAAACCTATAAGGTGCGGCAGCAGCCAATCCTCCATCGTTTCTTTCAGTGCTTCATCGGATACATCAGGCCAAAGGTCCGGCGACAGCTGTTGCAAAAACGCCAGTCGTTGTCGGGTTTTCATCGCTTGGTCAGACCATGGTAATCTTTCAATACCATTCTCACGCAGCATCTGTAGAAGTATAGTTGCAACAAGTTCCGCATCGGGGTTAGACTGGTTTGTTTCCTGAAGTATAAGTGCGCCAAGTTTCGTGATTTTTCGTGCTATAACCCTGCCGGTAGCCTCATCAAAACGAATTTCATCCAGCTCTTCCAGTTGCGCTATAAAATGCTCCAGCAGTTCGGCTTTGTTGATTGGTGCTGCCAGCAATACGCGGGGCTGGTTTCCGATTTCAAGGTGAGCTATACTATAAAAATCAGCTTCACTGAAAAGCTCTGTTGGCAAAGCTGCCCGCTGCCCGGTTACCAGTCTTACCCAACCTGATGACTCACGCTGGGCCAAGCGGTCGGGGTAGGCAAGTGCTGTTAAAATACCGGCAGCATCAGGGTTAATACTTTGGTTCGTGGTTCGTGTTCGTTGCATCAGGTGCTGGGCCTGTTCGCGAACTCGTCGAAGAGCATTTTCATCCAGCACAAAACCAGGTACGGGCGGACGTTTACCGGTTAATATTTCTAATCGCAGAGACAGGTCGGGCAACACATTTCCACGGCCAGTTTCCAGTTGCTTAAGGATGTCTTTTTCAGATAACAATGCGGCCAATGCACAGGCTGTAGCACCAAAGCCAAACTCACGGCCACGAATAACCAGATGACCTAATCTTGGAGAAAGGCCAAGCGATGCCAGGGCTTTGCCATGTGGAGTGGCATTACCAGAAGCATCTATGGCTTCGAGGCGGAGCAGCAATTCGCGGGAGAGAGCCATGGCAGCGGCAGGTGGAGTATCAAGCCAGTTTAAAGCAGCAGCATCTTTTACACCCCACATCGCCAACTCTAGTGCCAGGCCAGTCAGATCAGCCTCGCATATTTCCGGGTTTTGGCGGTCTGCGAGCTGTAACTGATCGGCAGTGGACCAGAGCCTGTAACAAACACCGGGACCCAAGCGACCGGCACGCCCTCGGCGCTGATCGGCAGCAGCTTTTGAAACAGGTATAGTTGCTAGGGTTGTAAGCCCCGTGCGGGGCACGAATTTAGGAACACGCGAGTAACCGCCATCTATCACAACTTTTACGCCTTCTATGGTTAAGCTGGTTTCGGCAATGCTGGTGGCTAAAACTATTTTGCGTCTTCCTTTAGGAGCAGGTTGTATGGCAGCCATTTGTTTGGAAAGCTGCAGGTCGCCATGCAGAATATGTAAGTCTATAGTTGGTGCCAGTTTGCCTTCCAGTTGTGCAGCTACTCTTCGCATTTCGCCTATGCCGGGCAGGAATACCAGTATATCCCCATCTACTTCATCTGTCAAGGCTTTCCGGATGGCTTTAGGTACCAGGTTGATGAGCCGTTCTGCAGGTCGGTTGCCGGCAGCGGCGACTTCTGAAGTTGGTAGATAATGCGTTTCAACAGGATACTGCCGGCCTTCGCTCGTGATAACAGGTGCATCTAGCCAGTTACCTATAGTTACGGCATCCAGCGTGGCACTCATCACTAATATCCGAAGGTCGGGTCTCAAAACAGCTTGTGCATCTAAAGCTAGAGCCAAACCCAGATCAGCCTGCAGGTTACGCTCATGAAATTCATCGAATATTATAGCTGCTATACCTTCCAGCGCTGGGTCATCCTGAATTAGCCGGGTAAGTATACCTTCAGTTACCACTTCAACTTTTGTGTTGTTCGAAACCACATGCTCCATGCGTACCCAATAGCCTACTGTCTGGCCAAGCGGCTCGTTTAGCAGGTCCGACATGCGTTGTGCGGCTCCGCGTGTAGCCAACCTGCGTGGCTCCAATACCAGTATCTTCCCATCGTTTCGCCAGTTGGCTTCGAGCAGAGCCAGCGGAACAAGTGTGGTTTTACCGGCACCAGGGGGCGCTTCCAGTACAACCCTTGGGTTTATTTCCAGGGCAGAGAGAAGGCGCGGCAGCGCTTCCTTTACAGGCAGGTCGGGTAAATTCTGAAGTATAGCAGTTGATAACATTTCCTGCAAAGTTCTGAATTATGTATGAGAATGTTACACGCTACCATACAAGTATACATTCATTAGGCAGTATTAAAACTAAAAGCGCCCGAAGTTATCCGGGCGCTTTTAAGTAATTACATCTTTGTGATTACCTTAGAGAGGTATAGTTACTCTTTCTTTTTTTTAGCTGTTTTCCTGAAATAAAAGGCTAATAAGGAAAGAGCTATCAGGAAAATAAACAGTTCTAACATTCCCATAAGGTCACCTGGCTAAAATTAAATTACAGGTACCTTTGCAGCTTCGTCAGCCTCGTTCTGCTTGCGCAGCTTGCTGTGCTTACGGCCATACAGGAAGTAAATAGCTATACCAATAGCCATCCAGATGATAAGACGTAACCAGGTGTCAAAACCAAGGTTGACCATCATATAACCGCAGATCAGGATACCCAGAATAGGAACCAGAGGTACAAACGGTGTTCTGAACGGACGCTTCAGGTCTGGGCTTGTACGGCGCAGGATAATGATACCAGCACACACAATCACGAATGCTAGCAACGTACCAATACTTACCAGCTCACCAAGCAAACCGATTGGGAAGATACCAGCTATAACAGCAGCAACTAAACCTGTAACGATAGTAGTGACGTAAGGCGTGTTATATTTAGGGTGTACTTTACCGAAAACTGCAGGTAACAAACCATCGCGACTCATAGCAAAGAAAATACGAGGCTGACCCATTAACATTACCAGAACCACAGAAGCAAGCCCAGCCACAGCACCAATACCTGTAAAGAAGTATAACCACTGCAATGAAGGACCAGCAGCCTCAAGAGCTACAAGAACCGGATCCGGAACGTTAAGAGTCTGGTAAGGAACAAGACCTGTAAGTACAAGCGACATCAACACATACAATAACGTACAGATACCAAGTGAAGCAAGCATACCAATCGGCATATCGCGCTGTGGGTTTTTAGCTTCCTGAGCAGCAGTACTTACTGCATCAAAACCAATGTAAGAGAAGAATACGATAGCGGCACCGGCTACCACACCCTGCCAGCCATAACGCGTACCGCCTTCAGCTAACACTTCTTTTGCCGGGATAAATGGCTCCCAGTTAGCAGAGTTTACATATTGGAAACCAAAACCGATAACCAGTAATACGATTGCTACTTTAACAACTACAATAACGTTGTTGAACTTGGCAGACTCCTGAATACCAATTACAAGCAGGGCGGTCATCACAAGTATAAGTATAATGGCAGGCAGGTTAATGATAGCGCCGGTTGTTTCAAAGTTACCGCCAACATACGAAAGTGGGGCAGCTGCTACAACTTCCGGTATCGTAATACCTATAGATTTAAGTAAGCTTACAAAGTTACCGCTCCAGCCTACTGCTACAGTTGCTGCACCGAACAGGTATTCCAGGATAAGGTCCCAGCCAATGATCCAAGCGATAAACTCACCAAGTGTAGCGTACCCATACGTATAAGCACTACCCGCAATCGGAATCATGGAAGCAAATTCGGCATAGCAAAGGCCGGCAAACAAACAGCCAAGGCCAGCTATAATAAAGGAGATAACAATAGCTGGACCGGCAGCGTTGGCAGCAGCAGTACCCGTTAAAACGAAGATACCCGCTCCAATAATGGCGCCTATACCCAGCATGGTCAGGTTAGTGGCAGTGAGCGTACGTTTAAGGCCGTGCTCTCCGCTCTCTGATTCGCGAATCAGTTTTTCGACAGATTTTGTCGCAAAAATGTTTTTTGACATTGAGAAGATAAGTTAGTAGGTTGGTTTTGTTAAAGTTAGTCAAGTAAAATAGCTGCTATTATACAAATTATTTTGCAGCAGCAGAAAAATCTACAAAAACATAAACATAAACTAAACTAAGGCCCATTAGGGAATATCTGGAAACGGATAATAGCTGATACACAAGCTACTACAACGGCATCTGGTTTGAGGGAAGAAAAAAATGCTGAGAGCCGAAATGACCAGGAAGGAAAAGTATAAACAGTGAAAAACGACTCTGTAGTGCCTGAAGAATATTGTAGAGGTGATGGTTCTGTCCAGGCTACTGGTGTTCCCTGGTTTTCGGGAGTAAGCTTCTCCTTGTTCTGAACAGAAGAAGTATGAGAAGAAACCTGCTTAGCTGCGTGCTTTTGCAGCGTATATGTAACAGAAAAGCAAAACATAGCGGCCCACAGCAGCAGGAGCAGGGGAGTAGCTATGTTTTGCTTCCTATTCAAGGTATAAAAGCTTTAAGACTGACTATAACTCGTGCTTTTTAAGCTTACTGTTGCGGTAACCGTATGCAAAGTATAGAACCAAGCCTAATGCCAGCCAACCCAGGAAACGGCTCCAGTTGGTAATGCCTAGCTCAGTCATCAGGTATAAGTTGGTCAATAAACCAAGTACCGGGATCAGCGACAGGTTACGCGTAAAAGAAAGCACAGTCATAATAGCGGCTATCACAACAAAGCCCAATAAAGGCAGTTTGTGCTGGAATTCTTCCCATCCGCCTTCAGTGCTCAGGAAGCCACTCATAGCCTCTCCGTTATAAATGTACAGCAATGCCAGTAGTCCGATCATCAGTAATGGCAATGTATACTTTGCATTGATATAAGGTACTCTGAAACCTTTATGAAGTGTCTCTACCTGCTTCTGTTTTTCTTCCATAACCAGTATACCACCGCACACCAGCACAAACGCAAACAAGGTACCTATACTTGTAAGATCGGTTACCTCCGTAAGGTTCATAAACAGGGCTGGAACAGCTACTACAAAACCAGTAACTATAGTTGCAAACCAGGGAGTTTTATGTTTCGGGTGAATGCTTGAGAAGATCTTTGGCAGAAGTCCGTCGCGACTCATACTCATCCAGATACGTGGCTGGCCATACTGAAATACAAGAAGTACACTGGCCATAGCCACAATAGCACTTACAGCTACTATGCCAGCCATTGCATCCAGGTTAACTCTTGAGAAAACATATGCTAATGGGTCGCCGACAGCCAGTTCATTGAAAGGCACCATACCCGTTAATACCAATGCCAGGATTACGTAAAGTGTGGTGCAGATCACTAAAGCCAGGATCATGGCGCGTGGCAGGTCGCGTTGCGGGTTCTCACACTCTTCGGCTGTAGTAGAAATGGCATCAAATCCAATGTAAGCGAAGAATACCGCTGATACACCTTTCAAGATACCAGAAATGCCGTTTGGTGCAAACGGAGACCAGTTATCAGTATTCACATAAAATGCACCTACTGTAATAACCAGAAGTATAACTATAAGCTTTAGCAGTACCAGCAGGTTGGCAGTACGCTTTGATTCTTTAATGCCAATATAAACCAGGTAAGTGATAAGTACGGTAATAGCCAGGGCCGGAATATCGGCAACTAGCTTAATGCTACCAATAGCAGGCGCATTCTGCCATGCCAGGTAAGCCTGCTGAATACCGGAAGGAAGATCACTTAGCGCCTGACCCTGAGCCAATAGT
The DNA here is from genome assembly GCF_023630255.1 of Pontibacter deserti. Taxonomy (NCBI): domain Bacteria; kingdom Pseudomonadati; phylum Bacteroidota; class Cytophagia; order Cytophagales; family Hymenobacteraceae; genus Pontibacter; species Pontibacter deserti. The sequence goes on along the minus strand of NZ_JALPRS010000001.1, from coordinate 1,636,765 downwards.
TTAGTAGCTTCGTCAAATCCGCGGGAAGCGCTCAGGAAGTCCATTGTCAGGTATTCCGGCATCCCCATGCCAACTCCCAGCAGCACAGCTGTAAAGTAATCTGACCAGGAAATAGCTACAGCAATGTTACCGATAGCATATTCCATCAGTAAGTCCCAGCCAATGATCCAGGCTACTAATTCGCCAAAAGAAGCATACGCATAGGTATAGGCGCTACCGGAAACAGGTATAGAGGAAGCAAACTGGGCATAGCAAAGTGCTGAAAAACCGCAGGCAATAGCCGTGAATATGAACAGGAGAGACACGCCTGGTCCGCCGGCGGCGCTTGCGTTACCGATCGTACTGAAAATACCAGCCCCGATGATGGCAGCGATGCCAAAAGAGACTAGGTCCTTCAGGCGAAGCGTTCGCACCAGGTTAGTGCCTTGTATGTTATCATCTAATTCGTAATCGGCAAGTAAAGCCGTACCGCTCTTACGACGGGTAATGTTCTGTAAGAATTGACGCATGTAGTACAGGTGTTGTTAAGCCATCCGTTGTTGGACAGGTTGTTTTATGGTGTCAGTGTTGTTGTCGGATGCCTCTTTACTGAAAATACGTGCTGCCCAGCGCGGGAAAACAATAGCGCCGATAAGCAAATACAGGTAGTAAGTAAGCAAGCGATAGAGCAAGATAATAATTGTTGTGAAGCTCCCAATGAAAACACCAAAAAAAGCCGGAAAAGCCAGCTCTGCAAAACCCGCCCCTCCAGGCGTAACAGACACAAACAGAACGATTTTATAGATCAGGTTGCGTGAAAAAATAAGTATATGGTCGCTTAAGCTAAGATCAGCAAAAGCTGCTATCAGGCAACCAATTATAATGTAACGCGCCGTCCAGACAAAAAATGTGGAGCCACAGGCGTGCAGCCAGTAAGACAGCGTTTTAGTTTTAAGATGTTTGGATGCAATCAGGAGCTCGTTTGCGTGCTGGAACAACGCAATTCTCCAGCGTTTAAAAGGCCTGAGCTGCCCAACACGTATCATCAGCCTCTTTACACCTTTCGGGTTTATGAACAGCGCATAGAACATTACAAAGGCATAGATCGCGATCAGCAGATAAGAAACAAAGAAAGCGATGCCAATGCTGCTGCGTAAGGCTGGATTAATGCCCTTGATTTCTGGAAGCAGCTGATCCTGCGCAAGCAACAATACTGCAGGAACAGCCAGCACAAAGTATAAGTTATCGAGCATGGCTGTCACCATTACCTGTGCTATCGATTTTCCGAGTGAGATCTTCTCTTTAAAGAGTATAAAGGCCGCTACCGTAGAGCCACCTACAACCGAAGGAAGCACACACGAAGCGAATTCCCAGAGCATGATCACATTAAAGCTCTGTTTCCAGCTTAGTGCTTTTTCTGTGATATACCGGATACGATAGATGTAACCGAAGTCGCGGACAAAAAGCACGAATAGCGCCATAGCAGCCCAGAAAAGATTTGCCTGTTTCAGCGTTTCCAGCTGGCTTGGGTCATAGTTACGGTACAGCATGTAGCTTATTACGCCCAGGCCCAGCAGCATCGGAAGTATAATCCGACGGGCTGAAAATTTCTTTTGCAACTCTTCTTTGGTTAATGCCATGTAGTTATGTTAAGCTGTAATGCGTTTTAGTTGTGGTAGCTGTACCGGCCGGATAACCAACGGAACCTTCTCAACTTTTACAGAGCTGGTATCCAGGCCGAACCACTTACTTTCAGAGCTTGTATACTTCTTGATGTTAAAATACCATTCCATGATCAGGCGCTTCACAAAGGGCAGGTCGTTTTCGTAAGAGAGAAATTTCTCGAGTACAACAAACCGGAAGTCACCGATCAGGTTTTGTTTGCTAAGGGAGTCGTAACGGCTGGTAATATCCACTTCACCGTTCTCTACCAGTTCTTCCACCACTTTCCTGAAAAACAGGTTAATACGTTGCTCTACCCTAAAGCCAAGTTTAAAGTCGATACGAATAACATCACCGGCATCCAGTTTCTTTACTTTATATTCTGTAGTGTACGGTTCATCTGTCGTTTCTACGTGCACAAACCAGTAAATATCAGCGCGTTTCGGCCTTTTCTGGAAGATGGAGTAAATCACTTTCGATTCCACATCCTTCGGTTTCGGTGCACTTGTCATAAACACCAGGTGCGTGGTATACTTCGGTATGGTATCGTCAGCACTCAATTCTTTCAGAGCCGGCAGGTAATCTTTCAGGCGCACATATTCCGTCAGGCTGCGCTTAATGTAGAATGCCTTGATCCAGATGTACATCACTGCGAGCAGTAAGCCTCCGATCATTAGCGACACCCAGCCACCATGCGGGAATTTGCTTAAATTAGCCACCATAAAAGCGGACTCAATAGATATGTACACCAACAGGAAAAGGCTAACCAGTACCCAAGACTTGCATTTTGTATACAGGTAGTAGCTCATTAGGATGGTAGTAGAAAGCATCGCCATCGTAATAGCCAGGCCATAGGCAGCTTCCATATGCTCAGATTCACGGAAGTATAAAACCACGCCTACACAGCCAATCCATAACAGCCAGTTTATACTTGGTACAAAAAGCTGACCTTTTAAGTTAGTTGGATAAACCAATTTTACACGTGGCCAAAGGTTAAGGCGAATAGCTTCTGAAATGAGTGTAAATGAACCGGATATTAAAGCCTGGCTAGCAATAATTGCGGCTATAGTTGCAATAGCAATACCGATCAGCAGGAACCATGAAGGCATAATACCATAAAAGGGATTTTCTCTAAGTACACTGCCTTCTTTTGTCATTAACCAGGCACCCTGGCCCAGGTAGTTCAACAGCAAACAAATCTTTACAAATCCCCAGCTCAGGCGAATGTTTGGTCTTCCGCAATGGCCCAGGTCGGAATAAAGTGCTTCGGCACCTGTGGTACAAAGAAAAACAGCTCCCAATACCCAGAAACCTTCCGGGTAATTTACCAGCAGGTTGTAAGCATAGTATGGGTTAAGCGCATTTATGATCTCAGGGTGTTCGGCAAGAGATACGACACCTAATGCGCCAAGCATGGTAAACCATAAGAACATGATCGGACCAAAAGCCTTACCCACGATCTCAGTACCAAAACTCTGCATCAGAAATATGATGGTAAGTATGGTAATAACGATCGGAACTGTTGGTATATCAGGGTTCAGGATGCGCAGACCTTCTATTGCTGATGAAACAGAGATAGGAGGTGTAATGATACCATCTGCCAGCAAAGCGGCACCCCCGATCATGGCAGGCACAATTAACCAGGGGGCCCGGCGCCGGATCAGAGTATAAAGTGAGAAGATACCACCTTCGCCGTTATTGTCGGCTTGCAGGGTAAGCAGCACATACTTTAAAGTGGTTTGCAGCGTTAGTGTCCAGAATACGCAGGAAATGCCACCGTATACTAATGCCTGTGAGATTGGGGCCTCACCCAGGATGGCCTTCATCACATACAGCGGCGATGTACCAATATCGCCGTAAATTATACCAAGTGAAATTAAAACACCGGCCGTAGAAACGGCATTGGTTTTAGAATGGTTACTCATTAATGAACGTGTAAGACGTATAAAAAGCTAAGCTACAACACCAGCAACAGCCACTAAAGTTTAATGGGTACATAAATATTTCCGGTGTTGAGGTTGTTTGATTAAATGTAGTTCAGAGGCCGTTTAAACCTGATTAGTTTTCAAAACAGAAGGCTTTGTAAAAACAACTGAATAAGCAGCTTAAAATCAATTCTAAAAGTTAAGATTATACTTAGAGCCAGACCCGGCTTCCAGAGAAGGATAGAAGAGGTTACTATCCTGGTACATACGGTTTCTTTATAACATAGCAACACCTGTTGTTTTTCAGGCACGCAAAGGAATAGAGTTGTTGCTTCGAAAACAATATCTCTGCGAAAGATTTTATTGTCTTTGCTAAAAAGATGTTCAAATTTTTCCTTTTCAGGTATAAAAATTGCGCCGGAGTATGAGCTGTAATCCCTGTTTTATTTTGTGGGTTGGCAAAGTCTGCTTATTTTCATGCATCAATTATCTAACACCTTCATGTCTACAACTAAATCTAAACACCCTAAAGGACTGTATTACCTGTTCTTTTCAGAGATGTGGGAGCGTTTTGGCTTCTACCTGATGCTGGCCATTTTTTTCCTGTACATGATCGATGCGCAGAACGGTGGCCTCGGGATATCTAAAGAAAGTGCTTCAGATATCTTCGGTACTTTTATCGCGTTTGTATACTTAACACCTTTTGTGGGTGGTTTGCTTGCCGACCGTGTATTAGGTTACAGGCTTTCTATCTCGATTGGAGGTATTCTGATGGCTATTGGCTATGTGGGGCTTGCCCTGCCAGGCGACCTGGCTATGATCGTGTCGCTCGGACTAATCATTATCGGTAACGGTTTTTTTAAGCCAAACATTTCCACTTTATTAGGTGGCTTATACTCGGCCCCTGAATACCAGGATCAGAAAGATACCGGCTACAACATCTTTTATATGGGTATAAACGTGGGGGCTTTTATTGCGCCTTTTGTGGCGTCTTACCTGCGTAATAACTATGGCTGGGGCTATGCATTTGCTGCTGCCGGCGTAGGTATGTTGCTGGGTGTTATTATCTTCTGGCTAGGTAACAAACATTATAAAGAGGCCGATGTACTGAAGCCTGCCAATGCGAACGATATGTCGCTGACGCGCATTTTCAGCATTGTTATTTTGCCTGCTGTAATTGCCGGTGTGCTGGGCTGGGTATTAATTCCTAGTAACGTTTTCGGGTCAGATTCTACAGATGCTTTTATTTTCGGAGCTATTCCGATTATGGTGTTCTATGGTTCTCTATGGACGCGTGCTTCTTCTGAGGACAAAAAACCGATTGCAGCACTGCTTTCTATTTTTGCTGTAGTTATTGTGTTCTGGGCAATATTTAAGCAAAATGGTACTGCCCTTACCACCTGGGCCGAATATTACACTGACCGTGAAATGGCGGACGGGCTGCGTGGACCAGCCGGTGCAATTGGCATGGTACAGGAAGTTGATCAGAGTGTGGCTACTGTTCCGGATTACGACCAGAATTTCAGAGCACGTACCGATGCCGAAGGTAAAGTAATCACGAAAGAAGGTGTCGCGCCTTACCTGAACAACCTGCCGGAACAGAACTGGCCGGTAGAGGGTAAGCCATTGTCCCTGATATCAACAGAGCTTTTCCAGTCTATTAACCCGTTCTTCGTGATACTGCTTACACCGTTGGTGGTTTGGTTCTTCGCATTCCTGCGCAAGCGTGGCAAAGAGCCATCTACACCTGCTAAAATTATGTGGGGACTTGTAATTACAGCCATGAGCACGCTGGTAATGGTAGGAGCTGTGTTTGCTGGTATGAACGGTGCCGAGAAAAGTTCTGCGATGTGGCTGGTTGGTTCTTATGCAGTTATTACCATAGGAGAGTTGTTCCTGAGCCCAATGGGATTGTCACTGGTTTCGAAGCTGAGCCCACCGCGCCTTACAGCCCTGATGATGGGTGGCTGGTTCCTGGCAACCTCTATAGGTAACAAGCTATCCGGTGTGCTGGCAAGTATGTGGGATAAATATGATCACAAAGCATTCTTCTTCCTGGTGAACTGTATTGGTTCTTTATTAGCCGCATTTGCGATTTTCCTGATGCTGAAGTGGCTTCGCCAGATTGTACTGGCCCATACCGGTAAGAACTAAGATTATATTTGTATTTATATTTATACTTAAAGATCCGCCCGGGCATACCGGGCGGATCTTTTATTATGTAGTATATACAGGATTTAATTTTAATACTTACTTTTTGCAGACGCAGTAACTAACACTAACTTGTGCCGTGCGTACAGCAACTTGAGTTTATATCTATAAATTAAAGCACCCGTGCAACAAACCTTTTACTCTTCTCAGGATAATAGTTGGGAATGGATTGATGTCGAGAATCCTTCTGCTGATGAACTGCAGGAACTGGCACAGAAGTATGGCCTGCACCCATCTTCGGTTCGGGATTGTTTACAGCCAGAGCACCTGCCTAAATTCGAGATCGCGAATGATATCATATTTATTATCAGTCGGGTTTATGATCATAAAGCACACCTGGAAGCAGATACAATTCAGGAGCTTACAAATAAACTGGCTGTCTTCTTTCATGATAAATTCATCATTACCATTCACCGTCATCCACTGGACTTTATTCCGGAAATTAAGGAGAAGTATATAGATACAGGAAGTATAAAGTTCCCGAAAGCTTTATTGACAAGAATTGTTCGGGCCGCATTCCGCACCTTTGAGGAACCAGCTTTAAAACTGGCGAACGACCTGGATTATTATGAAACAAAGACTTTTCTGCAGGTAAAGCCGAACTCTCTTACAAAAGGCTTATACCATCTTAAACGTAAGGTTTCGGTGTCAAAGAGGGTGTTACAGCTTTCTGAGGTTATTCTATATAATCTGCGCCTGCAACATCTTCCGTCTACTGAAATGCAGGACCTGCACGACCTTTATGTGCACATGGTAACGTTGTACGAAGAACTGAATGATAGTACCAACAACCTGGTTAATACTTATATTTCCCTATCGTCGCAGAAAACCAACGAAGTGATGCGGGTACTTACTATTTTTTCGGTATTCTTTATGCCGCTTACCTTTATAGTTGGTATTTATGGGATGAACTTCGAGTTTATGCCGGAACTGGAAACAAAGTATGGCTACCCAATGGTCATTGTATCAATGTTATTAATCACAATGGTGATATATTTCTGGTTCAAGCGCAAAGGCTGGCTATGATTGTTACCAATATTTGACGAAAGAAAGTTAATATTTTCCCCAGTTATAAATTCGTCTCTGCATGATTAGAATAAGTATATATCCTAAAGGAAAGCTGACCAACCACGTATTGATTAAATCTAACTGATAATAAGTTATAAAGTAAATTAGGCAAAGAGTCGAAGCTAACAAACTTACAGAAATTGAAAATTTTGGAATTGAACTATAAGTGCCAAGAATTAAGAAAGGAAGAGTAATAATAAGCATTAAAATTAATAGTTGGACTGATTCAATATTTCTAAATGCAGAGTCCATTACTGCTAAACACAATCCAAATTCAATTAAAGCAATAGTTACTATCCATATCAGAATTAAAAGTAGTTTCTTCTTCATCTAATGCAAATTATTAATTGCTTAACTCTAAACTATAAGCCGGCCCATTTATCATCGAAAAATCTCCAGCTTCCACTACTTTCCCGGACTGCAACTCACCTAACTGAATGCCACCTATCCTGACTCTAACCAAACGTAGCGTCGGAAAGCCGGCAGCAGCAGTCATTTTACGAACCTGTCGGTTTTTGCCCTCAGTTAAAGTAATGGAAACCCAGCTGGTAGGCCCATGGCGGTCGTCGCGAATTTTACGGCTGCGTTGCGGAAACCCGGGGTCCTGTTCCAGCCTGAAGGCGGCGCAAGGCAGCGTTTTATACTTGTCACCACCAATGCCAATCTCTACACCTTCCTGCAATAGTTTTATCGCTTCGTCAGTTATCAGGCCATCTACCTGGGCATAGTATTCTTTTTCGATATGTTTGCTACGTACCTGCTCGCTTACTTTGCCATTAGTGGTGAGCAATAATAAGCCTTCACTGTCTTCATCCAGTCTGCCTATAGCCATTGTGCCTTCCGGAAAATCGTGTAGCTCGCCAAGCATTTTTTTGTTTTTATGCTCGCAAACAAACTGACTCAGGTAGCCATAGGGCTTATGTACTATAAAATGGCGGTGTGTCATAAGAGGGTACTATAAAAGCGCAAGTTACGCAATTTATAGTTGAGGCTTTCGCAGCACACGGCCGTTTCGTTCCCCGGTAAAGCTTTCCTGTTCCTTCACCACTTTGCCATTAACAATCACATACCTGAAACCTGTTGAAAGCTGCATCGGGTTTTCGAAAGTAGCGTTCGCTTTTATTTCAGTAGGGTCGAAGAGTAACAGGTCTGCTTTGTAGCCTGGTTTTATAAAGCCACGATCTGGTATGCCTATAGTTTCGGCGGTGAGGCCGGTCATTTTACGTATGCCTTCTTCCAATGAGAAAAGCTGCTTTTTTAGCACAAAGGTCTCTATCATTTTAGCAAAAGAACCAAAGCTACGCGGATGGTTCATAAAAGGGCTGCCATCGGTGCAAAGCATAGTGTAAGGATATTGCAATAGAGTATCCTGAAGGGCTTCATCCATTATAAAATAAGCGCCGAAAGCACCATAAGGGCCAATGTTATCGCGCAACACTTCTTCAAAAGGTTTATCCAGCTCAATAGCAATTTGTCCCAACGTTTTGCCTTTAAATGGACCTGTTCCCAGTAAGGTAGCTTCAGGGCCATTGCGCTGTTCGATCTTACTTTTCAGAAATTGTTTTAACTCTTCGCCACGACTCGCTTTTACTTCTTCATAATCATAAGGCAATTTGGCCCAATCGGGGAAAAGGATCTCGATGGAAGTATAACTGGCAGTATAAGGGTAGAAATCTGCTGATGCTTTGATGCCGTTGTCGCGGGCATTATCCAACAACTTACATATTTCTTCGGCGCGGCTGGTGCCTTTGCCATAAACCACTTTTATGTGCGATATCTGAACTGGGCAGTACTGGCCCTGAGATAGTAGCTCCTCTATGGCAGGAATTATAGTTGCGTCGTTCTCCGAACGCATGTGGCTCATGATCATACCGCCTCGTTCGCCAACAATCTTCGCCAGCCTGTCGAGTTCCGGTGTCTGGCAGTTAAAGCCGGGGTTATATTCCAGCCCGGTCGTCATCCCAAAACAGCCCAGATCCATACCTTCGTGCAGCAGTTGCTCCATTTCGGTAAGATCTTCCTCGGTAGGCTCAGGTTTATACTTTGTCCCCGATTGCATCCGGATCGTGTTATGGCCCACAAACATCACAATGTTCACGCCCGGCTGTAGTTCATCCACGCGGTTCATCCAATTGCCTAAGGCTTCACCGGAAGTATAGCTGTCTTCGCTCAGGTCGGGGCTGAAGCCATCCTGACCAAGGCAAATAGTAGTTACACCCATCGACAGAAAATTATCGAACGCAGGAGTTTTAAAAGGCTCACCATGGGCATGGGCATCAATAAAACCTGGAGTAAGTATAAGTCCGCTGCCGTTGATAATATTTTTTGCGGTATAAGAAGTTGCATTGTGTTTCCCGATCAGTATGATCTCATCATCTTTTACCCACACATCGGCAACGTAAGGAGCTTTTCCTGTTCCATCGTGTATAGTTGCACCTGTTATCAGCAGATCGTAGTTCATGAGTAGCCTATAGTTTATTTGCTTATACGAACATACATAATTAACTCTAGCGGCAGCAATTATTTATAGAATTATACAAATATAACACAGGCTATACATACTTTATAAGATTATTTTATTAGAATAATTTTAATATATAATTGTGTTATATAGTAAATCTGTATTAATAAAGTCATAAATAATAGATGTAAAATGCAACAAAAAGTTCTTTTTTATGGTAAGAGTTCTGAAACAAGCTTTTACCCATATGAAAACCACATCCATTAAGGCGGCACTCCTGTGCTGCGCAGTCAGCTTCATTACTTTTTCCTGCGACAAGGAGGACACACTCAACGAACTGGAAGCGTCTTCCAGTAGGGAAGTTTCAACAGAAGCCGAGAGTCGGCAGGTAGTATTAACAGAGAAAGCAGCGGCATTAACCAGCGAATCAGGTGAAAGTACTTCGGATGCTGTAACCCAGCAATGGCTTGAAGTACTTGCTGGTAGAGCAGTTTCTCCGACTGAATGTGCTCCAACCGCTTTGAATGCAGCTATCAGACCATATGTACTGCAGTTTGGAGAACACGAATGGGAATGGTATAGTTATTTGGCGCTTCTTAATCAACTTTATGCTGGTTATTTAGATAACTCCTCTCAACATTTTGGCGCAGCAGGAGAATTAACTGATTTTGCAGCTAAACATAAACGTAATTTAGAGTCGTTTTGGAGTATGGCAAATCAGGTAGCTTTAATAGGACAGCACAATAGCACGCTCCTGAACCGGGATGCAATTGCACAAATTTATATGGCATTTGTAGGCGCACCTTCTGCAACTGCTTATAAGTGGGCTGATGAAGATATAGAGCTGGGGATGAAGCCAAGTCAAGTTTTCCAGACAACGCCACTTCTGTCGTTAGATGGATTTGCCACTACAGGTAAACGCATAGTAATAGGGGATGGGATTATTAAGGTATTAAATGATGCAGGCACAGACAGTAAAGTTGCTTTTGCAGGTGTGCTGGCACACGAGTGGGGGCACCAGGTACAGTTCAAGAATTTCAAAAGCTGGTTTGGGGTAGAGTTTAATAAATATCCATATACTGCTGAAGGAACAAGGTTAATGGAACTGGAAGCTGATGTACTTACAGGATACTATCTGACTCATAAGAGAGGTGCAACCTATAACTGGAAAGATGCAGCTCAATTCCTTCAGTTATTTTATAACATCGGCGACTGTTCTTTTACCTCAGAAGGACACCATGGAACTCCTAATCAACGTATGGCTGCAGCTCGTTTGGGTTGGGTTATAGCCAAAGTAACTTACCCGGTAGGGCATATTTTAACTGCCGATGAAGTGCATGCCTTATTTAATGCTGCTTTCAATGATATTCTTGCAAATACTATTGAGAGTACTGATGTGTATGCCAGCCTGAAAAGTGCAGACTTGAAAAACATGTATACCAAAATACTTGGCTATGAAGAAGAGCTTACAGCTATTGCTAGTGGTGCATTAGATCAAAGTAGTATTGAAAACCTGTAAGTATAAGCCAAAACAACTATAACTACATTTTAAGCTAACTATAAAAGCCGCTTCTGCACCTGAAGCGGCTTTTATAGTTATATACTTTACTCAGAGATAGTTATTTACTCGAGTTCCTTTAAAAGATCTTCCAGGTCCAGGTGGCGGGTGTACATGTAAAGCGAGCCATCGGCATGAGTTGGCCATTGAGATTTTGGTCTGTCCCAGTATAGTTCCAGGCCGTTATGGTCAGGGTCGTTCAGGTAAATGGCTTCAGACACTCCATGATCAGAAGCGCCAGTGATCGGGTAATTGGCATCTATTAAGCGTTTGAAGATAACAGCCAGATCTTTGCGGGTTGGGTAAAGTATAGCTGCATGAAACAGTCCCGCACTCCGGACAGGGGCAGGGCTTGCGCCCTTACTGTACCAGGTATTTAACCCGATGTGATGGTGGTAACCGCCCGCCGAGATAAAAGCTGCGTCTTTACCGTACATCTGCATTAGCTCAAAGCCAAGTATACCAGTATAAAATGCCAGTGCCCTCTCCAGGTCGGTTATTTTTAAATGCACATGCCCGATGCTTGTTTGTGCCGGTACTTTATAGTTGTCTTCCATTGCAGGTTTATACTTGTTTACTTAATACAACTTATACTTTGGTTAAAAGTTAAAGATTATTTAGATCGATATCACAAATAAAAAGGCACCTACACAAGCAGGTGCCTTTTTATTTGTGATGTTATGGGACTTATTCTTTCACAATCCTGATGGTTTTGCTGTTTCCGGTACTGTCTGTATACTTTAGAAAATAAGTGCCGGCTAGTAATCTGGCTTTTGATAGGTCTATTTCCAGTTTGTTATCAACGGGCTGTAGGTTCGGTACAGTATACTTTAGTGTTCCATCAAGTGTCATAATTACTACCTTGCGTAAGTCTACTTTTTGATCGCCCAAATCCAGTACTATAATATTTGTGAATGGGTTTGGATAAACAGAGGGTTCAGTATTTACTTCTTCAATAATAGTGTTCGCCGGATCGAAAGGAGACAGTCTGTTACCTTCTATAGGGCGTTCCAGTTTACCATCAGGCAGCTGCCAGCCTACAGTCACATGGTCGCCACCAGCGCCTTCCACATGTAACACTTCAATATAATATCGCTTGCCTGCTTCCAACTGGATTTGCTCAGATTTCTGCGATACTTGTTCATTCCATCCTCTTGGGGCTGTCCAACCGTTTACATAAGCAATTTTTACTTTTTTAGTTGGATCTTCAGATGTGCTTAAGTATAGCTCGGCATTATTGTCTCCTGCAATCCAGAAAATATATTGACCAGTTGCCGGCGTGGTTATATAACCTCGTATGCGCTGGCCATAGTTGTCTGCTATATTATTCGGACTTTCAAACAAAGTTAACTCTTTTGTGTTAGTAGGGGCTATGGTAAGAGGTATCTGAGTAATATCTTCTGACGCAACGTTTGCCCATACTTCACTTATTATTTTACCTGTACCTGATGCCGTATCTGTAGTGTTTTCTTCTTTTTCTACTGGTTCAGGAGCGGTAACCGGAATAGGTTCAGAGGAAATTATTGGCGCTGTACTGGCAGGACCAACAGTTATGCCATTGCTGGATAGCTTCTGTTTCCAACGATTAAATTCATCGCGCTCGTGCTGTTGCGTGATTGTACCTGATAAAAAATTATTGCTGTGTTGATTCACGTTTCCATCAGGGAAGTATAGTTTCTCATTATTCCAACCTCCACCATAGCCGGTTACCCCAATAACATTGTTATGAACTGAATTATTAAAGGTTACCCCCGTTTTATAATAATCGTAGCCATACATAGGCTCTGTTCTGAAAGGAAAAAATGTGCCATCGGTAAACTGGGCAGAGTTAATAGCCCTGTTATTGAAAATCTCGATGTTATTCCCGCCAGCTATTGCGTAATTGTGATTACCTAGGTTTACTGTTTGGTTTTCATAAATTTTTACATGTGCTGTTGCTACGGATGCCGGATCTCCCATCCCTTCTTCATACCAGGAGTCAGTAATAATGCCCCCGCCTGCGTAGTGAGAGTTAGTTGCCGGATACGGATAAGCACCTTGAATATAATTGTTGTGGATGCGGATAGGCGAGTCGGTTCTGCCTCTTGAGTTAGAGAGGTTAATGTTTTCCTCTACCAGGGAATTGTTTGGTTCGTTAATTATTTCATTCCATGCAATCTCCACATGAGGAACTTCACCTCTGTAATTAAATGAAACAAAGTTTACTAACTCTTTGCCATTATAAATTCGCCCATCAATATTTTTTACTTTGTTGTAACGAATTTTAATGGTCTCTGATGTAGTATTGTTCCCCTCATAGGTTGTAGCGATGGCTATACCAGCAGTATTTTCGAGGTAGCAATGTTCTACTACCACATTCTTGAACACATCAGCTGTTAAAAAGCGGCGCGGCTTCTTGTAATGGTAGAAAACTGTAGGTTCCAGGCCATAGCCGTTGGTGTGTTTGACAGTTACATTGACAGAGTAGCCCCAGCTTTTGATCAGGTAACCGGCAGAACGGATGTTGGAGTTGACAATAGTGACTGGCTCTGAGGTTTTGATTTCTACCGCTGGTACTTCAGAGTCTCTCGACTCCCAGTTACCGGTATAAGTACCCCCTTTGGTGATCACAAAAGGACCACTGTAAGTCTGGGCAATTGAATAAAGTGGAGTAAGAATTAAGACCAGTATTGTAACCGGTAGGATGTGAAAAATGAAATTTAAAACTTTCTTGGAGTATACATTTCTTATCACCATAATGGAAGTGTAAAGTTGAAAAATATATAATTATACTAATGTTTTTAATGGCTATAGATATGTTTAACTGCGGCAAATCTATCATTTAAAATAACTTAAATCCAAATTTTAGAGCAAAAAGTTTGTAAAAGTCCAATTCTGCAGGCTACAGATATTGGACTTCATAACATATGATAATAAATAACTATAATGTATTGATATACTGTGAAATGAGGATATAATCATGCTTTAAGTCTTTTAAAGTATAATTTCTGAAGTAGGTTGAATGAAGTATAAATTGCACTGTTTTGCCTATGAAAAAGATTCAAAAATTTTTTAATATTAAATAAATAGGATATTATATAGATAAGGTATATCCGGTGTGGATGATCAATAACTATAAAATTATTGTAGCGTTTTTAGATCATGGCAGAACCTAAACTTTTTATGACATTGCTTGGGTGCAGGCCACCCGGCAGGAACACAGAGCAGCACGACGTATTTTTCGGAATCGCTGAATCAGTGAAGGAACTTGTCCCGCAGATCAGGAAATTCTGGCCGGGAGCCGGCGCTATTCATGTTGATGCGTGGCGTGAAGTTACCAATGTAGGTGGTTATCAGATACAGGTGGTGCCTAGGCAAGAAAAAAAGGCAGGAGAAGAAGCTTATACATTATACTTTCTGAACCTGGGTGGCTATAGAGCCGGGGAGTTTGATGAGTTTCATTATAAACTGCTGGTAGTAGCAAAAACTAAAAATGAAGCCATACAACAGGCTAAGACAACAACATTTTACAAGCATACCGGTTTTAAAGGAGCTCCATCGCATATAGATGATAAATTCGGAGTAGATGTAGATGATCTGCATGAGGTGAAGGACATACTTTCTGAGGAGCTTAAAGCTAGGTTCAGTATTCAGATAGAGCAGGGCGGAACTATAACGGAAGACAAACTGCACCTGGGATATTTTCCGTTTAATAAACTATAGAACAATGCTTTGTACCGCTTTTGATGCAAGGATCGCGGAATTTATAGTTGCTGCGTTATCTAACAAAGAATAACCCTTATGAAACTATTCTACCTGCTTTTTATGCTGATGTTGCTGCTTTTTTCCTGCCAAGGCAAGCAGGAGAAAACACAGCCAACAGTAGAAGATATCTCTGAATCTGTATATGCATCAGGTGTCGTAAAAAGTAAGAACCAATACCAAGTATTTCCTACAGTAAGTGGCATTATACAGCAGATATTGGTAACGGAAGGGGATGTAGTGAAGAAAGGTGACCCGCTAATAAAAGTGGATAACGAAGCTGCCCGTCTTAGCACCGAAAATGCACGGATCGCTGCCGAATATTCCAGTGTGAGTGCCAACAGGGAAAAACTCAACGAATTACTGGAAACTATAGACCTGGCGCGAAGCAGAAAACAGAACGACTCGCTATTGCTGGTGAGGCAAAGAAACCTGTGGGCGAAGCAAATAGGTACGCAGGTAGAGTTGGAGCAAAGGGAATTAAACTATAAAAATTCGGTTACCGCCTATCGCTCAGCCGTTCTCCGGTATAGCGATCTGAAAAAGCAACTGAATTTTGCAGCCAGGCAGTCGCAGAAGAACCTGCAGATAAGCCAGACGATGACAGGTGATTACACTGTGAAAAGTGAGACCAATGGCAAAGTATACAGCGTACTGAAGGAGCAGGGGGAGATGGTAAGCCCACAGGTGCCGGTGGCAGTTATAGGGGATGCCAATGAATTTATACTGGAACTGCAGGTAGATGAGTATGATATAGCGCGCGTAAAGCCAGGCCAGCGGGTGCTTCTGAACCTCGATAGCTATAAAGGGCAGGTATTTGAAGGCAAAGTGTATAAAATAAACCCAGCCATGAATGAGCGAACACGTTCTTTTACTGTTGAGGCAAGCTTTGTATCGGCACCGCCGGCTCTATACCCAAACCTTACCACTGAGGCCAATATTATTATACAGGCTAAAAAAAATGCGCTTACCATACCCCGTGAATACCTGCTGGATGGAAGTTATGTGCTGACAGAGCATAAAGAAAAAGTGCCTGTTACAACTGGTCTGAAAGATTACCAGAAGGTGGAAATACTCGATGGCTTGACGAAAGATGATGTGCTACTGAAACCGGTACAATGAACAGCAAGCTAATATTTGGCATAGCAAAATCGTTGCTGCTGGCCCGCTGGCGACAAACGCTGGTTGCTGCCATTGGTGTAACGTTTAGTATTGCTATGTTTATTACGCTGCTCAGTTTTATGAACGGCCTGAACGACCTGCTGGATGGGCTTATCCTGAACCGTACACCGCACGTGCGGCTTTATAACCAGATCAAGCCAAGCGATAACCAGCCGGTTAATGTTTCTCCTGAATTTAAGAACTCCTATAACTTCATCCAATCAGTAAAATCAGGTATAACGCGGCAGGAAATCTATAACAGTGGCCCCATTATGCAGGCCGTAAAACGGGATGCACGCGTGCAGGGTGCTGCTCCAAAACTTACAACCCAGGTCTTTTACAACGAAGGCACCATCGAAATCACTGGTGTTATCAATGGTATTGATGTGGAAGAGGAGAGCAGGCTGTTCAATTTCCAGGATTACGTAACTTCTGGTAATGCCATAGATGCCAAAAACATAGCCAACAGTATTATACTTGGTAAAGGCCTCGCAGACATTCTGGTAGCTGATATCGGGGATGTGGTGCAGGTTACTACTGCGCAGGGCGAGCGCTTCTCTCTGAAAGTAGTCGGATACTTCCAGTCCGGGATACAGGAGATAGATAAGGTACAGAGTTATGCTTCCATTGGCACCACACAAAAGCTGATGGGCAAACCAGCCAATTACATTACAGATATTCAGGTGAAACTACACGACCTGGAAATGGCACCTGCCGTAGCCAAAGAGTATGCTCAGTTGTTTGACATTGATGCCGAAGATATTCAGACCGCAAATGCCCAATTCGAAACAGGCAGTAACATCCGGTCGCTTATATCTTATTCAGTTGGCGTAGTACTGTTGATCGTGGCAGGCTTTGGCATTTTCAATATCCTTAACATGATGATCTACGAAAAAATGGATTCCATTGCTATACTTAAAGCTACAGGTTTTTCAGGGGGCGACGTTAACCGGATCTTTCTCCTGATCGCGCTCAGCATTGGGTTCTTTGGTGGCATGGTTGGTCTTGTCTTTGGTTTCATATTTTCCGTTATCATCGATAATATTCCTTTTGTTACGGCTGCGTTGCCAACTGTAAAAACTTACCCGGTTAACTATAGCCCGATCTTTTATTTTATTGGCGGTTCTTTTTCCCTTATCACCACCTACTTTGCAGGTTTCTTTCCGGCGCGTAAAGCCAGCAAAGTAGACCCTGTAGAAATAATAAGGGGTAAATAATATGCAGGATATTATACTTGAGGCAAGGCACATCAATAAAGAGTTTCATGACCCGGTAACGGTGCAGGTGCTACATGATATTACCTTTTCTGTAAACAAAGGAGAGTTTGTATCTGTGATCGGGAAATCTGGTTGCGGTAAATCTACGCTGCTGTACATACTCTCTACCATGGATACCGACTATGAAGGTGAACTGCTGATAGACAAAGAACTGATGACAGGCCGGAGCGATAAAGAACTTGCCAGGATCCGGAATGAGAAGATCGGGTTTGTGTTCCAGTTTCATTACCTGCTCAACGAGTTTTCGGTGCTGCGAAACGTGATGCTGCCCGGCTTGAAACTGAACAGGTTTAGTGAACAGGAAATAGAGCACAGGGCTATGGAGCGGCTTAACATGCTGGGCATCGGACATCTGGCTACAAAAGAAGCCTACAGAATTTCAGGTGGTGAAAAGCAGCGTGTTGCCATTGCCCGAGCGCTTATAAACGACCCGCATATTATTATGGGCGATGAGCCAACTGGCAACCTCGATACAAAAAACAGCGAGCATGTATTTGAGATCTTTAAAGAGCTTGCCGCAGTACATAATCAAACCCTGCTTATAGTTACCCACGACCAGAGCTTTGCCGAAAGCAGCGGGAGGATCATTGAGATGGAAGATGGCCGGATTATCAGGCATTAATCTAAAAGCTACTTTCCTAAATCTCAAAGTATAACTCCATTATAAGCTTCTGCGTGTTATTAGTTTATACCTGATTCCGATAAACTATGAAAACAAGAAGTATATTACTGAACGAGCGCCCGCAGGGCTTGCCCACCGACAATACCTTTAAATTTAAAGAAGAGGAGTTACCCGGACTGCAGGAAGGCCAGGTGCTTCTGAAATCGCTTTACATTTCTGTTGACCCCTATATGCGGGGGCGCATGAGCGATGCGAAATCGTATGTGCCGCCATACAAGCTGCACGAACCGATAATGGGTGGTGTGGTAGCCGAAGTAATTGAAAGCCATAATGCACAACTGCCGCAAGGTACTGTGGTTTTGGGTAACCTGCCCTGGCAAACCTATAGCATTTCTGATGGCAAGGGCCTGATGTCAATTAACCCGGATCTGGCACCGCTGAGCTATCATTTGGGTATACTTGGTATGCCCGGCCTTACGGCTTATTGTGGGCTGCTTATTATCTGCGTTCCTAAGCCGGGCGAGACAGTAGTGGTATCCGGAGCGGCAGGTGCAGTGGGTACGGTTGTGGGTCAGATAGCAAAGCTGAAAGGATGTCGTGTGATTGGGATTGCAGGATCTGATGACAAGATAAATTACCTGAAAGAGGAGCTGGGTTTTGATGAAGCCATCAACTATAAATCAACACCCAATATACAAAACGCGCTTGCTGCTGCCTGCCCGAATGGGGTGGATGTATACTTTGACAATGTAGGTGGGGAGATATCAGACGCCGTTTATAGTTTGCTCAACAATTTTGCCCGGATCGCCGTGTGTGGGCAGATCTCTTTATACAATGCCACGTCACCGCCTATGGGGCCTCGCGTAGAACCGATTTTACTTAAAACGAAGTCGCTGATGAAGGGCTTTATAGTAAGTGATTATGCTGACCGATTCGGAGAAGCCGCCGCAGAACTGGCAGGCTGGTTACAGGAAGGTAAATTACAGTATGAAGAAACTATTGTGGAAGGTTTTGACCAGTTGCCGCATGCATTTTTGGGCTTGTTTAAAGGCGAAAACATAGGCAAGCAGCTCGTGAAGGTAGCAGAATATAGTGGTAGTTAAAGTATAGATTTAATCAATTTTATACCCGAATTTTAGAGATAGGTTAATAAAATAAAAAGCACCCGATATCAGGTGCTTTTTGTTTATGCTTTACAGTTTAATTAGCAGCAGCCATCTATACCACAGCTTTCACCTTCAGTTTTAATTTCCTGTAGTGTAGGCGCTACCTGTGCAAACACCTGGTGAAAAACCTCTTTGGGTTGTGCGCCGCTTATTAAATACTGGTCGTTGATGATGAAGGCTGGAACACCGGTAATTCCGGAAGCCTGCGCCCACTGTTCCATCTCACGAACCTCGTTTTTACCTGCTTCGCTTTCAAAGAAACCTTCCAGCTTTTCGGCTGGAATACCATTGGCAATACCTATTTGCGTTAGCAAAGCTGTATCGTTCATGTCATTGCCTTCCGTGAAGTAACTATAAAAAAGCGCTTCTGCTACTTTCTCCTGTACACCACATTCGCCAGCCAGCCAGATAAGTCGGTGACCATTAAAGGTATTGTTCACTTTTGTAGACCTGTCGAAGTTAAAAGTGATACCGGCTTCTTTACCTACAGCTGCTAAACGCTGGTTCATGGCATCCAACTGAGACAGGATCTGAGGACCATAGTTGTTTTTAAAGTACTCCTGCTTCTCCATACCTTCCGGGGCAATGGCTGCATTCAGTTCAAAAGGCTTAAAGCTTACTTCAAACTCATACTTTCCACCTGTTTCGGTAAGAGCTTTATTCAGGCGCTGCTCCCCAACATAACACCAGGGGCAGTTAATATCAGATACTATATCTATTTTAATCTTCTGTTTGTTCATTTTCAAAGTTTTAAATTAGTTGTAAGTTATACTTTAACTATAAGCGCTGATGCTTACTGAAGTATAAACAGCTTTTCTTTCTGGCGTCTAACTTTTGGCAGTTTTGCCAGCCAGTCGTTTTCTGCATCGCGGTAACCTAAAGGCAGCAAGGTAACACTTTTCAGGCCTTTCTCTTCCAGGTTTAAAAGCTTATCCAGTGCAGCACTGTCAAATCCTTCCATTGGCGTTGCATCTACTTTCTCAGTGGCAGCTGCAACCAGAGCTGTTCCGAAAGCAATATAAGCCTGCTTGGCAGCCCATACAAAGTTTTCTTCTTTTGTGTTCTTTTCAGCGATGCCTAACAAGGTGTTTTTAAAGTCGGTCAGTGCTTCTTCCGGCATGTTGCGCACCGCTGCGGTATGGCTGATAAACTCATCAATATGTGCTGGGGTAATGTCATCCCAGGCAGCAAACACCAGCAGGTGAGAACTCTCTTCTATTTGTGGCTGGTTATACGCAATAGGTCTTATCTGCTTCTTCAATTCTTCGTCTTTTATTACCAGGACAGTGTAAGGTTGCAAACCCATAGAAGATGGGGCAAGACGTATAGCTTCCAGAATATTATTTACTTTTTCAGCCGGCACTTTCTCGCCGTTCATTCGCTTAGACGCATAGCGCCATTCCAGTGATTCTAATATATTGTTCATGTAGGTACAACAATAACGTGTAAGTATAAATTCAATACTAGGTTACTTTTAGTAACTCAAAATTATTGCGTATATTTGGGTAAGTCAAGTAGGCATCATCGTAATACTAAGTATCATGGGCGTAACTAAAACTGATAATCAGCAGCTTAAGGTCCGGGAAAAAATAGATAAAATATTGCTGGACAAAGCCAGTAATGAGAATTGCTGTCCGGTGAAAGATATTCTGGGCCGGTTTGGGGACAAGTGGTCTATTTATACCATCCTGATGCTGGGGCGGAAAGAAACGTTACGTTTTAACGAGCTAAAGACGTTGATATCCGGCATTTCACAACGGATGCTAACGGTAACCCTGCGCTCGCTGGAAGAAGACGGACTGGTAAAACGAACTATATACCCGGAGATTCCACCGCGCGTGGAGTATGAACTTACAGCACTGGGCCACAGCCTGCTGTTAAAGCTACTGGAACTGGCTGACTGGGCAAAACTGAATATCCACCAGATTATAGAAGCACGGGAAGTATATGCC
This sequence comes from Pontibacter deserti, assembly GCF_023630255.1. Lineage (NCBI taxonomy): Bacteria > Pseudomonadati > Bacteroidota > Cytophagia > Cytophagales > Hymenobacteraceae > Pontibacter > Pontibacter deserti. The sequence goes on along the minus strand of NZ_JALPRS010000001.1, from coordinate 1,615,982 downwards.
GGCAAAAAAAGCCATTGATCTGTAGTTTATACTTGCCACTGAAGTATAAGCAAAAGCTTATTTCCTCAGTTTTTTGATGGGAGTTAACAGGTATTCCAGCCCGTTTAGCTTAATCTCATACATAGTAGCCAGCAGCATACCCAGCTTGGCCGGAGGAAAACCTTCCCGCTGAAACCATTCCAGATAAGATACCGGCAAATCACTGATAAAAGTGCCTTTATACTTGCCAAAAGGCATTCTCATCTTTACAAGGTCAACTAGTATCTGTGGGTCAGACCCAAAATTCTCCATAAATTTCTGCGCTTATACTTTCAGGGTTTAAGGGTATACCTGCTCCGAATCTGATACAGGTAACCCGATAACCAAAGGTAAGAGAATAGCTCCAGGAGATAACATTTACCAGGTAGCTTTTAAGTAAAGTATAAACTGAAGCGTTAAAAGTATAAATTAGTAGCTGGTATGTGCGTCATCAGGGCTATGGTGTTCACTTTTGCTCAGGTTTATACCTTGTTGTTTGCCTAACTTAGTTTCAATTTCTACAATGTATGCTTCGGTCAGGGTTATTCTTTAGCAGGCTTTCTGATTTCTACGCAATCCTGAAAAGGTCTTTGCGCGGCGAAGAAATCGATTTTACTGTAGGCAGTATCAGGAGCTCGGTTATCCTACTGGCCATCCCGATGATGCTGGAGATGATCATGGAGTCGGTGTTTGCTTTGGTCGATCTATACTTTGTAGGTCATCTGCATAACAGCAGCTACGCCATACAAACAGTAGGACTCACAGAATCGGTACTGGCAATCGTTTATTCGCTGGCTATAGGTATAAGTATGGCGGCAACAGCTGTAGTAGCAAGGCGCATCGGCGAAAAAGATCCTGCTGCTGCGTCAAAAGCCGGTGTGCAGGCCGTGCTTATTGCAGTTTTCATCAACACCTTACTAAGTATAGCCGGTTTTATTTTAGCCAGTGATATACTGTTATGGATGGGAGCATCGCAGGAAGTAGCCACGCAGGGTACACCGTTTATGCAGATCATGATGGGAAGCAGTGTGTTTATCATGCTGCTGTTTCTGCTGAACGGTATTTTCCGGGGAGCTGGAAACGCAGCCATTGCCATGAAGAGCCTGTGGGTAGCTAACATCATTAATATTATACTTTGCCCGGTGTTTATAAATGGTTTCGGACCTATACCTGCTTTTGGCTTAACAGGTGCTGCTATTGCAACTACACTAGGGCGGGGAGCAGGTGTTTGTTACCAAGTATACTTTCTGCTGGGTTGTAAAAGCTCACTTTCAATCAAACTGCCTTACTTTATACCTGACTGGCAGCAGATACGCGCATTAGTCAAGATTGCAGCACCGGCCGTATTGCAGTTTGTGATAGCTTCGTGCAGCTGGATTTTCCTGGCGCAGTTGGTGGCTGTTACCGGTGGCGACCATGGGTCGGCAGGTTACCAGACGGCGCTACGCCTGATGATGTTTTTTATGTTGCCAGCCTGGGGACTAAGCAACGCGGCGGCCACGCTGGTGGGGCAAAACCTGGGGGCTAAACAACTACAAAGGGCAGAGCAGTCGGTTATAAAAACGGCAAAGTATAACGTGAGCTTTATGCTGCTGGTAACTATACTTTCATTGGGTGGTGCCAACTTTTTCGTTTCTTTTTTTACCAATGATACCCAGATACAGGCTATTGCGGCACGCGCTATTTATATCATGAGCACGGGCTACATCTTTTATGGTATTGGTATGGTACTGATGAACGCTTTTAACGGAGCCGGCGATACCTGGACCCCAACCCGAATCAACTTCTTTGGGTTCTGGTTGTTCCAGATTCCGCTGGCTTATTTACTGGCAAAGTATTTTGAGATGGGACCCGATGGTGTTTTTATTTCGATACCGGTTGCTGAAACGGCCATTACTATTGCAGGGTTGGTACTGTTTAAAAAAGGCGACTGGAAAAAAATTAAAGTATAGCTGCTGCCGGTTATATTCCTGACCACCTGTTTCTCTCGGCATCTTCAATGCGTTTGATCAGTTCATTTATCTTGTCTATATCTGGTTGTTCTGATGCAAATACTTCTTCATCAAGCGCAATAGGAGTTGGGGCCAGCCTGTTGTAAATGGTCTTCAACTGGTTGATATAAAAATCCAGCTGTCGGGTTATGTCCACGTAAAATTCCGGATTATCAGTTGCCTGGTCTAAAAAGCCTACTTTGGTGTTCTCAGCAACCCTGATCTCTTCATAGATCATCTGTCCCAGTTCCTGCTTCGTAATTCCGTGCGGAACCCGGTTAATAAAATCTTCTATATCAAATGTCATGTACCATAGATGTTTCTGTGAAGTATACGGTAAACTTTTAACAGGTTTGACTTGTGAAGGGTAAATTTAAAGAAGTATAACATCATCGGACCGATGTATAAGGAGCACATTGCTGATAGGAAGGGATAAAAACAAAAAAGGCTCCTCTTTTACAAGGAGCCTTTCTGTTTATGAATAAGTTTATAAAAAACTTTTCAACTTTTAGCCATTCATATATACGGGAGCAGGTTTTAGAAGGTTGTGTAGTTTTAAAAAATATTTTAATTTTTTTCAGAAACTATAAAAGAAGGTGAGTTTGACCTGTAAAAGAGAGGTACGTGTCACCATTAAGAGCTGTTCCCGTAAGAGTCTCAAAATTATCAGGTAACCCATACTCAAAATGGTAAGCCTGTAAATTCCTACACCCGGGAAAGCTACTCATGATATTACGCTATACTTTTATAATTCTTATTTTCTCCGTCACTATTGTTCAGGCAAAAGAAATTATACCTGCAGCTGCTGTACCACCTGCATTAGTAAACGGGCAAAAAACTCTTGAGCTGAGTAGCAAAAACGAGGTATGTTATTTTTTCAGGTCTGCAGATAAAAAGAAATTCAACAGGCTAAATGCTTTACATCAGCCTTTAACCGAACCTCAGCTTGATGAAGATGATACGGTGTATAACAAAAGAGCTCCTGTCTGGAAACCTGCTGCACAGGTTATTGCAGTAAATGCTTTATTCATGGGTTTTAACCGGTATGTCGCAAAGGCTGATTATAGTTATGTAAATTCAGAAACCTGGGAGAAGAATCTGAAATCTGAGCCGGAATGGGATTCAGACCATTTCGGGATAAACTTTATCGGGCACCCGTACCAGGGTACTTTATACTTTAATGCGGCACGGTCGCAGGGCTATTCTTACTGGCAGTCGTTACCTTTTGCCATAGCAGGAAGCTTAACCTGGGAATACTTTGGAGAGAACACCTTACCATCTTATAATGATATGATCTATACGCCCCTGAACGGCGCAGCACTTGGCGAGATCTTTTACCGCATAAGTTCAAGTATACTTGATGACCGAACCCGTGGAAGAGAACGCGCAATGCGTGAGATTGCTGCGGGGCTGATTAATCCGGTACGCGGGTTTAACAGGTTGTTGCAGGGGAAAACTTTCCAGGTTACAGATAAGGATGTATATGAAAAAGAGCCGCTCAATTTAACTGTATTTGCCGGTATACATCGCCTTAACGAACAGCAGAACGAGGTATTCGGGAAAGGAGGAAACAATGCCATGCTCTCTTTGCAACTTGATTACGGTAAGCCCTTTGAAGTAGCAAGGCGCAAACCTTTTGATTTTTTCAGGCTACGCACCGAATTTAGTACCGGAGCTGATACTGTAGGGGGCATGATCAATAACGTAACAGGTTATGGCATTTTGCTGGGCAGGAACATGCAGATTGGCAAACTGGCGCTACTAACAGGTGCCTTTCAATATTATGATTTCTGGAACACACGTAATTTTGAGTTAGGAGCGCTTGGGTTTGGAGGCGGCGTATTCTCTAAAATTGAATTCAGGAAAAGTATAAACCTGTATACCAATGTGCACCTGGGCGTGGTACCGCTGGCAGGTAACAGCACCCGCTTCGGCCCGGATACAAATGGTTTCAGAGATTATACGTTTACCAATGGTGTACAAAGCAAAGTGGAAAGTACCTTAACGCTTGGAAAACATGTATCCACGTCTTTTGTATACTATCATTTCTGGCTCCATACATTTGAAGGCTTGAAGGGAAGCAATTCGATCGGGATTGTAAGGCCACGGGTTACGGTGCGGCTTCTGAAGAACATAAGTTTAGGATATGAGCACTTTGGGTATACTACCAACAGGTGGTTGAAAGATTACCCAAACCAGCGCTCTGTTATAACGGAGCAAAAGCTTTTTCTGCAGCTCTTCCTGGAGGCACCGCAACGTAGCGGGCGGTACAATTAAAATAGATTGAACAGCCATTTCAGTTCCTGTTGCGTACGCTCCTGTAACTAACTATCTAAGTATTAATCCTATGACATTTTACTCCACCAGCGAAGAACACCTGCTCTTTGATGCAGCCCGGAGAGGGGATGCAGCTTATATAAAACAACGGATAGCAGCCGGCGCGAATCTAAGTATAACCGATGGAAGAGGATTTACACCCCTGATCATAGCGGCTTACGACGGGCACGAGGAAGTTACCCGTTTGCTGCTGGAGGCAGGAGCGGACCCGAACACACAGGATAGTGGCGGAAACACCGCTTTAATGGGCGTATGTTTTAAAGGATACCCAGACATTGCAAAGTTGCTGATCGAGAAAGGTGCGGAGCTGAATACACAGAACGGAAATGGCGGTACTGCGCTAATGTTCGCCACACTTTTCGGGCGAAATGCCTTAGTAAAGCTTATGCTGGAATATGGTGCTGATACGACTATAAGAGATGTTCGTGGCCTAACTGCACTTGACTTAGCTTACCAACAGGGCAACGAAGAAGCCATAACATTACTGCAGGAACATAACCTGAAGAGCAGCTAAAGAAAGTGAAAGTATAAAGCATTTATATTCTCTTGAAGTATACTTTCTTCTCGTTTTCCCATACACACAACGTGGTATTATCTGGCATTGGAGCAGCTTCTATGTAGCTGCCGTTGCCCACTACCAATTCCTTATCTGCATTCAGGGCCTTTAGCTTCAGTTCAGATTTATCCTGCCACACTATAACCGGATTTGTGTTCCCACAGATGCGGCTGTTACGGCCTTTACCGAACTGCACTTCCGGACTTCCGGCTTTGGCATAAAATATCTTGCCTTCACGCTGCCAGGTTGTATGCACCTCATCGTTTTCATCAACCAGTATACTTCCGCCATCCATAGGGCAGCCTTCCAGCTTCCAGGTGCCATTGCCCAGTTTTTCTGCAGCAGAAAAATGCTGGCCTTTATCTTTTGAAGAGGTATAGTAAAAGTCTCTGGAGCCATTCACCCAGTTTCTGAACATCAAGGTTACCTGTTCGCCTTTTACGTTTATACTTGGTTTGCAGCATTCGCACACAGTACTGTCAGGGGATTGATATACTACCCGGTTAGGTGACCACGTGCCGGCTGCACCTGATGTTGAAGCCAGCACAATTTTGTTTTTCTTGTCATTCCTGACATCCAGCCACACGGCATAAAAGTTGTCCTTATCATCGCTGGCAACGCTCATCAATCCTTCTACAGCTACCTTTGGCACATCATTTATATCTGCCGCTTTAACCCATTTATCTGTCCCATGTTTCAGGCTGAAGGAATGGATATTACCTTTTTTATCAATAGCGGTAACTATAGTATAATTGGCAGAACTTGCTATCTGTGGCCCCATCGACATCCCCAGTAAAAGTCCCGGAATCTTACCTACAACCTCAGGCTGTGAGAAGGTCTGGCCGTTATCCGAAGAAGTGGCGCAGAAAATAGTTTCATCTTCTCCGTACACAATGCGTGTGGTGCCATCTGTTGCCATAGCGACTTGCGGCTGACGACCATTAGCAAGCAATTTTTCTTTTGTATGCTCTGCAGGCGAAGTACAGGAAATTACAGCAAAGGAAAATATAACAGGTAACACGATGTTCAGGAGAGTCTTCATGCGGCGAAGTATAAGTGATTTTTACTGAAAGATAATCTATTTCTGGAAGATGTATACTTGTTTTAAGAAAATGTAAAGGCCATCAAGTATGGTGACTTGATGGCCTTATTGAGTAGTATCAGCTTTATTGGCTATTCGGTTAGTTGTTATTTATTCTGTTGCTGCCAGTTCTGAAGCTCTTTTATCTCTTTCGTTTGTTGGTCGATCGTCTTCTGTGCCATTTGCTTCATTTCCTGTGTTTTGCCTTGTTTCAGAAATTCTCTCGCCATCTCATTGCCCATTTCATGGTGATGGATCATCATCTGGGCAAAGTTCTGGTCGGTGTTCATGCTGCTCATATCACCCATGTTTTTGTGCATATCGCCCATCATTTTGCCCATCGGCTGCATCATCCTGCTGGTAGTGGCTGTATCTCCTTTGGTTGGTTTGTGTTTACTCGTGAAGTCCTGCAGCTTTTTGATATCAGCCTGGTTGGTTTCCTTCGTCTTCTGAGCCATCTGCTTCATTTTGGTGTCTGTACCATTAGCTATTTCGTCGTCTGCCATCCTTACAGCCCCTTGGTGGTGCATGACCATCATTTGAGCAAAGTCATAATCAGGATCTCCGGTCATATTTGTTCGCATGCCACGCATTTCCTCCATATTTTTATGCATGTGTGCCATCATACCGCCTCCTGCACCGGTCGTATCCATACCCGTGGTTGCAGCTGTATCAGTAGTTGTTACTCCGGTTGTTGTTTCTTCGGTTTCAGTGGTGGTTTCTTCAACGGTTTTGGCATTTTCGTTACATGCTGTAAATGAGAAAGCCATAAGGCAGGAAAAGAGAACCAGGCCTTTTTTAAAATTAAGTTTTTTCATAGTTGTGGTTTATTGGTTGTCTGAAATACTAAAAAAAGTAACTTGTTTATCTGTTTATCAGTTACTTATGATTTTGGTTATACGACCCGGCATTAGACACGTTGTTGCCCGTTACTTTAGCTGCCTTCGCAGGAGTTGGGCATTGATGGCCACAATCACGGTACTCAAACTCATCAAAGCCGCTCCCACGGCAGGCGAGATCATAATGCCCTGGTTGTAGAGCACACCTGCCGCCAGGGGTAGCGCGATCACGTTATAGCCGGTAGCCCAGATCAGGTTCTGGATCATTTTACGGTAAGTTGCCTTGCCGAAAAGTATAAGTGATGCGATGTCCTGCGGGTTGCTGTTGACTAGTATAATATCGGCTGTTTCAGCGGCCACGTCGGTGCCGGAGCCTACGGCAATGCCTACATCGGCTTGCGCCAGGGCAGGGGCATCGTTTACACCATCGCCGGTCATGGCTACAAACTCACCTTTTGCCTGTAGCTCTTTTACCTTGTCTTGTTTCTGGTGCGGCAGTACGTTCGCGAGGTAGCCGTCCATCTTCAGTTTATCGCTTACACTTCTGGCTACGCGCTCGTTATCACCGGTCAGCAGCAGGTTCTTGATACCATTTTCTTTCAGCACCTGTATGGCGCCGGCAGATTCGGGACGTATCTGGTCGCGCATGGTGATGTAGCCTACCGGTTGTCCGTCCACCAAAGTATAAACAACTGTTTCCACGCCTTCTTCGGCAGTACTGGCAGGTACCTGTATGTTATACTCTTTGATGTAATTTGGCCCAACTACTTTCACATCCCGGCCGTCCACCATACCTTCAAGGCCTTTACCCGGCAGGTAGTTAAAGGCTTCAGAAGGGGGCACCGTTATACCTTCTGCCTTAACCTTGCGAAGTATACCCTGCGAAATAAAATGTTCTGAGTTCTGCTCCACACCAGCCGCCAGCCGCAGCATTTCGCGTTCATCCATAGTTTTATCAAAAGTCACTACAGAGGCAATTTCGTGGGAGCCTTGGGTGAGGGTACCGGTTTTATCGAAGATGATGGTGGTGATCCTGCGGGAATTTTCGAAGGCGGTGCGGTTGCGGATGAGCAGGCCGTTGTTAGCCGAAACGGCTGTTGAAATAGCTACTACCAGCGGAACTGCCAAGCCTAACGCATGCGGACAGGAGATTACCATCACGGTAACCATCCGCTCCAGTGCAAAAGCAAAGTCCTGTCCAAGTATAAGCCATACCGCCAAGGTGCCGAAGCCGGCAATTAGCGCAATGTACGTGAGCCATTTGGCAGCGCGGTTAGCCAGGCGCTGGGTTTCTGATTTGGTTTTCTGCGCCTCCTGCACCAGGGTGATCACTTTGTTGAGGTAGCTCTCTTTGCCGGTATGCTCTACCAGCACCCGCAGGGCACCATTACCATTAATAGAGCCGCCGATCACTTTGTCGCCTTTGTTCTTTTTCACTGGTTTGCTCTCGCCGGTCAACATGCTTTCATTCAGGTGGCTTTCGCCGTCCTCCACTACGCCGTCGGCCGGTACTTTCTCACCGGGTTTCACCAGTATAAGGTCACCTTTCTGCAGGTCTTCTATGCGCACTTTTACTGTTTCACCATCCCGGATCAGCATTGCCTCGGCAGGCATCATACTTACCAGCAGTTCCAACGCTTTGGAGGCACCCAGCACCGAGCGCATTTCGATCCAATGCCCCAGCAGCATGATCACGATCAGCGTGGCCAACTCCCAGAAAAAGTCCATACCCTCCAGACCAAAAACAATAGCCGTACTATAGAGATAAGCGACTGTAATAGCAACCCCAATGAGCGTCATCATGCCCGCAGAACCTTTTTTTATTTCCTCTACCAGCCCTGTTAAAAATGGCCACCCGCCATAGAAATAGATAACTGAAGAAAGTATAAAAGCAATGTAAATAGCATAAGGCACCTCCAGCGTAAAGCCCAGAATGTGTTGCACCATCGGGCTCAGGATAATAACAGGTATGGAAAGTACCAGCGATACCCAAAACCGCTTTTTAAAATCTTCGATCATCATGCGGTGGTGATCGTGGCCGTGCTTACCGTGCGGCGGATGACCGGTGGTGTCTGCGTGCATGGCGTGTTCGTGGCCGTGCAGCGTTTTCTCCTCCAGCCGTTCAGTTACTTTGTCTTGCTGCTCTTTTGCCTGCTCTTGCTGACTATGCTTAGGATGATTGTGATGTTGGTGATCCATACTTGCTTACCTCCAGGATGTATTAATTTGAGTGTCTCTCTATTAATTTGTACCAAGTATAATGTTAAGAAGTTATAGGATGGGTGCTTAAGGCATATAAGCCAAAAGGAAATAATTTGTAGTTTTAGCTCAGGATAATCAATAATCTTAAACTAATCTACATGAACTCCAGAATCTCTACCAGCTTTTTAGCCCTTATACTTTGCGGTACTTTGTCTTACTGCAACCAACCTGCCAGCGAGCATGAAACTCCTGCAGCAGAAGCAACGCAGCACGCCAAACATGCTCCTGAAGCGCATACTCCAAAGGTGAGTGAAGGTGCTGTAATAATCAAAGAACAGGCAGAACCGGATATGCTGAAAGGTAGCTTGAAAGCAGAAGCGCATGGTATGATCGATGACGCACACCTGACGATCAACTACCATTCACCAGCCGTGCGGGGCCGCAATATCTGGGGTGGTTTAGTTGCTTATGATCAGGTATGGGTAACTGGCGCACACTCGGCTACCAGCTTTACAACTGATAAGGATATACTGATAGGAGGAAAGCAGTTGCCTGCCGGCAAATATGCGTTGTTCACTATTCCGGGTAAGGACGAGTGGGCCATCATCATTAACAAAAACTGGGAGCAGCACCTGGCCGATGATTACTCAGAGAAGGAAGACGTATTGCGCATTTCTGTAAAGCCTGAAGCAACAGCGCAGCCGCAGGAGCGGCTTCGGTACCAGATCGTATCAGAGGCTGATGGTAAAGGTGCTGTTGTGATCAGTTGGGAAAAGCTAAAAGTAACCGTACCGGTGGCTACAGTGTGATTATAGAATGATATAAACAAAATGAGGCGCCTAAAATCAGGCGCCTCATTTTGTTTAATGGCATAGGCATGCTATTTTTTTGCGGATTTCCATTTATTGTATTCCGTTACTATAACCGGCAGATCTGTTACTTTGAACTCCTTATTTTCAATTCTGGTAACCAGCTCAGGATAGTCGGCAAAGTATAAAGCTGATTGTTTTCTGAAGGTGTTCTGCACATTCACACCCATCGCACCTGAGGTAAAGTGCATACCCACCCAGGTAGCTTCCTTTTCATCTGTTCGCTTCGCATAAAAAGTGACATCCGAAACATTATGTGGCATGCCGCCTCTATTGAAACTCATTGTGGCGCCATGTCCATATAATGTCACCGGCCCTTCGATTAAAACCTGCAGCCAATATGGCTCTTTTGATTTCCGGCCATAAGTAACAGTATGAACCGGAACATATACCACAGCATCAGAGTCTTTCTGTGGGAAAGTAACCTTGCTTAATTCTGCTCTGTTGATTTTTTCTTTGGCAGCTGAATCTGTCGCCTTAAAAACAACATTTTCTTCTTGCACCGAAGATGTTTTAACTAATCCGGTCATTTCTTTGCCATTCGCAAAAATGAGTTTGCCTGGCTGAAAGTCCTGCGCGAATGCAGTAATTGTACAGGCTAGCAAAATAAGTGTAAAAAGTTTCTTCATGCTTTAAGCTGATAAGGTTAAACATATAAAATCAAATATATTATAAAAATTATATTTAGCAAATGCCTTAATAATGAAATTCGCATAGTTTATTGAATGGCAAAGAGGGGTGCTGGAATTACTATAGCTGCAATAGAACGCTTGTTTATACTTCCTGAAAATTTACCTTTGATCCTGTAAAGTATATCTTATTATTATTATATTAGCTAAATGAAGCTAAAGAGCAATAACTACTATATCCGTAAATCGCACCGTTACCTGGGAATTATACTTGGTGTGCAATTTCTGTTCTGGACCTTAGGTGGTCTTTACTTCAGCTGGAACGATATTGATGAAGTACACGGCGATCATCTGCGTAAGGAAAAGAGGAATTTCTCTGCTTCTATGAATATGGTATCTCCGCAGGTGGTGCTGGATAACCTGAAAGCAAAAGCACAGGTGGATTCTGTATTATCAATACAACTGATTGAAGTTGCAGGGGTGCCGGTGTATCAGCTTCGGTATTTTTCTGGTGCAATGGACCATGCTGCACATGCGGCAGGTTCTCATATGCCTGCTCAGGCTTCTAATGTTAAAGTGCAGTTGGCAAATGCAGCAAGCGGGAAACTTATACCTGCACTAACCAAAGAAGAAGCACTTGTTGTAGCCAAAAGCCAGGTCGCAGATCCGGTTAAGGTTGAGAAGGTAGAATATCTTTCAGAAGTAGGAGCGCACCACGAGTACCGTGAAAAACCACTTCCAGCCTGGGCTGTTACATTTAGTCAGCCGGATAATTGCACAGTATATGTTTCTGCTGAACTGGGTACTTTCCAGGCTATACGCCATAACCAGTGGCGCCTGTTCGATTTCTTCTGGATGCTGCACACCATGGACTATGAATCCCGTGATAACTTCGGTAACATCCTGCTAAGAGCATTTTCTATTTTCGGGCTCTTCACTGTTTTGTCCGGTTTTGTATTATACTTTGTGTCCTCACCAGGTATCAGAAAAGTAAAAAAGAAAGTACATCAGGTGCGATAGGGCTATTCTGCAAACAATAACCGTTAGGTTTATTGCGGCAATATAACAGGTGCTTTCTGATAACGTACACCTACTATCAAAAGCATGTAGTTATGACGGACTATAAAAAGGAGCTGCATCCTTACGCTTACGCACCTGCTTACCAAAAGCGTGTCGCATACTTCTCAATGGAATACGCTATCGCGCAATGCCTAAAAACGTATGGCGGTGGTCTGGGTTTTTTGGCAGGTTCTCACATGCGGAGCGCTTATCATTTAAAACAAAACATAATCGGAATAGGCATCCTTTGGAAGTATGGTTACTATGATCAGGTGCATCGGTCAGACCAAACCATGGGGGTATTATTTTTAGAGAAGATCTACTCTTTCCTGGAAAAAACCGATATCAGGTTTGAAATAAAAGTAAACCATGCACCTGTACAGGTTGGCGTTTATTTCCTGCCTCCAAAGGTTTTTAGTACAGCCCCGGTTTTTTTTCTTACCACAAATCTGCCTGAGAACGATTATTTAGCCCAGTCTATCACACATAAACTATATGATTCAAACCAGGAAGCAAAAATAGCAGCCAGTATTTTATTAGGAACAGGAGGGCTCAAACTACTGGAGATCCTGGGTCTTGCTCCGGAAGTATACCACCTCAACGAAGCACATGCTTTACCATTAGCTTTTGCCTTATACCAGAAGCACAGGGATGTAGCAGAAATCAGAAAAAGTCTGGTGTTTACTACACATACACCAGAGGCGGATGGGAACGAGAAAACCGATATCCGGCTACTCGATAAGATGGGTTATTTCTCTTATCTGCCGCTAGATGAAGTAAAACACATTACAGGTATAAAACAAGATACATTTGACCACACGCTGGCCACCCTTCGGCTTGCACGCAAAGCGAATGGTGTTTCTGAAATGCATGGTAAAGTAGCGCATAAACTATGGGGAAAGTATCATGACATTTGTCCGTTGACCCATATCACCAATGCTCAAAACTACGCCTACTGGGCAGACCCATACTTATATAGTTACCTGAACCAGGGCAATGATAAAAAATTAGTGCATCGAAAAAAGAAACTTAAGAAACGGCTTTTCGAGGAAGTTGCTGACCAAACTGGTGATTTGCTGGATGAAAACATTTTTACCATTGTTTGGGCAAGGCGCTTTGCCGCTTACAAACGCGCAGACCTTATACTGGAAGACATGGAGCGCTTTGAACGATTACTGGCTAATACCCAAGAGCCCGTTCAGATCATCTGGGCAGGGAAGCCTTATCCCGCAGACTATGGCGCTATCTCCGTTTTCGACCGTTTGGTACACCTGAGCAAGAAGCATCCGCAATGCTCTGTATTAGTAGGCTATGAGCTAAAATTATCCAAGCTATTAAAGCAGGGGGCAGACCTGTGGCTGAGTAACCCCTTGGTAACCCATGAAGCCTCCGGTACAAGTGGCATGTCTGCGGCCATGAATGGAGCAGTTTTGCTTTCTACTGCAGACGGATGGGTGCCTGAGTTTATAAAGCATGGTAACAATGGTTTTATGGTTCCTCCTGTTGACGCTGCACTACCCTTGCATGAGCAAAACAAGCACGATGCTACCAACTTACTGGATACACTCGAGCAGGAGATTCTGCCATTGTATTATCAGCAACCAGCTAAATGGCTTACCATTATTAAAAACAGTATGAGGGAAGTAATACCCTTCTTCGACTCAGATAGATTGGCAAGAGCGTACTATGAAAAGATGTATACTTGATAGACTGAAAAAACTGTTCCTTAAAAACATCAAAGTATAAGTTCAAAAACTATCAAAAACTAAAGGTCATTACCTGTTAAGGGTAATGACCTTTTATATATAAGGTTAAAGTATTGTACTTCTACTTTTTGCTATAAACTTCTTCGTTGCTACCGCACTTCAGCATCGCGTCGCCAAAGTATGGGTTACGGATCTCTTCGTTTGAGCTCAGCCAGTAAGCGCCCTGGTCGTTGTTGGCCATTGGGCAGTGCTGGTAGTACAGTGTCTGGCCGGCAGCACCAAAGGCTTTGGTAAGGGCAAATGTTGCTTCAGATAGCAGTTCCAGTTCGCCGCGCTGCGCTTCCACGTCTGTAGATTCAGCCATTTTAGAGGCAGCCTGTTTAACTTCGCCCAGTTTTTCTTCAGCAAACGTTTTCTGCTCGCCCTGCAATCCGGAAACATCAACTTTTTCAGCAGCCGCTACTACGGCTTTAGCATCAGCCTGTGCTTTCTGCGCGTCAGAAGCCACCAGATTGTCTTTCAGTTTCAGGTAGCTGTTTACTACGGCTGTGATCTGTTCTTTTACCGGACCGGTTACTGAAGTATAATCCGGAGTTTCTACCACTACTTTTCCTTCAGCTGGCATGGCGTCGCCGTGGGCCATACCTTCGTGGTGCTCCATGTTCTCGGTTTCGGCAGTAGTTTCCTGCTTGTTTTCTCCACAGGAGGTCAGTACAAACGCTGCAAGGGCAGCAGCCACAAACGTTTTCTTCATGATGTTTTTCATGTTTTGGTTAAAGTATAAAATTAAGAATTTAGTTGATTCATAAGCACTATAAATATGGCCAGCACCACGGCAGAAATAACTATGACCTTCCACCATTTACTCCAGTTACTTTTCGGTTCTTCATCGCCGGTTTTGCAGCAGTCTTTCATATAAAGTATAACTCAATGCTGATGGCCGGCCATTGGGTTAGCGCCTTTCTTCAATACAAACTCGCTGTAAAGCAGGTATGCGCCCGATACTACTACCTTGTCGTTTTCTTTTAGCCCGGAAAGGATAGCTACATTGTCAGCGCTTTCTTCGCCAAGTGTTACCATTCGGGCTTTGAACGTATCCTTACCCGACTGCACCCAAACATGGGCGCCTTTTTCGTCGCGAATGACTGCATCAGTAGGAAGCGATAAACTAGACCCCATATCGGATGGAAGTATAACGTTGGCCTGCATACCCGGCAGGTACTGGTCATTAAGGTTTGATAGGTCTGCTCGAAGTATAGCAACCTGTGTGCCGGCCCTGAACTCAGGACTAATGAAAGTAACTTTTGCTGTAACTGGCTCCTGGCCAAATCCTTCTACCGAAACTTTGATCGGATCTCCTTCTTTCACGTTAACAACTTCCTGCGGATACAGCTCGGCTTCTACCCAGATCTTGCCCAGTTTTCCCAAGCGATACAGTACGCCGCCTTCAGCCACATACTGTCCTTCGGCAGCGGCTACTTCTGTAACCACACCACCGGCAGGAGCTACAAAAGTAATGCGCGAACTAACCTGTCCTGTTCTGGCAAGATTGCGGATCTGGCCTTCGGTTAAACCGTAAAGCAGAAGCTTCTTTTTGGCAGCCTCTAGGAACGAAGCAAAACGTGGGTTTTCTTTCCCTAATTCACGGTTTTGCGCCAAAGACAGCAGGTACTCGCGTTGCAGCGTCAGGAGCTCTTCAGAGTATAGTTCGTATAGTGGCTGACCTTTTTTTATAGTTTGTCCGCTTTCTTTCAGGTATAGTTTTTCAATTCGTCCGGCGGCGCGACTGCTAATCACATCAGTCTGGGTCTCGTCGAGCACCAGCTTGCCGGTAAGTATGGAATTGCTGCCCACCGAACCAGATTTTATACGTTTGGTTTTGATGTTGCCCAGCGCGATCTGGCTCTCGCTTAGCATCAGTTCTCCGTTCTCCTTATCGGACTGCGACACCGGCACCAGGTCCATGAAGCAGATAGGGCAGGTGCCGGGCTTGTCCTGCACAATTTGCGGGTGCATCGGGCAGGTATAGGCAGCCTTTTCGCCTTCTGCATGTGTTTTTTCTTCCACAGAGCAGGCCGCTACAAGTATAGCAACCAGCAGGAAGAGTATGTTCAGATATCGTCTCATGTTTAATTTTGAATGAGTGATTGAGTGGATGAGTGAATTTTCACATCTCCAAATTTTCTAATCTTCAAATCAGTTATTAACTCTTATAAAGCTTTCGCTGTCTACCAGGAATTGCGCGTTGGCGGCGATCACATCTGTTTGTTTTAAACCGGAAGTGATTTGGATCTCGTTTCCTGCACCTGCGCCAGTGGTAACAGCAACCGGCTCAAAAACGCCATCCACTTTTTTGAAGGCGACTGTCTTTGTACCAATGTCCAGTACGGCAGCTTTCGGAATCCAAAGGGCAGCTTCTGTTTTATAAGTAGCTTGGCCGCTTACTAACTGACCTACCATCACCTGTTTGTTGTCGCGTGGCAGGTATACCCGCACTTTGGCAAAGTTCTCGCCTTCGTCAAAAAACGGCTGAAAGAAATCTACTTTTGCTTCCAGTTTTTCACCCGGCAATTGCGGGAAATTAATGACTATAGGTGAGCCTTTTGCCAGTGAGCTCATTTCGCCGGCAGGCACATTAAACTCGGCCCATAACTGCTCCGCATTTACCACACGCACCAGCGGCTGACCAACCGTTACATACATGCCTTCGCGCAATTGTATGGCTTGTCCGGCTGGAGTTGCGGGTGCTGTAGCTGGTGTAGCAGCTGTGGCTGCACCGCCTCCGCCCATCGCGTCCATACCGCCTCCTGCGCTGGCTGCTGCAGGTGCTGCTGCCATACTTGCCGTGGCTGCCGGAGCAGTTGCATTCAGGTCTATCACGTAGCCATCGTAAGGGCTGTAAAGCGCAAAAGTATAGCTCTCTTCGCCGCGGCTAATAAGGCGGTTGATCTGCTCGTTGGTAGCACCGAGGTACTGCAGTTTTTGCCTGGCAGCCTGTATCAGTTGCTTATCTTCCGGAGCCGACTGTACTAAATATAAAAGCTCCTTCTGTGCCGTGATCATGTCCGGGCTGTAGACTTCCATCAGCTTCTGGCCTTTGCGGATCGGCTGAAAATTATACTTTACAAACAGCTTCTCAATGCGCCCACCCACGCGTGCCGGCACTGAGTACACCCTGCGTGGATCGTAGGTGATAATGCCATCCATTTTTATACTTGCCTCTGCCGTTTTCTGCTCCGGTTTGGTCGTGGCAATGCTGGCAACCACAGTGCTGTTTGTAGGCTTCAGCAGGAACGCCAGGTCTTCGGTTATCTCTACGCCATCGCCATGCACCGCTTTTGGCACCAGGTCCATGCCGCAGATAGGGCAGGTGCCAGGCTCGTTCTGCACAATCTGCGGGTGCATCGGGCAGGTATACTCCGTAGCACCTTCCGCATGTTTATGGTCTTCTCCTTTGCAGGCAGCTACCAGTATAGCCAGCGCAAGGAAAAGTATATTCAAATATCGTTTCATGTTCAATTTTGATTGAGTGATTGAGTGAATGAATGTGTGCGTAAGTTTTGAATTCACTCATACACACATTCGCTCATTCACAATTTATCTTTCTATCTCTTTTTCGTAGTTCACGGTCATCTGGAAGAGTGACTGAAGGATCTTCAGGTACTCCATCTGGGCCATGTTCAGCGACTCCCAGGCATCGATCACCAAAGGCAGATCGGCGTTGTTCTGCTCGTAAGCAAGCATGGTCACATCATAGTTCTTTTTAAAAGCCGGGATGATCTTGTTGTTATAGTTGTCTGCCTGCTGGCGCATGGTGTTCAGCTCCAGGGCCATGTTGCGGGCCATACCTTGTGCTTCGTTCAGGATAGATTCGCGCTCGCGCTGCATGCTTTGTATCTCCAGGTTCATGGCTTTGGTGTTGGCCTTGTACATCTTCGACGACCAGGGCGCAATCGGTATCGAGATCATGCCCATCGCCGTGAACTGCTGCGGCATCATTGGGTCGCGCGGGTACATGTGGTCGAAGCGCAGTTTAAAGTCCGGTAATCGTTCCAGTTTCTCCATCTGCACATTCAGCTGCATCGATTCGATCGTTCTGTCGAGCTGGCGCACGTCGCTGCGGGCACCGGTCAGGTAGGTAGTATCTACAGCAAGTATGGCAGGTTCCGGTATGGTTACCGTGGTGTCAATTTTATACTTCTGATCTTTAGGCAAATTCATCAGGGTATTGAGCTGCACGTTCTGCTGTTCGATCTGGTTAGCCGTCATCAGCTGCATGTTCTTCACTTCGTGCAGCCTGGCCTCCGCCTTGTAAATGCTGCCCAGTTTGCCCTGGCTGTAGGGGTAGCGGATACGGGCCAGCTTCAGCATGAACTCCATAATGCGCTCGTTATCTTTCAGCACTGCCATCTGTTTCTCCAACACCACCCAATTGTAGTAAGCAGTTTTGGCTTCAGCACGAAGCTGGTTATAAGTAACATCCTTTGCAGCTAACTCAATACCAGCACGAGACTTCATGTATTTTTCCTTGGCTCGCAGTTTAACAGGGTTGGGCACATCCTGCTCCGCCGAAACCATGATTGAACCTTTGTCGCGGTCTTCCATCACTTCAGCGCCTGGGTAAGGTGACATGAAAACACCCCCGCCAACCATAGGAGCCATCCAGCTTTTAGCACCTTCGGAGTAAGCATCCATAGCTTTAGATCTGCTTTCGTACATCTGCAGCATGGGGTTGTTATTGCTGATCCGTTGCAGCACACTGTCCAGGTTCATGGTTTGCACTTGCTGGGCGTGTGTGGGAGCTATTATCAACAGGGAAAGTATAAGTATTGCAGCAACTGCAAAACATCCCCCTGCCCCCTTCAAAGGGGGACTTTCTAAAGTATATTTCTTAATGCTTAACATCGTAGATATCCAGTTTGCCGTGTTTCTTTAATTCATATTCTTTCACCATTTCGAACACTACCGGCGTTACCAGCAGGATGTGGATGGAAGAGGTAAATACGCCCCCGATAAGCGGAAGCACGATCGGTAACATCACATCGGTACCCACACCCGTTGCCCATAGTACCGGAATCAGACCGAACAGCGATACGGACACCGTCATGATCTTCGGACGCAGGCGCTTCACGGCACCTTTAAATACAAAGTCGCGGATATCCTGTTTGGTGATGGTTTCGTGGGAATTGCCTTTGATCTCTACCAGCTCTTTCATAGCTTCGTTCAGGTACACCACCATCAGCATACCCGTTTCGATGGCCATACCGAACAGCGCAATAAAGCCCACTGCCACAGCCACCGATAAATTCACGCCATAAAAGTAGACGATGAACACGCCGCCGATCAGCGCGAAAGGGATCGTGACCAAACTGAAGAAGGCTTCTTTCAGGGAGTTGAAAGAGAAGTATAAGATCAGGAAGATAATTATTACCACAAGCGGAATGATAAGCTGCAGCGTTTGGGTAGCGCGTACCTGGTTTTCCCACTGGCCGCTCCACTCCAGGT
The DNA here is from genome assembly GCF_023630255.1 of Pontibacter deserti. Classification (NCBI taxonomy): domain Bacteria; kingdom Pseudomonadati; phylum Bacteroidota; class Cytophagia; order Cytophagales; family Hymenobacteraceae; genus Pontibacter; species Pontibacter deserti. The sequence continues at coordinate 1,597,190 of NZ_JALPRS010000001.1, read as the reverse complement.
AATAGCCGTTTGGTATACCTGTTACTTCGTTGCTGATCTTCTCCATGGCTTCCTTCACGGTGCTGCCCAGATCGCGGTCGCGCACGTTGAAAAGTACGGCTCCGCGCAACTGCGCATTTTCAGATGTGATCATCGGTGGGCCATCTGTAAAGCCAACCGTTGCCACCGAAGAAAGTGGAATTGTACCCGCAGCAGCTGCCTGGATCGGAATGCGTTGAATACGCTCTACGCTGTTGCGGTACTCCTGCGCCAGGCGCACGTTGATAGAAAATCTCTGACGACCTTCGATGGTATTGCCGATCGGTGTACCGCCCAGGGCAGATTCCACAATCATGTTCACGTCGTCTACAGTTAAACCATAGCGGCTCAGGGCTTCGCGGTTGATGTCGATCTCCAGGTACTTGCCGCCTGTGATCGGCTCTACATAAAGGTCATTTACGCCTTCCACATTGCGCAGCGCGCCACGCACCCGTTCCGAAACAGCCGCAATAGAGTCCAGATTCTGGCCGTATACTTTTACGCCCACATCGGTACGGATACCGGTTGCCAGCATGTTAATGCGGTTGATGATCGGTTGGGTCCAGCCGTTCACTACACCCGGAATCTGCAGTTTGGTATCCAGTTCGCGGATGATGTCCTGTTTGGTTATACCTTCGCGCCACTCCGACTGCGGTTTGAGCATGATGATGGTCTCGATCATACTGATAGGGGAGTTGTCGGTGGCAGTGCTGGCACGACCAGCTTTGCCCAACACGCTTTCCACTTCCGGCACTGATTTGATGATCTTGTCCTGCACCTGCAGAATGCGCTTGGCTTCGGCATTCGAAATATCGGGCAGCGTAACCGGCATGAACAGGATAGAGCCTTCGTCCAGCGGCGGCATAAACTCCGTTCCCAAACTAAAGAGCATGGGAATAGCCACCAGTAATGCAATAATGTTTACGCCTATAGTTGTTTTGCGCCAATTCAGGCACCAACGCAATAAAGGTCCATACACACGCTCCAGTGCCCGGTTTATCGGGTTAGCTGTCTCTTCCTTAAACTTCCCTTTCAGGAAAAAAGAGATGAGCACAGGCGTAAGCGTGATCGCCACGATGGCGTCTACGATAAGGATGAACGTCTTCGTCCACGCCAGCGGACCAAACAGCTTGCCCTCCTGACCTGTTAGCAGGAACACCGGCAGAAAGGAGGTAATTACAATTATGGTACTCCAGAACACGCTCGGGCCCACCTGCTTGGCAGCTTTCTCAATGATCCGGATTCTATCTTCTTTTGATAATTTCATGTTGATTCAATTTTGAATAATTGAATTTTGAATGAGTGATTTTTCTTTTGTCATCTCGACGGAAGGAGAGATCTATCTGAAATTCTAAATAGATTTCTCACTTTGTTCGAAATGACAGTTGGAGTTCATTCAAAATTCTATTCCTCTTCCATCCATTTTTTACCTTTCTGAGCGTCCGCCAAGTGCCGGTAGGCGTTCTCTACCATTACAATGGCGTCGTCCACGATCACACCAATGGACAGGGCGATACCGGTTAGTGACATAATGTTGGAGGAGATACCGAAGGCGTTGAGAAGTATAAAACCTATGGCAACCGAAAGCGGCAACTGAATAAGTATAACCAAGGCACTGCGCCAATGGAAGAGGAACAAAAATACGATGGCCGAGGCCACCAGCATTTCTTCGATAAGGGTAGTTCTGATGGAATCTATCGACTCATTAATCAGACCGCTGCGGTCGTAGACGATGTTGAATTTCACACCTTTCGGAAGACCTTCGGCGACTTCTTCCATCTTCACTTTTACATTGTCTATTACCTCATCGGCATTCTCACCATAACGCATTACTACAATGCCACCTACTGCCTCGCCTTCACCGTTTACATCAAAAATACCTAGTCGGCTTTCGCCCGTCATCTGCACCGACGCCACATCACGCACGCGTACCGGAATGGTGTTGTTGGTCGCAATGGCAATGTTCTGAATCTCTTCAGCAGATTGTAAATAGCCAGTTGTTTTGATGATATAACCGATGTCGGAGAGCTCGAATTTGCGGCCGCCGGCTTCGTTGTTATTAGCCCGGATGGACTGGATAACCTGTGGTATGGAAAGCTTATAGTAGGTAAGTTTATTCGGATCGATGGTTACCTGGTACTGTTTCTGGAAACCGCCAAAAGAGGCCACTTCACTCACACCTTTCACGTTCTGCAAACCGAATTTTATGTACCAGTCCTGCAATGCGCGCTGCTCGCCCAGGTCCATGCCCGGTGCGTCTAAAGTATACCAAAGTATGTGTCCTACGCCCGTACCGTCCGGGCCAAGGGTAGGAGCAACGCCTTCGGGCAGCATGTTACCTACAGAACTCAGGCGTTCCAGTACCCGTTCGCGTGCCCAGTACACATCGGTCTCATCTTCAAAAATCACATAGATAAAGCTCATGCCAAACATCGAGCTGCCGCGCACATACTTCACCTCGGGCAGGCCCTGCAGGTTGGTCACGAGCGGGTAGGTGATCTGGTCTTCGATGATCTGCGGGCTGCGGCCCATCCACTCGGTAAAAACGATCACCTGGTTTTCAGACAGATCGGGGATAGCGTCCACCTTGTTTGTCTGCACCGAATATAAGCCCCAGCCGAACAGCGCTGCCGCAATAAGCAGCACAATGAAACGGTTACGGAGCGAAAAGGAAATTAATTTCGCAATCATGTAAGTATAAGATTAACCTTAACAGGAAGTTGAGGAGCCACAGGAAAGCGGCAGGTATGGTTTGACACCAAAGTATACAGTATAGCCTGAGCAGCCCGTATCTTCCGAAAAAGACACAGCTACGCCAGCCATAGTATGGCATCAGGAAATGATAAGGTTATAGGAGGAATGATTGCACGAGAACAGGAATATCCCGGGCAATAGGGGGCGACTCGTAGAGCGCGTACGTTGGTTTGAGATCAGTCTCAGGTGCAAAAAACTGAAGTATAACTGCTTTAAATGCAGCTACAAATTTCAGGTCTAAAGCTTTTGTAAGTATAAGTGCTTTGGAATCTGAGGTAGCATCAGCGTGTTCGAATACCAGGGTATGGTCATCGCAGCAGTCCTTAGCGGAATCATTTTTATCAGGTACTTTATGACAGGCCGGCAGCTTTTGTTTCTGCTGCTCCATTGGGCAATCAGCCTCGGCACCGAAAAAAGAAACATCACGCAACTCACCACCACACAAATGCATGCCCACAGCCATACCCGTCGAGGAGACAAGCACCAGCAAAGTTAAGGTTAGCAATATGATTTGGCGGTATAGTTTCACGTTCAGTTTATACTAGAACAAAGGTAACAAGGTTAAAAGTACACTTGTTATAAATTCCTGAAATAATTTTATACTTTTTCTGAAGATGCCCAAGTCAGGTAGATTATAGCTAACAAAATAATGGCTAATTATTACTTTAAATACACTATTTAGACTGCTGAACTTTGATACTCTTATAGTTAACGAAACAATTAATAATAGGTAGCAATAGGTATTTTTTTAACATATAATGTTCACTATATTTAGAGTATCGTTTAACCTCACAACTTTATCTATGGCTATTTTTGATGGAACAGAAGGAGAAGTAATAGAACTCGCACAAGCTATTGCCTGGACAGCCAACTACCGGAAACAGGCAGAAACCGAAGGACAGGAGATGGTAATAAAAGGCCACTTCTATGGCCGTGATATACTTCTGAAACTACTTGAACAAGATGGTTGTGTGGGCATCAGGATGTATTATGCGTTAGACGAAAACGGGCAGAAGCAACTTGTGCTGGTTGGAGTAGATGCCAACGGAAATGATATAGAAGAAATGGTAGTTGACCATTCAAGTATCTGTCCGCCGGATTGCTCTGAAACTGGAAGCTTAGGTAACTGATGGAATTCTTCTTAAGACAAGTCTATCCATGGCTTGCCAATGTATCAATGGTAAGTCCGCTGATACCTTTTATAGCAGGCTTTTTCTTATTCCGCAGTAAAAAGAGCTTACAATTCAAGTTACTTTTCCTGTTTGTCACGCTTATAGTTGCATCTGAGGCGGCCGGAAAAATCACCATCCTGCTGGGTACAAAAAATAATATCTGGCTGCTACATATTTACACTGCCCTGGAATACCTGTTGCTGGCTGCTATCTACTACTATAGTTTTAAAAGTTCTCTTATTAAAAAAGGGATCATCGCCTCGGTAGTAGTTTTGTTAGTGTTCAGTATAGTAGATGCCACCCTAATAGATGGTGTACATCTGATGAACTCAACTGCTAAAATGGCTGCTAATTCTATGCTTATTGTACTGGCAGTTTTATACTTCTATAAAGTGGCAAACGACTTAACTATAACTTACTTGGATAGTGATGCTATATTCCTGCTTAGCTGTGGCGTGCTGATTTATAAAGCTGGTACGAGTATGTCTTTTGCATTATTTAATCAGGCGCTGGCCCAGTCTTATGATGCAGCCCGGATTTGCATTACCGTACTGCTGGTGCTGAACATTTTATTTAATACGGCTTTAGTCTTCGTGCTAAGAAAAACATCAGTATGTTAAAGATTTTACAACCGCTCTTTATTATTACTCCTGTATTGCTTGCTTTGGCTATAGCCATTATTGGGTTTGTTTTTAAGTACCAACGGCGTATGCTGGAGCACCAGGAAAACTTACGACAGCTTCAGGAAGCTAAACAACGCCAGTTGCTGGATGCTACCTTACAGGCACAGGAATCTGAACGCCGTCGTGTGGCGAGAGATCTGCACGATGAAGTAGGAGTGATGCTGGCTCTCGTAAAATTAAATGTACACCAACTTACAGCACAGACAGAAAACATTGAAAGAGGGCATCAGACCAAGAATTTACTGGAAGAAGTAATAACCAGTGTACGGCACATTTCCCATGACCTGATGCCGGCATCTCTGGAGAAAGCAGGTTTATCGCGTGCATTAGAAGGTTTAAAGAATTTTGTACCTGCAGTTTCTGGATTACAGTTATACTTTACCAGTAACGATCCGGAGAAGCGCCTCTCCCCAAGAACAGAGCTATTCTTATACCGTGTTGTGCAGGAGTTACTGAACAATACGCTAAAACATGCAAGGGCATCCAATATCAAGATAGACCTTAACTTTGAGGTTGAGCAGCTACAGGTAAACTATGAAGATGATGGAATAGGGTTTGATCATGAACCATCATCAGAGCCGGGAAATGATGATAAGCAGGGTAAAGGGTTGGGCCTTATGAACATTCAGGCAAGAGTAGAGTTATTAGATGGAACACTTGATTATACTTCAGCTCCGGCTAAAGGTACAAAGGCTTTTATTTCTGTTCCTATTTCGTAACTTTACTTTAAATAGTCTATTATATGAGTTTCCAGCCACTTACCCTCGCCATAGCCGACGACCATACCCTTTTCAGAAAAGGCTTGCTGGAAATTATAAAATTATACCCTGAGATTACTGTTGTTGCAGATGCCGGAAATGGCGCAGAACTGATAGAAGAGATTGAGCTGAAGTTGCTGCCTAATATTGTATTGCTTGACCTGGAAATGCCTGAAATGGATGGCATAGCGACGGCACGTTATATCTTAAGCAAGTATCCGGAGGTGAAGATTCTGATTGTATCTATGTATGGAGAGTTGCCTCTAGTTGATAAACTGGTAAGGGAGGGCGTACATGGTTATTTGCTTAAGAGTGCTGAGCCGGAAGAATTGCGTGAGGCATTGCAGTTACTGGTAATGGGCAAAAACTACTTCTCGCCGCTTATCGGTAATGCCAGTTTCTTTTAGTTGTTGCTGCAACTAAAAATTCAATTCATTAGCTTTATCGCATACTGGAACTAAACCCTCCATCAACAATCATTGAGTGCCCGGTTACATAAGATGCCTGTTCTGATAGTAACCAAAGTATAGCCTCTGCAGCTTCGGAAGGTGTGCCGATACGATGCATTGGTATAACTGATTTATACATTTCTTCAACAGCTGAAGGATCTGCCGCATTCGTCTTGGTAAATACACCTTCTAACATGGGTGTTCTGAAAGCTCCGGCACACAGCGCGTTTACCCTGATTCCCTCTGTGGCGTATTCCTGGGCTGCAGACTTGGTAAGGGCTAGTATACCACTTTTTGCAGCAGAATATATAGAAGCCCCTTCTGCTCCGCCAAGGCCATTGATAGAAGAAATATTAACTATACTCCCGCTACCTTGTTGCAGCATCTGCCTGATCTGGTATTTCATACACAACCATATTCCTTTCAGGTTAACACCCATCTGATGGTCATAATCTTCTTCTTCCACATCAGCCAGACGTATGCCTAAGCCTTCATCAAGGGCAGCGCTGTTGCAGGCATAATCAAGCCTGCCGTGCATGTGAACTACCTGGCTCACCAAATCCTGCACCTGTTTACCGTTTGCTATATCTGTAGAAATAAATTGTATAGGATAACCTTTAAGAGCATTTTCATCTATCACCTCCTGTGCCTTCTGCTCACTGCGCCCTGCAATTACAACATTATAACCCCGCGCAGCTGCTAAGCCGGCAGTAGCTCTGCCTATACCGGAGGTACCACCAACTATAAGTATTGTTTTACCGTTTTCCATAGATTATAAATAAAATAAAGTTAGCGTACATCGCTCATCCATCTGCGAATCAGCGGACTGATAAGTATAAGCAAAATACCAATACCGATCGAGTACATCCCGATCTGGCTAATGATGTCAGCATAGTATGGCAGCGACAGCACAGGGTTATCTACTACATTTTCAGGAACACTCATTAAAGCGCCTATCTTCCCAGCCAGGAACTCACCAATGGCGCTGGCAAAGAACCAGATGCCCATCATCATACCTACAATTCTTGCCGGTGACAGCTTGGTAACCATAGACAGACCAATAGGAGAGATACAAAGCTCACCACAGATGATAAAGAAGTAGCCAAGTATAAAGGCAGGCAATGAGATAAGCCCAGTGTCAGAACCTAATTTGCAGGCAGCATAAAACACACAAAACCCAAGACCAAGCAGCACGAAAGAGAGTCCGAATTTACCCGGAGTAGATGGCTCCATGCCTCTGCGGTTAAGAGCAGGCCATAACCAGGCGAAGAAGAAGCTGAGCGCAATAACCCAGGCAGGGGGCAGAAAATTGTTAACCGATAAAGCCGGCAATTCTACTCCACCTGCATGCATATCTACATTGCGCATGGCAAACAGGTTAAGCGAGCCTGCGTTTTGTTCATAAAATGCCCAAAACAGCGTAGAGAAAGAAATAAGAACCAACGCCGCAAATAATTTATACCTGGCTACCGGATCCATCTTGAAGGCTGTAACCAGAATGTAGAGGAAGGAAACAGCGCCTAACCCGAACATAATGAAATCCATTATCTCATACCGATGGAAAAGGGCAACTATAACAGGTATAATCAGCAGAGAGGCTCCGTAAATTATGATTTCGGTTGGTATACCTAGCAGTGGTTTTTTAAGAGCAGCAGCATCAGGCGGAAGACCGCGTTCCTGCAACGACTTTTTACCCAGCGCAAAAACGATAAGTCCTACTATCATGAAAATACCAGCCAAACCAAAACCATAGTGCCAGTTAATCTGCTGGCCTACATACCCGCAGAGCAAACCGCCCAGCGCAGCCCCAATATTTATCCCCATGTAGAAAATGGAAAACCCACTATCCTTGCGGGGGTCATTATTGGCATATAGCGTACCAACCAGGTTTGATACATTGGGTTTAAAGAACCCGTTACCGCAGATTATGAAAGCCATACCGTAGAAAAAGCTCCAGTCTTCGGGCACAGCCAGTACCAGATGGCCAATACTCATTAATATACCACCAAACGTTACGGCTTTCTGGTAACCCAGGTACTTATCGGCCATTACACCACCAAACAGGGGCATGGTATAAACCAAAGCGGCATACGAACCAAGTATAGCATAGCCTTTCGGTTCATCAAATTTCAGCTCTGTTACCATGTAAGCCAGCAGCAATGCCTTCATGCCGTAGAACGAGAAACGCTCCCACATTTCAGCAAAGAACAACATGTATAACTGCTTCGGGTGACCTGTAGAAGCCGGTGCTTCAGGAATCTTAGGTTCTGTTAAATCCATGGGTATGTATAAGGGCGTAAAGCTTATCTGTTATAGGTAATGATTTAGTTTAACCAAGCTAAATATAAGTATAAATTCATGAGAACCGCTATACGAATCGTAACGAAAAAGCGGTTCCTTCTCCTTCTTCAGATTGTACCTGTATACTTCCGCGGTGCAGCATCATGATCTGTTTACATAAGCTAAGGCCTATACCACTTCCCTGCTTTTTGGTACTGAAAAATGGTATAAAGATTTTTTCCTGTACTTCTCTGGACATACCAGTACCATTATCTATAACCCTGATAACTGTCTTGTTTTCAGAGTCGGTATAAGCGGTAAGAGTAATGTGCGGGTCAGGTTGATCTTTAACAGCTTCCATAGCATTTACCAGCAGGTTGATCAGCACCTGGTCCAGCAGGTTTGTATCTGCTTTTAAAGATATGGCGGGGTCTTTTAGGTTGATGTCTAGTTGGATATTCTTTTGTGCCAGGGTAGGTGCCATAAGCCGCTGCAGGTTACTGAAAAGCTCCTGCACATATACCGTTGTCAGGTTAAGCTTTGTAATCTTGCTCAGGTTACGGTACGTTTCGGCAAAGCGTAGTAAGCCTTCGCTTCTGCGTTTTATAGTTTCTACGCCTACTTCAAGGTCATCCACATCATCTGCAGAGGCGCCTTTTATAGTTATTTCCTGTAACCGGTGCTTTAACGTATTAGCGAGCGATGAAATAGGTGCAACAGAGTTCATGATCTCATGCGTCATCACATTCAGGAGCTTCTGCCATGCTTCCGATTCTGTTTCGTCGAGCGCTTCGTTCACGTTCTGGAAAGCTACCAGTTTATAGTGCTGGCCATCATTCTGAAAAGCTGTTGCTGATAGAAGTAACTTAAAAGAATTTTTTTCGAGGTAAGAAGTATGGGCGGTGGTGATTTTTGTATGCCCGGGCTCCAGTTTTATTACTTCTTTATATAGGTCTTCATCTTTCTTAGCCAGGTAATGCAGCGTTTTCATGTAGGGGAGGTGCAGCAGTTTTTTAAGCGGTTCGTTCATCAGCACCACTTCGCCACTTTCGACATTATATGTCAGGATGCCAGTATTAACCAGCTCCATCACCTTCTGCAGGTTCTGGAACTGTGTTTCTTTCTCCCGGTTTATCGTTTTAAAAGTTGCGTTTATTTCATTAAAGCCTTTCCGAAGCGATCGTAACTGGTTATAAGTATGGCTTTCATTAAAATACCTGGAGAAGTCCCGGTAGTGCACCGACTCTATGAACTGGTTTAGCTCTTGCTGGGCCTGCTTTAAAAATTTTATGAGTTCGTATACCTGGTAAACAACTACCGGCAACCAGAAAACAAGAAGCTCAGACCAGCCATTGATAATAGCAACAGCCGGTATACTAAGGGTAATCAGCAGAAAAACTACCCTGATGATGACCTTCCACTCAAAGTTGTTAGAACCCATACTTGTTCATGCGCCTGTATAAGGCTGTTCTGGTGATACCTAATTCCTTGGCAGCTTTCGTAAGGTTGCCGCCATGCATTTGGAGCACGCGGTTTATAGTTACTTTCTCCAGTTCCTCCAGGTTCGTTTCCTGTACTGTTACTTCCTTTGCCGGGGCTGTTTCAATAGGAGAGAACAGAATATCATCAGCTTCAAGCACAGCGTTGTCAGCCATGATAACTGCACGCTCAATGGCATACTGCAGCTCCCGTACATTGCCGGGGTAGTGGTAATGGAGGAGTTTTTCCTGGGCGGACTTGCTGAATTCCGGCACCGGCTTCATATACTTGTTTGCGTAAACAGCACCAAAATGTGTTGCAAGCAGCAGAATGTCGTTGCCCCTTTTACGCAGAGGGGGTACTGTAATTTCTACGGTATTTATCCTGTAGATCAGGTCTTTTCTGAAACGGGATTCGTTGGCCAGTTCTGCTAATGTTACGTTGGTGGCACAAATCAACCGCACATCAATAGCAACAGGCTCGTTAGCGCCTACACGTATCACCTGCCTGTTCTGTAGAACGCTCAATAGTTTCGACTGCTGGTGCAGCGAGATGTTGCCGATCTCATCCAGGAAGATAGTACCCTTGTCTGCTGCTTCAAACCGGCCGGCGCGGTCTTCGCGGGCATCGGTAAAAGCCCCTTTCTTATGGCCGAATAATTCTGTTTCAAAAAGGGATTCTGTCAGCGCGCCTACATCAACTTTTATAAAAGGTTTGTCGGCTCTCAGGGATTGTTGGTGTATGGCTTTTGCTATAAGCTCTTTACCGGTACCATTTTCCCCTAATATCAGGATGTTGGCATCGGTAGGAGCAACCTTGCTGATCTTGTAAAAGATGTCTTGCATAACTTCTGATTCGCCCAGTAACTCAGAACCTATAGAAGGCGGCTGGCTATAGTTAGGAGAGGAAACTTTTGCACCGCCGGATTTTTTCTCAATGGCTGCCGTTATGGTGCCCAGCAACTTCTCATTATGCCAGGGCTTCACTATAAAATCGAATGCTCCTTCTTTTACAGAATTTATGGCCAGGTCTATGGCACCATAGGCCGTAATCATGATCACGGCTGCCTCAGACTTCAGTTCTTTTATTTTTCGGAGCCAGTACAAGCCTTCATTGCCTGTGTTCAGGGCGCTCTTAAAGTTCATGTCCAGCAGAATTACATCGAAGTCCTGCTTCTTAAGTATGGCGGGAATATTATCAGGGTTTTTTTCAGTAATAATTTCCTTTACCTGTGTCCGTAAAAGTAAGCGCACAGCAGTAAGTACATCTGTGTCATCGTCTACAATAAGTATGGAGGCCTTCTTTAATAACATAAGTTAAAATCTAACACAACGTAAGAAACTACAATTATGCCACTCTTACAATAACCTGATTCTGAAGTAAAACCATAATTTAGTACGAATTAAGTGTGCATTTTCGCACACCCATCGCGCGATTCTGCACGCACCTGAATATATGGAATAATGTAAGTTGCTGATAGTTAGAAATATAATGGTTTGGCATTGGTTCTGTAAGCCGGTTCATGTCCGCTGTAACACAAAATAAAACTATAAAACCAATCATCAAATCATCAGTTATATGTACAGGAACTACTTTATAACCGCTTACCGGAACCTCTTCCGACATAAGGGGTTCACGTTGATCAATATTGCAGGTTTAGCACTTGGCTTAACAGCTTGCCTCCTGATAGGCTTGTTTGTGTATGATGAGCTTCAGTATGATAAGTTTCTGCCGGACAGGGAAAGGGTCTATCGCATTTACAACGACAGGTCAGCGGAAGCCAACACAACATTAGCGCCTGTGCCTCCCATGTTTGCCACCACGCTGGAGCAAAACTTCCCGGAGGTAGAAGAGACGGTGCGTATCCTGATGCTGCAGTTTGAAGCCAATAACCTGGTAGAGGTAGGAGATAAACGTATATACGAAAGCGGGCGCTTCTTTACCGATCCTAATTTTTTCAAGGTATTTCAGCTTCCGTTCAAGTATGGCTCTCCCGAAAAAGCCCTCGATGATCCTTCCTCCATCGTTATCTCGGATAAGTTTGCAGAGCGTGTGTTCGGAGACATCGATCCTGTTGGCCAGAAATTATCTGTAAACAAACTGCCTTACCTTGTAAAAGGGGTGTTCAGTACCGAAGAGAAATTTCATATGCCGGTAAACTTTGTAGTGCCTCTGGCAGCGGCTGAGCTGCCTGCCGAGCGCATGAAAAGCTGGTCGTGGCAGCAGTTTTATACTTATGTTAAGCTGAAGCCTGGAACAGACCCGGAACTCACGCAAACCAGGTTCAGAGGTATTGTCAGAAAGCAAATTGACCCGGACCACAACAAGCCTTATGACTATGTGCCGCACCTTCAGCCCCTGGATGAAGTATACCTGTATTCTTCTGATTTCGAATATGACAAGTTCATCAAGGGGAACATCACTTATGTAAAGGCTTTAAGTATAACCGCCGTGTTTATCCTACTGATTGCCTGCTTCAACTTCGTAAACCTGGCTACGGCCAAGTCTATGCAGCGGGGTAAGGAAGTAGGGGTCAGAAAAGCGGTTGGGGCGAGCCGCGGGCAGCTGATGCTTCAGTTCCTGGGCGAAACCGTGCTGCTGACACTTATCAGCGTCATCTTTACTGCGGCGCTTACTTCGCTGCTCCTGCCATCGCTTAACGCATTTACGGGCAAAGAAATGTCTTTTAATGTGTTCACTAACCCATCGCTGCTGTTGCTTTTGCTTTTACTAACACTGGTGGTAGGCGTGCTGGCTGGATTCTATCCGGCTATGGTGTTGTCGGGCTTTAAACCTGTCAGGGTGCTAAAAAGTGCCGTGGTAGTTGATACCCGGGTGGGCAAGATACAATGGCTGCGGCATGGTTTGATCGTGGTGCAGTTTGCCTTATCGATATTCCTGATCATTTGTGCAGTAGTAGTTTTCAGGCAGGTATCTTACCTGCACAACAAAGACTTGGGTTTTAACCGGGATCAGATCATGTTTTTCCAGATGAGGGGAGATAATATGTTCGAGAACTATGAAACATTTAAGAACGAGCTTAAAAAAGCACCGGGCGTAAAGAATGTGTCGGTAGGCTATGGTTTCCCGGGGGATGCCACAGCCGGTGACAGAATCATTGTGCCCAGAAATGGTGAAAAGATACACCACAGGGTTACGCAGTTGATGGTGGATTACGACTATATCAATACGCTCGATGTAAAAGTTATAGCAGGCAGAGATTTCTCAAAAGACTATAAAACAGATGCCGGCAAAGCCTATATGATTAACGAGACAGCTGTAAGAGACCTGGGCTTTGGTACTCCGGAGCAGGCACTCGGAAAACCTTTGATCTGGCAGGTATGGAACGATGAAAATCCTGATTCGCTGAGTGAAGGAAAGATCATTGGTGTGGTGAAGGATTTCCATTTCAAGAGTCTGTATGAGAAGGTAGAGCCAACCGTGCTCCAGATATTCCCTGATGCATACGTGAAGGTAGCAGTGAAAATTGATGCCGCTGATGTAGCTGGTACTATACGGCAGGTAGAGCAAGTATGGAATAAGTTCGCGCCGGATTACCCGATCGAGTATACTTTCTTGGATGATACATTTGCTAAGATGTACAAGGCAGAAGACAAGCTCAAAACCCTGCTTTGGATATTTACCGGCATTGCCATTTTTGTCGCCTGCCTGGGCCTGTTCGGTCTGGCTGCCTATGCTGCGGAGCGCCGCAAAAAAGAGATCGGCATACGCAAAGTTATGGGAGCCGAAAATGCTTCGATCGTAATTTTGCTCTCCAAAGAGTTTCTGAAGCTGGTGGTAGTGGCGGCGCTTATTGCCTTCCCGCTGGCCTGGTATGCCATGCACCAGTGGCTGCAGGATTTTGCTTACCGCATCGAAATATCCTGGTGGGTATTTATAGCAGCAGGTGTTATAGCAGCATTGGTGGCCTTTATAACTATAAGTTACCAGGCTATTAAAGCGGCTAGAGTTAATCCTGTGCTTAACCTCAGATTTGATTAATAGTAAATTTAGCTGTTAAAATAAAGCCGCTCTGTTTTGTAGAGCGGCTTTTTTTATGCATTAATGTGCCAGGTTTATTTTAGAACAAGTTTGTTATACTTGTTGCGGTATTCGATCGGGGTAAGGCCAGTGATCTTTTTAAAAATGGTACGGAAGGCTTTTGTATCGGTGTAGCCAACATCAAACATAACTTCATTTATATTTTTGCGGCTACTCTCAAAGCTACGTTTGGCAGCTTCTATTTTAACCCGTTGTATATATTCCAGCACTGAGTTGTTGGTCGCTTTTAGAAAGCGCCGCTCAAAGCTTCTGCGGCCTATAGCTACTTTATCTGCCAGCTGATCCACGGTGATCTTGTCATTAAAATTATTTTCTATAAACTCCTGCGCCGTACGCACAGCAGCATCCGGGTGATCTTTCTGGCCTTTAAACATCGCAAATGCGGCCTGGCTGTTCCGATCTATGTCTATGGCAAAATACTTAGAGGCAAGGATGGCAGTTTCACGGTCGGTATACTTTTCAACCAGGTATAAGAGCAGGTTCCAGTAAGAGTTTGCACCCCCACTGGAGTATAACCGGTTCTCTTCGGTAACTATACTTCCGTCTACCACTTCCACTTCCGGAAACATTTCTCTCAGCTCGCCGGCAAAGCCCCAGTGGGTGGAGCACTTTTTGCCATTAAGCAGTCCGGTAGAAGCCAGCAAAAATGCACCCACACACAACGATGCCACTTCAGCACCGCCATCGTATTGCTCTACAATCCAGGGGATGAGCTCTTGGTTTGCAGCTACCGCGGTAGGCATATCGCCGGCAAGCGCAGGTATAAACACAATGTCAGCCTTATTTACATCTTTTAGCTGTTTATCAGTGTGTACTGTAAAGAGTCCGTCGTTCAGTATAACTTCTTTTTTCAAGCCCACCAGCTGCACATTAAACAAGGGCTCTTTACCTGATACTGCCATAAACTGGTTTACCGCCGTTAGCAGATAACGCGGGTCTGCAATGGCCTGCATCACGGATGATTCCGGTACTAAAATAGCGACATCTTTCATAGGACTAATATACAAAAAAGCTGTCGTAAAACGCCCTTTCTTTGTCGTTTTTGCACAGCTTATAGTTTAGGAAATCATACTACATTTGTATTATAAGTTGCTGAAAAACAGGAGGCGCGTTTTGCCATATTAAACAAGAAAATAAATTTATAAACTATAAAAACTATGATAATGGAAACAGTAAACAAGACAGCTATTACAGTGGAAACTACAGTTAATGCCCCAGTATCGAAAGTATGGGAGTACTGGACTGAACCTGCCCACATTACTAAATGGAATCAGGCATCAGATGACTGGCATGCCCCATACGCTGAGAATGATCTTAAGACCGGAGGCAAGTTTAAAACAACTATGGCCGCCAAAGATGGAAGTATGAGCTTTGATTTTGAAGGAGTTTATACTTTAGTAAAAGAGCTGGAAGCGTTAGAATATACTATTGCAGATGGCAGAAAAGTAAGTATAACCTTTACAAATAAAGGTAATGAAACTGCGATAGTAGAAACTTTTGAAGCAGAAGATACTTTTCCGGTGGATATGCAAAAAAGTGGATGGCAGGCTATACTTGATAACTTTAAAAAGTATGTGGAAGCCAATTAGTAAACTATTAAATTCTTAAAACTATGATAGAGCAAAAGATAAGACCTTGTTTATGGTTTAACAATGAGGCCGAAGATGCGGCTAAGTTTTATACTTCAATTTTCAGGGACTCCAAAATTGGGAAGATTGCTTATTATGGGGAAGGTGCACCGATGCCTAAAGGCACAGTGTTAACTGTAAGCTTCCTACTGGAAGGACAGGAGTTTACAGCACTGAATGGCGGGCCAAACTTTATTTTTTCTCCTGCTATATCTTTTGTGGTAAACTGCCAGACACAGGATGAAATTGATTACTACTGGGAGAAACTTTCTGCGGACCCGGCACAGGAGCAATGTGGCTGGCTGAAAGATAAATTCGGTGTATCGTGGCAGATAGTGCCGGAAATTTTAGATGAACTGATGAGTGCACAGGACCAGCAAAGATCAGAACGTGTGATGCAAGCCCTCTTGCAAATGAAGAAACTGGTAATTTCTGATCTGGTTAAAGCAGCTGAAAACCAATGGACATCCGCTCATACCTGACCTTCAACGGAAACTGCCGGGAAGCCATGTCTTTTTACCAGCAGTGCCTGGGCGGAGAACTATACTTTCAGACAGTTGGAGATTCGCCGTTTGCTGAAAAATTGCCTCCCCGGATGAAGGACTGCATCATGCATTCCACACTGACCAAGGATTCTGTAGTACTTATGGCCTCGGATATGGTGGGAGAACATGCTTTGATAAGGGGAAATAGTGTTTCGATGATGCTGAGCTGCAACAGCGAAGACGAGATCAGAGCATGTTATGAAAAGCTATCGAAAGGCGGAAAGCAAACACATGTGCTGGAATATACTTTCTGGGGAGCTTTGTTTGGCGACCTCCGGGATAAGTACGGAAACCAATGGTTGCTGCATTATCAGGTAAGTAAATAAATTTTTAGTATGGATGAGAAGATGGTAGAAGTATTTAAAACTGATGTTTCAGATGACCAGACAGCAGCAATAATACAGCAGCAGCTTCAGCATAAAATACCCGGTGCCAGAATCAACTTTGACCTGGAAGACTGTGACAATATACTCAGGGTTGAATACGAAACCGCTGTTGTAGAACCTGTAACAAAGCTGATGAACGATTTAGGTTTTTACTGCAAGGTACTGGATTGATTCCCTGCTTTCATGTGTTGCTTAATCTTTTCTTCCGGACATTAACTATAGACTGAGCAGCATAACTGGGAAGTATAAATTGTTGATAATCTGAGTTGAAAGTATAAACAGCTACTATATTCTTTAACTCCATGTAGAGCCTGCCGTACGTATGGTGAACAAAAGCAGCTGAAGCTTTCAAAAGTTCAGCTGCTTTTAGTATCACGGCAAACGATCGCGCAACGGCATGAGCAAGTATACACTCGATTATTTAGATCAACTGGAGTCAGAAGCTATTCATATTCTGCGGGAAGTGGCAGGGCAGTTCGAGAAATCTGTGTTGCTTTTTTCAGGTGGCAAAGACTCCGTAGTTCTTGTTCACCTTGCCCTCAAAGCCTTCCGTCCGGGGCGACTGCCTTTCCCGCTGCTGCACATCGATACCGGCCATAATTTCCCTGAAGTTCTAGCGTTTCGTGACAGTTTAGTCGCACACATTGGAGAGCAACTCATCATCCGTTATGTAGAAGATACCATTAAGATAAAAAAGCTGACCGAACCAGCAGGGTTATTTTCCAGCCGGAATGCGTTGCAGGGGAATACGTTGCTGGATGCTATTGAAGAGTTTGGGTTTGATGCCTGTATTGGTGGCGCACGCCGCGATGAAGAGAAAGCCCGGGCCAAAGAAAGGATCTTTTCGGTAAGAGATGCTTTCGGGCAATGGAACCCAAAACTGCAGCGCCCTGAACTATGGAATACCTATAACGGCAAAATTCATCCCGGCGAAAATGTGCGTGTGTTCCCAATCAGTAACTGGACAGAACTGGACGTATGGCACTACATACAACGGGAAAATATAGAACTGCCAGCGCTATACTTTGCACACGAACGGGCAGTGATGGAGCACCAGGGAAACCTGATGGCTGTACCTGATGCTATCCCACAAAACCAGTCCCAAACTATACTTAAGAAAACTGTTCGCTACCGAACCGTAGGCGACATGACCTGCACAGCAGCAATAGAATCTGGAGCCACTACCGTTGAAGCCATTATTGCAGAATTAACTGCAGCAAGCACCAGCGAAAGAGGCAACACCCGCATCGACGATACAGTATCAGAAGCCGCCATGGAAGACAGAAAAAAGAACGGCTACTTTTAACCAGGAGAAAAATCAGAAGAAAGCGCTATGGATATACTTCGGTTTATTACGGCAGGTAGTGTAGATAACGGCAAAAGTACGCTTATTGGCAGGCTGCTGCACGATAGCAAAGCTATTTATGCAGACCAATTGCTTGCCATGGAACAACAGAGCAGGAGTAATGCAGCCGGATGCATAGACCTGGCGCTGCTAACGGATGGCCTCAGGGCGGAGAGGGAGCAGGGAATTACCATTGATGTAGCCTATAAATACTTCTCCACAGCTGTGCGCAAATTTATTATTGCTGATACACCGGGGCATGTGCAGTACACCCGTAACATGGTAACCGGGGCTTCTACCGCTGACCTCGCGGTTATACTTATTGATGCACGCCAGGGCGTAGCGGAACAAACAAAACGGCACACGCTTATTTCGTCCCTACTGGGTATCCCAAACCTGGTAGTGGCGGTAAACAAGATTGACCTGGTAAGTTATTCCAGAGATATTTTCGAGCAGATCGTAGCTGACTATCAGGTACTGATCAAAGACTTCGGGTTGAAATCAGTTAGTTTTATACCTATAAGTGCCCTTAAAGGCGACAACGTTGTAAGCAGATCAACGGAAATGTCCTGGTATAATGGCGATACGCTGCTACAGGTTCTGGAGCAAGTGGAAGTGAAGAAAAGTGTTAACCTGAAAGACGCCCGTTTCCCGGTGCAGTATGTGATTCGGCCGCAAACCGAAGAGTTGCCTGATTACCGTGGATATGCCGGAAAAATTATAAGTGGCATTTACCGCAAAGGTGACAAGGTAATTATACTTCCTGCCGGTACAGAAAGCACCATTAGTAAAATAGAAACAGCGTCTAGCGAGGTAGATGAGGCTTTTGCCCCGCAAAGCGTAGTGCTGCAGCTATCGGATGCGGTTGATGTTAGCCGTGGCGATATGATCGTGAAAAAAGATAGTGTGCCCGCCATGTCGCAGGAACTGGAAGTAATGTTATGCTGGCTCGACAATAAGCCGCTAACTATTGGGGCAAAGTACCTGTTGCAGTTAAACAGTACAACCACCAAAGCTATAGTTACCGGCATTGCTTACCGTATCAACATTGAAACACTGCAACAGGAGCCTGAGCCGGGGCAGGCAAATTTAAATGATATTGTAAAAGCAAGTATAAAAACAGCCATACCGCTCCCGCACGATGCTTACTCTCGCCTGAGAGAAAACGGCGGTGCTATTCTGATAGATGAAAACAGTTGTGCTACAGTGGCAGCCTGCATGATCCAATAAAATCAAAAAGCTACAAAAGAAGGATTAAGCAGGTCTGGTTTGTTGTACTCCAGTTCGGTTTGCAGATCAGTCTGGTAGATGCCTTTGCCAAGTGCGTGAAGTATAGCGTGTGCCGCTGCAGTGTCCCATTCCATGGTTGGTGCATAACGGGGATAAATGTCGGCTTTGTTTTCTGCCAGCAACATAAACTTAAGAGAGCTGCCCATAGTTGTAAACTGCACTTTCCGGAACTGGTCTGTAAATGCTACCGTCTCTGGTGTAAGGTGTGTTCTGGAGGCAATAACTGTAACTTCGGGTTTCTGCAGAAGCTTTGCAATTGTTATCCTTTCGGGTAATGGGAGCAAGCTTATAGTTTCTCCGCCTGTTTGTTTGTACACACCTGTTTGCTGCGATCCAAAGTATAACGTATCTAAAACAGGAGCAAATACAACGCCCGCAATCGGTCTGTTTTGCTGCATCAGCGCGATATTTACTGTAAATTCGCCGTTGCGCTTCAGAAATTCCTTGGTGCCATCCAGCGGATCAATTATCCAGTACCTGTTCCAGTTTTTCCGGACGTCAAAAGTTGCGTGTTTTCCTTCTTCAGAAAGTATAGGCAGCCCTGTAGGTTGCAGGTGTTGCGTTATGATGTCGTGTGCTGCTTTA
The DNA here is from genome assembly GCF_023630255.1 of Pontibacter deserti. Classification (NCBI taxonomy): domain Bacteria; kingdom Pseudomonadati; phylum Bacteroidota; class Cytophagia; order Cytophagales; family Hymenobacteraceae; genus Pontibacter; species Pontibacter deserti. The sequence continues at coordinate 1,577,756 of NZ_JALPRS010000001.1, read as the reverse complement.
TCGGCAAGTGTTAAGGGAGAGGTATCCTGTTTTGTAGTCTCACCAAAATTTCCGGATAAGTATACATCCATAATTGCTTTACCAGCCTGAAGTGCGGCCTCTCGGGCTGTTTCGAGCAATTGAGGAACATGAACAGTTCTGTTTGTGCCCAACTTATACTTTAAGGCAGAAATGTAAAAGCCTCAGGTTTTAAACTCCATTCAGAAAGCAGTGTGCTTGATTTTTCCTGTACTTCCAGAAGTGGCTCTATAAAATTTATCAGTTTGTAAACAGATTCATCAATAGATTCTTCCCCAGTCTGCACTTCAACGCAAGGTGAAACCGGTGGCTCATAAGGTGCACTTATACCTGTAAAATCAGCGATAACACCTTTTCTTGCCTTTTGATAAAGCCCTTTGGTATCGCGGGCTTCGCAGATGGTAAGCGGGCAGTTCACGTAAACTTCTGTAAACTTCTCTTCTCCTACCAGATTCTTTACAAGTTCTCTCTCTTCTTCGAAAGGCGAAATAAAAGCGCAGATCACTATCAGGCCTGCATCCAGCATCAGTTTTGCCACTTCGCCTACACGCCTGATATTCTCTTTCCTATCGTCGTTATTAAATCCAAGGTCGCTGTTCAGCCCGCTGCGCAGGTTGTCGCCATCAAGTAAGTATACTTTAAAGCCCAGATGAAAAAGGTGATGCTCCAGGCGTAAAGCAAGGGTGCTTTTACCTGACCCTGACAGGCCTGTAAACCAGATCAGGCGTGGCGCTTGTTGCATCTGCCGGCTGCGCTGATCAGAGCTTAACTTTGACTGGAAAGGAAAAATATTTCTCATGAAGCCTCCAAATAGTTAGGTTACCGCTTTACATGTACTGAAAAGCTGCATCAGAGTTGTTGTTTGGAAGTTTAATTTACCAATGAAGGTATGGCTTGTAAAAGGTTGATTATCTGTTTAGTACAATTGTTGTGTGGTGTCAGGTACGTATAGCAACTAGTAGTCAGTATTTTATACCAGGCTAAAAAGAATTCGTATAGGTAGCATTAAAATCAGGAAAAGGCACACCATCTATGAAAATACTGCAGGGCGGCGCACCCAAATGTGGCAACTTCTGGCTTTACCAGATCTTACAGCAACTGCTGCAAAAATCAGGAACAGATACAACCAGTTACATCCAAAAGCAACCCATTTATACGTTAGCAAAAGAGTGGGATCTGAATTACCCGAGCCAGGCCAGCATTGATGTATTGGACATAACTGACCTCCAGTATAGTTACCGCATCAGCAGCATTTTTAAAATGCCTGTTGAAGATATAAGAAATTACATTTCACAAACAAATCACGTCTGGACACATTCCCCGATCTGTAAGCGCAGCGGTGAGTTGCTAAACTTGTTCGATAAGAAAGTGTACATTGTCCGAGACCCGCGTGACAGGGCTATATCGGCTTCTAAATATTATACTTCAGCTTATATGCTCAAGTACTACCCGCAGGAAATAACTGAGCCGGAAAAGTATCTAGAAAGTCACTTTAACGATTTGATGCAGGAGTGGGTTTGGCATGTATTCGACCACTTGCGGTTAAGTAAAGAACACCACATTCACATCTGTTTTTACGAAGGATTCCTGCTTGATTTCCAGGCAGAGTTGGGTCGTTTGCTGCAGTATTTAGGCATAACACTTAGCCAGGAGGAGAGGGAAGAACTACAGGATGCAATGAGCTTTGATACACTGAAAAAACATAACCCGAAACATCTTAAAAAAGGACAATCTGGCTACTGGATGAACCACCTCACAAAAGAACAGGCAGAGCAGGCAAACGTAATTGCAGGTCCTCTGATCAGGTTTCTGGGATATCCTACAACTATAGGACAACCTATGTCTTATGCTGTGACCCCACCACACCAAGATTTTGAGCGGCTAAAGGAGGAAATCATCGCCTCACAGGAAATTTTGTATCAGGAATAAAATTACCAGACTCCCAGTTGTCTGCCTATGGTTTTAAGTTGCCCGATATGGTAGCCGGTGTGGTGTAATGCCGTCAAGGCAGCCCAAGAGAAGGTTTTGCCGTTCTGCTGTATTTCAAATAAAGGATAAGCAGGGTTTTGTACCAAGGCCATCATCTCGGCCAGGTCCTTTTCATAGCTATCTATTGCTGCGTTCCATTCCTGCTCATTTTCAGGATTATGGTTTTCGGGCCAAGGTGCTTCGGGCCATACATCCAGATTGTTTGCTGGGTCTTTCATAAAGTTCAGCAGTGTAAGGTGCCGCCCATGAATATGACCCAGCAGTATCCAGGCTGAAAAATGTAATCCATCAAGTATAACCCCGGCTTTATCAAATGTGAACTCGCGCAACAGAATAACGTTTGGGGCAAACCCACCTTTAAGTAGTTCTACCAATTGTTCCCTGATAAGCTTATCAGCAGTTTTAACTTCGCTGGTGTTATACATTTTTCTCAGAAGTCTTTTGATTTATATGTCTGAAGCTTCTGAAACGGCTATAGTATAAGTTCGGTTATATTTCTTCCTGTAAGGTTTTATCATAGTATATGTATCTAAGCAGCGCTTTATATCGTTAATGGGCTATACTTTAATATAATACCTAAACTGTCGATAATGGCATAGCGGATGTACTAAAAAACCTTATTTACGTTTTCATAGTATTGCCCAACGGCCAATAAATATAAATGCATGCTTCTAAAAAGGATTGTGCGTAGCTCCTGTTTGCTACTACTTCTCATCATGTTCGTCTTAACCGGGTGTTTTAAAAAGCAGTCCGGAAACGACGAAACCGACCCTGCTACCACAGCACCGGCTCAAAATGATAGACCCGCTGCCACTAAAACGCCAGCATCTACAGCACCTGCAGTAACTGCTGCACCCGAAAAGGTAAATGTGAATGTATTTCTGGAAATATCGAACGGTATGAAAGGCTTTATGCCAACACCGGCAGCCGGCAAAGAAGCTACAACCTTCCAGAATAACCTGAACAAGCTGATCTCGGAAGTAGAGGACGGACGCTACGTAGCTAAAAAGGCTTTTTACCTGGCTAAGGAAGACGCGCAAAGTCGTCCTGTATTGGATAGCGTGTCATACAATACCATGAAAAGTTATATCGTTAGTGGTATCAAGGATGATGTGCGAGGCACACCGCTACCGGCTATGCTAAAAGCTGCTTTGCAAAAGTCAATTGACCAAGGAGCTGTCAGCATTATTATTTCGGATTTTATACATGGCCCGGACCCGCGCGACCAGGGGCAGTTTATTTCATTGGATTCGGACATCAGGAGCAGCCTTAGAGAAGCCGAGCACCAGGGACTGGCCATTGCTATACTTGCCAATTCATCGCCTTTCTTCGGCACGTATCACCCGGCTGTAAAGAAGCCTGAGGTAAGACGCGCCCTCAACGGCGAAGAGATTCCTTATTATATCTGGGTGATTGGGAAGCAGCAGGATGTGCAGGTGGTTACAAATAAAGTGCTTCGTAACCTGCCGGCTCAGCAGGCATACTTTGGTTTTGAGTATAAGGCCGTACCATACTCTGCACTACTTAAAGAAAAGCAATTCAAACCAGCCGGAGTAGTGTACTGCAGCAGCCGCAACGCCGATCCGTGTACCTCGGTAAATATGCAGCCTGAAAAGAAAGAACCAGTCGAATTTACAATTGGTTTGGACCTGAGCAGCCTGCCGATGTCCATGCAAAGTATTGATTACCTAAAAAAGAATCTGAAAGTAAGCAGCACGGGCAGCAGGCCAATTATAGTTTCGGTTACAGCCGCCGACGAAAGTATAAAAGCCACACCGGACCTGGCTAAGCATAGTCATTTTGTGCGGGTGCGCGTACCCGAGCTAACCGCTAATTCGGGTACCATATCCGTGCAGTTGCCGCAGGTTACGCCAAACTGGATCACGACATGGTCAACCGATAACGACAACAACCCGGCAGCGGCTCCGAAAAAGACTTACCAGTTAACCAAGATAATAGATGGCGTTCAGGCGCTTTACCGCGACCAGAGCGACTTCGTTTTTAATGCAACCATACAATTTAACAAAGCTGACTAACAAGCATGATACAAAAGTTTTTTTCTGGACTCTACGAACTGGTTTTAGGCCGGCCAATCCCTGCAAACTTCACCAACGATTACCGCGAGGTGGTTTTCCCGAACACGGGGCTGATGTTGTTCATCATCACACTGGGAATCGTTATTCTGTACTACTATGTGTTGAACCGCGCCATGAGCACTGGCCTGTATAAAACCCAGCACTGGGTAATGTTCCTAATCCTGAACGCGATCATCGCCTTCATTATCCCAATCACGCAGGTGAGCGGCAACGAGATCGAGAAGCACTCTTACACGTACATGTTCGCTTTTGTGAACGTGATATACAGCCTGATCCTTTTTTTCGTTTTCTCTATACTACTCAAAAGAGGCTCCGTGCAGGCATGGACAACTCCTATGAAATGGCCTAACAAAAAATAACTATGGCAAAGCTTTTTGTATTCGGAATAGGTGGCACCGGTTCCCGTGTGATCCGTTCGCTGGTCATGCTGATGGCCGCAGGTGTCAAAATTCAGAACTGTGATAAAATCGTACCGATCATCATTGATCCGGACACGCAGAACGGCGACATGAACCGCACCGTGGAGCTGCTAAAAACCTACAAGCACATTCACGATTCCCTTGGTCGCCGCGACGAAGGTTTCTTCCACACCGATATCAGCACCCTGTCAAGTATAGCCGGTGATGGTACTGCCAAGATCCGCGATAGTTTTGTGTATGATTTCGGCGGCATTAACAAGCCTTTTAAAGACCATGTGGGTTACAACCAGCTCGACATCGAAAGCCAAGCGCTGATGGATTTGCTGTTTACGCCCGAGAACCTGAACAACAGCCTTGATGTGGGCTTCCGTGGTAGTCCGAATGTGGGCAGCGTGGTACTCAACGAGATCATTGATTCTCCGGAAATGCGCTTTTTTGCTTCGAACTTCCAGCCGGGCGACCGTATCTTTTTTGTTAGCTCGATATTTGGTGGAACAGGCGCTGCCGGTTTCCCGCTGCTGCTGAAAAATTTCAAAGATCCGCGCACAACGTTGCCTAATGCTGCCAGTATAAATACAGCCCTAACAGGGGCCATGGTGGTGTTGCCATACTTTTCTTTGGAGCAACCTGCTGCTGGGGTAGAAGCCGACTTTATCGATTCTAATACCTTTACTACCAAAGCGAAAGACGCGCTGTCGTATTACCAAAACCACCTGAATGGCGTGAATGCGGTATACTACATGGGCGACGCGCCGGACAAGCCTATGGAGAACAACCCGGGCCGAGCCAGCCAGCGAAATGACGCACATTTAGTAGAGCTTTTAAGCGCGTTGGCAATCGTAGACTTTATGGATTACTCCGACAATGAGCTTTCGGGTAATGAAGTATACCACGAGTATGGCCTCCGCGAGGACATAAGCAACGTGCAGTTCCAACACCTCGATAATGAGACCAAGGACCGTATTGCCAAGCAGTTGATCCGTTTCCATTATTTTGAGCGCTACTATACTACGCACCTTCCAGGCGACGCACAAGCCGCTTATGCCAAAGGTGTGGATCTGACCAGCGCTATCCGTAACGAACCGGTGTTCCGCGAACTGAACAAGTTCCTGACAAATCCGGAGTTCGGTTACCAGGCATGGCTGCGTGAGCTTAGCCGCAAGGAAAGAACTTTTGCTGCGCTGAACCTGAACGAAACAGACTTCAACCGCATGGTGTCGGACAAACAGATCGAGACCGGTTTCCTGAACAAGGGCATTCACCAGGGCTCCTTTGTCAAAGAGCTTAACCGCGCCTCAGAATCCATCTCCGACCGCGATGCTTTCAAGGCCACTATAAAAGCATTCGAAACTGCGACTAAAAACCTGGTGGAGGAAAAGCTGAAGTATAGTTAGTGAAATTGTCCCCTTGAGGGGACCAAAGGGGTGTAATCGTGCACGAGTAGTAGCTGCTAATCAAAGCATCGAAACTAAAACTGAACTTAACACCCCTATAGTCCCCTCAAGGGGACAATTCTCTCTTTCGGATTGCAAATCCGGAAAACAAAGTTAAGGGCCAGAAGCCCAGCTATAGTTAGTCACGAGCGAAGACGCTCGCGCCATAAAAGGCAAACAATACTTAATCAAACTGAAACAAACATGCCGAAAGTACTTCGTCTACATAAAACCGGATCAAACGTGGAAGGCTGGGCTAAAACCAGCCAGATCACAAGCACCGAGATTAAAGATATAACCGATGGCGCCGGTGGCAGAGCCTTGAAGATCAATGCTTCTATACCTACGCCGTTTGCCCGTATGCACCTGTTCGAAACCGCTTTCGACTTTGTAAAGCGTGGTGTAGCAGGTAACAACACAAATACTGTATATCACAAATTTGTGACGCATTTCTGGGATCTGTGGGAACTGCTTTATAACCACCAGAGCTACGCACAGGCGGGCAACAAGATCATAATCCGTCGCTGGAACAAGCACCAGCAACTGGGTGCCATGCAGGCAAACCCGAACACGAGTTTGCTGGGCCGCACGCTGGAGCTGTTCATGAACGACAGCCGCTTCCAGGGCATCGATGATATTTTCCTGATCTTCTTCGAATCCACAAGCCCACGCGGTGACCGACACATGCAGCTGATCGGCGGTACATCACCACTGACCTTCCTGTTTGTAGCGCCAAACGTGCAGCCATTAAGTATAAACCGTGCGCAGAACATCGGTACTTACTTCGACCATAACTATGTGTCGCTGGAAGACCGTGAGCAGGATTTCAGGGAGTATGTGCACAAGCTGTTTGTGTCGAACCCAGCGATGATCCAGGCATTTCCGGCGGTGTATAATTCACTGGACGAGAACCTGCTGCGCAAGATCAACATGGCCGGTAATGTAGGACAGAACGCCATTGCTTCTGAATATCTGCAACTGGTAGATTTCCAGCAGAACCCGGTACATGTCGGCCACCTGAACTTCCTGGTGAAGAAAGATCAGACAGCCGTTACGAGCAGCGATCTGTTCATTCGCCCAACCCATACCGGTTTTGCAGGCGAACGACCAATCGTACTAAAACCTGAGCTGCGACTGGCACCGAATATAAAGTATGTAAATAACCTGGCTTGGCCGGTAAATACGGTAGTCGGATATTACGATGAAAAACCACTGGAGAACCGTTCACTTCCGGGCGTCGGGTTCAACTATCCATACTTAACCATCAACGACCTGTTACAGGAGACGCTGGTGCAGGTGCCTTACGAGGTGAATACCGACCGTTTCTACAGCGGTACCGTGGTATACCAGCCGGGCGTAACGGAGAAATCGTTTAATTACCTGCTGCCGGTTACCAGCTTATACTTCCAGTTCTTCAACCCGGAAGACCTGTCCAACCACCTGACCTTCCACATCGATGTGAACCACGTGCGCGTAACGCTGCGTGTGCCGACCGAGCGCGGAGATGTGGTGTACGAGCGCAGCTACTACGATAATCCGCTGAACTCGAAAGACGCGCATGGCAACGTGATTCCGGAAAAAGGCCATATCCTGAAATCCAGAATTGGTCTGGGTGTGTTTCCGTTCTACAAGTTTACCGACGCGGTGCAGTACAATGACTTCTACAAGGTCATGCTGGTGGACGAAGACATTGATCCGCTGCTAGTAAACAAGAACCACTCGCTCAGCTTCTTTGTAGGTGGCAAGCAACTGGAAGCTGGTGGCGGTATTATTTCGGCTACAGCACATCGTAGAACCAAGAAGAGTAACAGCAGCGCTGGCAGCACTTATTATGAAGTACGTGGTACCCATTTTGATTATGCTGAGTTTACGCATGCCGGTGTAGACTTCACAGGCAAGGCGCTCATCGTGCCGAAGTTTCAGGAAATGCAGCAGGGTATCCATAACTTTACCTTTGCTATCGATTTTGGTACTTCGAACACGCACATTGCTTATACTTCGGGTGCTAACCAGCCGCCGCGTGAGTTTTCTATCACGGCTAACGACCAGCAATTGGTTATGCTGAACAAGCCTTCCGACGATCCTTCGCTGACAGATTACCAGCGTTTCCACAAGCGTGGCTTCGGCCGTCTGTTTGCTGTGGAGACTTTGCTCAAGCGCGAATTTATACCTTTGATCATCGGTTCTGGAGGCTCTTTATATAACTTCCCAACCCGTACGGCAACCTGCGAGTCGCTGGATTTTGAGAACCAGATCACGAACCTGTTTGGTAACATCAACATCGGTTTCTCGATCAACACCGAAGGTACGCACCAGGACCAGTACAAGCAGACCTACCACACCGATCTGAAGTGGAGCGAGACGCTGACTAACACCGGCAAACGCCGTATTGAAGCGTTCTTCACCGAGATCATGCTGCTGATCAAGAACAAGGTGGTACTGAACCATGGCAACGTGGCGAGCACCAAGATCGTGTGGTTTGCGCCGCTGAGCTTTGATGAATACTCACGCAACATGTTCCAGAACGTGTGGGATACCGTGTATAACAACGTGTTCAAGAATGGCAGAACAACCGTGTGCATTACCGAGTCGGTAGCGCCGTTTTACTTCCTGTCCAGGACCGGTGCGGTGGTGCCGAGCCAGGACGAGAACCTGATCAACGTGGACATAGGTGGTGGTACGACCGACGTGCTGCTGTTCACCAACCGCAGACCTTCGCATAGCTCCTCGTTCCGCTTTGCTGGGAACGACCTGTGGGGCGATGGCTTTGCTACGGTAAAGACTCAGAAAGACAACGGTCTGCTGCAGTATGGGGTAGATCATGTGCTGCGCATACCTTTAACAGAAGAAGGTCGTGAATACCGTAAGTTCCTGGAAACAGCCCTGGACAATCCGGATTTCAACTCTGCCGACATCAGCTCCTTGCTGTTCAGCTACGACAAGGAGCTAAACTATAGTTCTCAGCTCCTGCAGGCGCGTCAGCTGCGTTTGATGTTCTACCTGCACTTTGGTTCGCTGATGTACCACCTGGCACAACTGGTGCAGCAATTAGACGTGAAAGTGCCTCGTTACATCTCGTTCAGCGGCCGCGGTAGTTTATACATCAAGCTCTTGAGTGCTGGTAATAACCTGTCGAATGTGGAGCGCTATGCCAAAGCTATTTTCCATAAGGTAACGGGTCAGGAGCCACCGGCTAATTTTAAGTTGGTACTGGTAGATAATCCGAAGCAGGTAACAGCCAACGGCGGTGCCATGGCATTGGAAGGAACCGACCTGAACGACCTGACCAACATCCCGATCATGCGTCCTACTGGTTCGGCCAACATTGCAGACGCTCTTGCTCCAGTAACTAAGACACAGATCACCGGGCAACTTCGCCAGGAAGTGATGGACAACGTGATGAACTGCCTGACCATGCTACTGGACGATCCGGATATTTCGCCGCTGATGCGCTCGATGGGCGTAGAAGTGGACCCAAGACGTGTGCTGGAGTTTATGCGCATGAACCTGCAGGATAGCTACACGATGGTTCTGGAAGACACTGTACGTGGCCTGACAGACAGGGAGCAACTGCACGAGACTATGTTCTTCATGCCGCTCAAGCAGTCGCTATACTTGCTGTCGAAAGAGCTGTATAAACAGCAGGCACAGGTAACGGCTATTTCCTAAAGTGCATAGGTTCTAATGTATACCATCCATCACTCCTGCAAATTATAGTTAGGAATGGTGGATGGTATATTTATACTTTAAAAGACATTACTTCTCAATCAGAAAAACAATTTTATAGATGGTTACAATTGCAGTTATAATAAGTATAATAGCGCTGGCAGGAGCAGGTTTTGCTTTTCTCAGGGCTAACAGCACCCATCATATTTTATCAAAAAGGATAGAGTCGCTGAAGGAACGTATTAAATACCTTGAGGCAAATCAGAATAAACTACAAAGCGCTTCTAATCGTGGGACTAAGCCTGCTTTAGAACAAACAGAGACTGGCCGAAAAAACCTGCCGCGACAAGAGCAGCAACCGGAGCGACAGGAACCACGTCAGAAACAGCGGGAGAGACAACCTCAGCAGGAAAGGCCACAACAGGAAAGACAAACTCCACAACCAGATCGCCAACTACAGGAAAGACGTCCGCAGGAAAAACAACTCCCACAACAGCAGGAAACCCTTCAGCCGGAGCAGCAGAAACGTAAAAAGGAGAACCGCAGACGTAACGAACCAAGAGAAAGAATGAACTATAATGAGCCAGAAAGAGAGCAGCAACTACCAGCCTCAAATGGTATCAGACTTGAAATAGCAGGTAGCGATCTGCTGGATGAACTGGAACAGGAAGCCGGATTAAGCCAGCCAGCACCTATGCCGGAGGCTGAGTCGGAAGTTCTTGCAGAATCAGGAATCTTATACGCTATTATTCCGGAAGACGGGGTGATACGTCAGCACCAGTTGCAGCTGCGACCCGATTCTGATAGTTATATTGAAATTGATACCCCGGCTGATGGCAGCAACATGACGCGTTACCGTTTTAATCTGGGGGGAAATCATGCTTTTGTTATCTCACAAGGTATAGATCGCCTGGAGAATGCCTTTGATTTTGAGAAGCCATCGAACCGCATGGTATCCAGGATAGTGCAGCAGCAGGATGGCGTGCTGGCTAAAGTAAACAACGGCTGGAGAATACAGGAGAAAGCCAGAATCGATTTCAGATAACCCGCTTACATGGAAGGTATATTTATTTTTGAAGCACTTTTAGTACTTGCTATACTTGGTTACCAGTTTTATGTATACAGGAATAACAAGGTTAAAATTGAGCTCATCAAGAACCTGTTTCCTTCCGAAGAACAACTATCCGTAACGGAATCATTGCTCGATCATACTGCGCCAAAAGTTACCACCGCAACTCAGACTACTGAACTACTATGGACGGCACTCCTGGCAGGCAAACCTTTCCGCGAATTTACGCCATCCAACCCAACTGTAAAGCGGATAGTTTCTGTAGAGAACGACCTGTTGCACATTGAAGCGAAAGGTGGTCCGGTGCCGGCTTATACTATTGCCCGCGAAAAGTTTGATAAGCTTGTAATGGGGCATAATATTTACCTGGTGCAGGGCGATCCGGATGCATTGGTAAGTACAGTGGCTTCGGGTGGGAAAGGTGCTGCAACTATAGATCTGATCGAAGTCCGGAATCCGTCTGAGACGTTCAGTAAGATCATCAAAAACACCAACGAGTACCTGAAACGTAATAAGGGTGCAGCTGCTGATTTCGATATTTTGAAAGATGTGTCGGAGCGCTACTCCGAAGCCCTGGATGCAGAAGTACAGTCTACCATTACTACACCGCTATACATTGGTTTGCTGGGTACTTTTTCAGGTGTCATTATCGGTTTGTCGAGTTTGATCTGGTCGGGTTTTACTTCAGATGATGGTACGGCAGGCTCTTTTATAACTGATCAGAACATTCCTTCTTTTCTGTTTGGGGTGATGATTGCCATGGCCGGTAGCTTCTGTGGTTTATTGCTTACGTTGATGGGAAATCATGCCTTGAAGAATGCCCGAAGTATAAGAGACAGACGCCAAAATGATTATTATACTTTCCTGCAAACGCACCTGCTGCCAAAGCTGAACTCTGACATGGCTGCTAGCTTAAGCAACCTGAAATCAGTGCTGGATTCGTTTAATAAAGATTTCCTCGACAAAGTACTGGGCTTCCGGCCTATAGTTGATACCCTTACCGAAAACATCAGCACCCAAAAAGAATTTATTGAGAAGTTGGATAAAATTGGCTTCACGCAGATGGCGAATGCTAACCTGCAGGTGTTCGATAAGATGAAGGAAAGCGAGCAGTTGTTCAGGAACTTTATGCAGTACCAGGTGGCGCTAAACGAATCGGTGCAGAAAGGTGCGGAACTAACTCATACGATTAGTGATGTACTTGGCCGCTTAACCAGCCTGCAGGAAGGCTTTGACCAGGTGCCGGGCTACCTGCAAAAACACGACGAATCCATTCAACGGCAGGTTAATTTCTTTGGGCAGCACGAACGCGAATTACAAGATATTGGCTCTCGGATAGAGCAGTATTTTGATAAAGCGGCACTGCGCCTGACTGACCTGATGGAGGCACGTTTGCAACACCAGGAACGCGATGCACAGAATGCATACGAAAAGTGGCAGGAGCATTTCAGGAACTTGAACGAAGACAACATTTACCAGCGCATCCTGGATTACATGCAGCCTTTCGAGAACCTGAATCAGCAGCAGGAAAGACTTAACTCCACACAACAGCAACTATCCGGTGAGATACGCCAGACAAACGAACGCCTGCTCCAGAAAATGGAAGCAGATGCTGTTATTCAGCAGCAGTTACTGCAGCAGATACATACCCTAAACACATTGATGTTGAAAAGTATGGAACCTGGTCCTTTTAAAGCGGCGCTTGGTAAAATATTCGGTGGCGGGAATAGCAGGAGGTAAGTATGAGCAAGGAGAGCAGAGACTTTTTCTGGCCCAGTTACGTCGACCTGATGACAGTGCTTTTCCTGGTGATGCTGGTGCTTTTTGTGTTGAGCTATAAAATGTTTGAAGGCAAAGACCAGGAGAACCGTGAGAACATTGCCAGGCTGCAGGTTGAAGTGCAGGAAAAGCGCAAACTGGATGAAATAAAGGCCGCTCTCGCCCGCCTGGATGACGACTATTTCCAGTACAATGAAAAGTATAAACGCCACGAGTTATTAGTTGATGTACTGTTCGAACAAAGCAGTGCTGTTATACCTGAGCGTTCGCGGGTACCACTACGCAGGGCAGGCCAGAACCTGAGCCAGGTCATCAATTCGATAGACGAGAAAGATGTAAAATACCTGATCGTAATTGATGGGCGCGCTGCCAGTTTTCCGGCTGGTGACCCCCGTAATGTTACGCAGCGGGAATATGCACTTCAGTTAAGTTACCAGCGTGCACTATCACTTCTTAAGTTCTGGCAAAGTGCCGGTATAAAATTTCCTAAAGACAGAATAGAGCTTATTGCTGCCGGAAGCGGCTTTGAAGGTGCAGGCCGTAAAGGTGATATCCGCGATCGTAGATTTGTGATCCAGATTTTACCAAAGGTAGGTACCCTTGAAGTTAAGAATTAGGAGTGGTGGTAAACCATGAAATCAGCAGGAAGTCATCAATTTATAATTGATTTTTATTTATCACCATTGATGATCTAAGTATAAAAATGATCATCCCGCTTCTGTTTTTGTGCCAAACCAGTTTCGTGAAACAGTTGAATTTGTACTCATTACTTCTTCACCTTAGCTTCCACATACTCTGTGAGCTCCTTCAGCGTCTGAATCTTACTGTAATCCTCTTCCGGTGTATCAATGCCAAACTGATCATCCAGCGCTACAATAAATTGCAGGTAATCGAACGAGTCTATACCTAGGGTTAGACGGATATTATCGTCGGGTTGCAGTTGTGCCGGCTCGGTGTCGGGCGCTATACTTTTTAGGCGCAGGAGCAGCGCCTGCTTTATCTCTTCCTGTGTCATAGTTTGTCAGGTTGTTGCAGGTAATTTTTGATGGCGGTAAGGAAGCGGCTGCCGGTGCTGCCGTCGGAGGCGCGGTGGTCAGCGGCGAGTGTGATTTTGAGTACAGGCCTCACAGCCAGCATGCCGTTCTCAGTCCAGGGCTGTTCAGTTATGCCACCAAAACCAACCAAGGCCACCTGCGGAGGGTAAATCACACCATAAACAGTTTCCACGCCGCCTTCGCCCAAACTGGTAACGGTGATAGTAGAGTCGGCTAATTCAGAGCTACGCAACCGCAGGGCACGTGCTCTCGGAATCAGGTCGTTCAGCGCCAGCATGACTTCATCCAGCGATTTTGTATCGGCATCGTGTATAGTCGGTACCATAATGCCACCTGTCCGCAATGCTACCACATAGCCCACATTTATACTTTCCTTTCGCTGTAGCCCGTTTTCCCACCAGGCATTCAGGTCTGGCACATCAGATAGAGCTTTTGCTACAGCTTTTATCAGCAGCACCGCCGGTAGTAACCGCTCTTTTACCGGCCTTTGCTTGTTTGCTTCTGTCAGCCAGGTAAGCGCAGGTTGCATGTCAGTTTTAGTTTCGAGGTAATAATGCGGCACTTCCCGATTCGATTTGCTCATGGCAGCGGCTACGGCCATGCGTATAGTTTCAGCTGAGGCGACCGGTGCTTTAGGAGGTTCTTTAGGGGCAGCTGGCGGAACTTCTATCGCTGGAGTAACAGGCTTTTCTTCCGGTCTTGCGGGCGCAGCTTCTTTACTCAGTTCAGGTTTTTCTGACATCGTTGCTGGAGGAGCAACTTGTGCAGCTATGGCGTGCTCTACATCCTCCCTTGTAACAGCTCCGTCTGGGCCCGTACCATGTATAGTGGCAATATCAATTCCTTTCTCAGAAGCAATTCTTCTGGCCAGCGGTGAGGCGCGTATGTGGTGTGGTGGTGCTACAGCTTTTTCAATTAAAGGGGCGGCAGCCTTTGTCGGTACAGTTGCTGCTTTGCCTGCTTCTTCTTCGGTAAGTATAGTTGCCATAGTTCTTCCTACGGGTACCTGTTCATCTGCCTGAACCAGCAGTTCACCAATTATACCTTCATCAAACACTTCGATCTCTACAATGCCTTTCTGCGTTTCCACTTCAGCAATGATGTCTCCTTTACGGATCTTGTCGCCGGCCTTTACACGCCACTCACGCAGAAAGCCGCTTTCCATATCGGCACCGAGGCTAGGCATTTTATATTCAAGCATGTTGCAGCATGGTTTTGATGGAGGATACAATCTGGGCTGGTTGAGGCACGGCGGCGTCTTCTAAATGCTTGGGATAGGGGATAGGCACTTCGGCTCCGCACAGCCGCTGCACCGGCGCATCCAGGTCGTAAAAGCAGCGCTCCATAATGCGGGCACTCACTTCTGATGATATGCTCACCGATCTGCTGGCATCTTCCACTATAAACGCGCGGTTGGTTTTAGTAACCGAAGCAAGTATAGTTTCATCGTCTAACGGACGCAGCACGCGCAGGTCTAACACCTCGGCATCTATCCCTGAGGCCGCCAGCTCTTCGGCAGCAGTTAAAGCCTTGTACACACCGGTACCATAGGTGATGATGGAAATATCCTTGCCTTCGCGCCGAACTTTAGCTTTGCTGACATCTACTTGGCTTATATTTTCTGGCAGCTCTTTTTCCAGGTTTAGCAGCGAAGTATATTCGAAGATGATGACCGGATCCGGGTCGGCAAGGGCAGGGGCGAGCATGTGACGGGCGTCTTCGTGAGTGCCCGCTGATAGTATGCGCAAACCGGGCAGGTGTGCGAACAGCGGCTCCCAACTATGCGAGTGCTGCGCGGCCAATTGCCTGCCAATTCCGGCGCTCATGCGTATCACCAGCGGCACATTAAACTGCCCACCCGACATATGCAGCAGCGTGGCAGCATTGTTGGCGATCTGGTCAAGAGCCAGCAGGCTGAAGTTTACGGTCATGATCTCTACAATTGGCCGCATGCCGCCCAGGGCAGCACCAATGCCTGCACCCACAAAACCTGCCTCCGACAAAGGTGTGTCCATGATACGCTCCGATCCGAATTCTTGTAACAGGTTCTTGCTCACTGCAAAAGCGCCTCCGTATCGCCCTACATCTTCACCCATTACAAACACTCGTTCATCACCCAGCAAGGCATCCCGTATGGCTTGCTTCAGGCACTCGCGGTATGTGATCAGTTGACCAGGCATAGGTTTTATCTTTCGCTGTAAGTATACTTTGCAAGTTCCTCCACCGGCTCCCAGTTGCAGGTTTCGGCAAACTCAACAGCTTTGTTTATTTCCTGCTCTACCTGTGCTTCCAACTCTTTATAATTATGATCAGTAAGAATCTGCTGTTGTGTTAGGTACTTAAAGAAGCCAGTTATAGGGTCTTGTTTTTTCCATTCTTCTACTTCGCTTTTCTCACGGTATAATTCAGCATCGAACATAGAGTGCGCCCGGAAGCGGTAGGTATTGCAAACCAGAAAGTATGGCTGCTCCGTCTGGCGTATACTTTCAGCCGCCGTGTTGGCGGCCTGCATCACCGCCATCAGATCCATGCCGTCTACCGAAGCAGAAGCTATACCATAAGCGGCTCCTTTCTTCTCCAGATCGGTTTGGGCGTGGGTATACTTTATGGCAGTGCCCATGGCGTACAGGTTGTTTTCGCAAATAAACAGCACCGGCACCTGCCAGAGCGCCGCCAGGTTCATGGCTTCGTGAAAAGCTCCTTCGGCCATGGCGCCTTCGCCAAAAAAGCAACAGGTGATCTGATTTCGTTTCATCTTCTTGTCTGCCAAACCCAACCCAACTGCCATCGCCAGGTGACCAGCTACAATCGCATTTCCGCCATAGAACTTTGTTTTAGCATCGAACAGGTGCATAGAGCCACCGCGACCACGACTACAGCCTTCCAGTTTGCCATACATTTCCGCCATGATCACTCCTGGTTCCAAGCCGCGCACCAGCGCATGACCATGCTCCCGGTAGGTGCACAGTACATTATCCTCCGGCCGTAGCGCCTGCATCACACCCACGGCTACCGCCTCTTCGCCAACATACAAATGCAGAAAACCACGGATCTTCTCCTTGGTATACATCTCCGCCGACTTCTCCTCAAACCTGCGGATAAGCAGCATCTGGTAGAGCAGTTTTTTGGCTTGCTCTGGGTTTAGATTTATATTTTGCAGCGGTTGTTGTTCCATGAGTATGACAAATAATGGTGTGAGCGTCCACGCTCGTGCCTGCTATAGTTTGGGCCTCCGGCCCAATTGGATTATAAATACAACTATATGATAAACCCGCGCCAGCTTTTATCACGGCTGCTCCAGCGTCGACAAATCCCCCTCCGGTAAACCGAGTTCACGAGCCTTTAGTAGCCTGCGCAATATCTTGCCACTTCTGGTTTTTGGTAAATTATCTATGAAAGCAATTTCTTTAGGTGCCACAGCAGGACCTAGCTTTCTCCGGGCATGTGCTGTGATATCCATCTTCAGGTTCTCATCAGCGTGTTGTTCCGGTTTCAGCACAATGAAAGCTTTTACCAGTTCTCCTATCAGTTGATCGGGTTTACCGATAACAGCGGCTTCGGCTATGGCTGGGTGTTCCATCAGCGCGCTTTCTACTTCAAAAGGTCCCACCATATGGCCGGAAGTTTTGATGATGTCATCTGCACGGCCAACAAACCAGTAATATCCCTCTGTGTCGCGTTTGGCCAGATCACCGGTAATGTACCAGTCGCCGTGGAAGCTTTTGTTATAGCGTTCTTCGTCGTGCAGGTAAGTGCGAAACATGGAGGGCCAGCCACGCTTTAGTACCAGGTGCCCGTCTTTGTCAGGTTCCTCAATAATTCTGAAACTGTCATCGATTACCTCGGCAATAGCTGCTTCTACACCTGGCAGTGGTTTACCCATAGAGCCGGGCTTTACCTGCATCGCCCTATAGTTGGCGATCATAATACCACCGGTTTCAGTCTGCCACCAGTTATCCAGGAAAGGCATACCGAAGTTTTTCTCACCCCATACTACAGCCTCTGCGTGCAGCGGTTCGCCCACACTCAGCATCAGGCGCAGGTTCTCGAGGTTATACTTTTCACGTGGGTTGATGTTCATGCGCATCAGGCGGCGGATACCGGTGGGAGCAGTATACCAGACGTTGACTTTCTGTTCTTCCAGTATAGAATACCATCGTGTGGCATCAAACTCTTCTTCATCCACTACATTTGTTACACCATTCACAAGCGGAGCGATAATGCCATAAGAAGTACCGGTTACCCAGCCCGGATCAGCGGTACACCAGTAGATATCGCCTGGATGGAAGTCGAGCACATACTTACCGGTTACGTAATGTACCAGCACAGCTTTGTGCACGTGCAAGGCACCTTTGGGCATGCCGGTGGTACCGCTTGTAAAGTGCAGCAGCGCCGGGTCCTCAGGGTCGGTAGGGGGGATGATGAACTCATCCGAAGCCTGTTCCATCAGGCGGGGCAGTGAGCGGATCTGTTCATCTTCATCTTGGTCTATGTCCGTCAGTAATACATATTTTAACTCCGGCAGCCGCTCCAGCAACTGGCGTACTTTCTTCTCAAACAAATCTTTGGTAGTAACCAATACTTTAGCATCGCCACGACTCAGGCGCTGAAACACTGGCTCCGGCCCAAATACATTGAACAGCGGACAGAAAACGGCTACTTTCTTTAATGTACCCAGCGCCGCAAAGTATAGCTCTGGTATCCGGCCCAGAAATGAAAAAATCCGATCACCTTTGTTTACATTTAACTCCCCCAGTACATTGGCAAACCGGTTGGTCAGCTCCAGGTAATCTTTGTAGGTGCAGTCCATTACAGACCTGTCTTTATGAATAAAGCGGAAGGCAACCTGATCCTTTAATTCGCTTGTGGCATGTCGGTCAATGGCCTCGTGTGCAATGTTGAGGCCCTGGTTGTTTGGTAAACCGGTTAGGCTAGACTGTTCCTTTTCCCAACTGAAACCAGCGGTGACAGAAGTATAATCCTGTAAGTTTGGGGTTACAGCCATAGTTCTAGTATAAATTCTTCTGCTAACGAGCTACCCAGCCTCCATCTACCACCATGGCATGGCCTGTTGTAAAGGAAGAAGCATCAGAACACAGCCAGATAGCGGCCTCTGCAATCTCATCCGGTTCACCAAAACGGCCCATAGGTTCTCCCGCAACCATAGACTCTTTCGAAACTTTGTTTTTTTCCATAAAGCGATCGATCATGGCTGTTTGTATAGCGCCGGGGCACACAGCATTTACCCGGATACCAGATTGAGCATACTCCAGGGCAGCAGTTTTGGTAAGGCCAATAACTGCATGCTTCGATGCAGTATAAATAGGGATTCCCGGGAAACCGATCACTCCGGCGATGGAGGAACAGTTAACAATAGCTCCTTTGCCTTGTTGCAGCATGTGCGAGATCTCATACTTCATACAGAGCCACACACCCTTCACGTTAATACCTATCACTTTCTCAAAATTCTCTTCAGTAGCTTCGTGTGTGGGTGCGGAAGCACCTTCAATACCAGCATTGTTGAAAGCGTAGTCTAATCGGCCAAAGGTGCTTACAGTTTGTTCTACCATATTCCGGACATCACTGTCTTTCGACACATCACACTTTATAAAAATAGCCTCACCGCCGGCAACTTTAATATTATTTACTGTTTCCGGGTCTTCCACCCAATCTACAACAGCTACTTTTGCTCCGCGCTGTGCAAACAAAATGGACGTTGCTCTACCAATACCAAAGCTCCCACCTGTTACAATGGCAACTTTATCCTGAAACGGTTTTTCCATAGTAAGTCTTTTAGGTTAGAAATTATTACCTGCTTTAACGCTTTTTATTTAGAAACAACTTGCAGGAAGTAGGGTGAGGGAAGTCTGCGACTGCTGTAAAATAATGATGAATATTCTATGGTATATTATAACTATTGTTTTATAAATAATACGTAAGCTAATAAAAGTAAGCCATGCTTTACTGGCTATCAGCGCTTAGGTTTAGTAAAAGAAGTTAGGCCTGATGGTGTTTGAACCTAAAGTATATAGTAGTACAGATGGGCGGGAGAA
Source organism: Pontibacter deserti (assembly GCF_023630255.1). Classification (NCBI taxonomy): domain Bacteria; kingdom Pseudomonadati; phylum Bacteroidota; class Cytophagia; order Cytophagales; family Hymenobacteraceae; genus Pontibacter; species Pontibacter deserti. The sequence goes on along the minus strand of NZ_JALPRS010000001.1, from coordinate 1,558,179 downwards.
GATCTAACAGTTCCGGTAAGTGGGTAATAGCTGCGCTAGTTGCTTATGTAGCCGTTGTTGCCATTTTCAGGAGGAAGTATGTTAACTGGGGGAGTACTAAAGAAGAGCAGCTACAGCCTTTGCCCGGAGATGAATTAATGGACCATGCGTCTGCACATCATGCCATTACCATACATGCACCTGTAACGGAAGTATGGGCCTGGCTGGTGCAGATAGGGCAGGACCGGGCCGGATTTTATAGTTACTCTTTCCTGGAAAACCTTGTGCGGGCAGATATTCATAATGCTGATAGTATTGTACCGGAATGGCAACACCTGAAAGCCGGTGACACCATCAGGCTTGGCTCCCGAAAAGTATACGGCGACAAAACACTGCTGCGCGTGACAGCGCTGGAAGAAAATCATTTTATAGTATTACAGGGCTGGGGTGCTTTTGTACTTCAACCGTTGGATGCGCATACTACTCGTTTCATCATTCGTTCTCATGGGCAAAAAGAGGGGTGGCTAAAACGCATGCTGCTCTTCCTGCTATTCGACCCGATACATTTTATAATGGAGCGCAGAATGATGCTTGGTATAAAAGAAAGAGCTGAGCGTAAGATTAACATTGATTAACAATGACTTATTGGTCTGTAGATTGATGGCATGGTAACCGTCACTTTATGAGGTAGAAGCAATTCACCCTAAAGTATAGTTTCTACCTGCTTTTTAATGTATCACCTGTTGTACTAAAGGGCTGCCCTTCCCATTACAGATCATCCTTACTGATTTTACATTACACTTTAGTAGTTATTACCCAGTATTCTCATATGGCACCTTTCATTAAGTTTTTTAAAGATATCAGTTACCAGGACCTAAGTAAAGTAGGAGGTAAAAATGCATCGTTGGGTGAGATGTATACTCAACTGAACCCTGCAGGTATAAAAGTGCCGGATGGCTACGCGACCACTGCTGATGCATACTGGTTTTTTGTTGACCAGAATAACTTGCGGGAGGAGTTAACTCAAGTACTGGCCGGGCTGGATCGGGAGCACTTCAATAACCTGGCAGATGTGGGGCAAAAGGCAAGAGCGCTTATACTTGAAGCCAAATTACCAATTGAGTTACAACAGGAAATTGAAAAAGGCTATAACTACCTGGTTTCCCGGTATGGAACAGATATTTCTCTGGCTGTAAGGAGCAGTGCCACTGCCGAAGACTTACCTACTGCCAGCTTTGCGGGCCAGCTGGAGACCTACTTAAACGTGCGTGGTCTGCAAAACCTGTATAAAGCCTGCCACCACAGCTACGCCTCGTTGTTTACAGATCGGGCAATAAAGTATAGAATTGATAATGGGTTTGAACATATGCAGGTGGCGTTATCGGTTGGTATTCAGATGATGGTTCGTTCGGATTTAGCCAGTTCCGGCGTCATTTTTACCCTGGACCCAGATACAGGTTTTGAGAATGCGATTGTTATATCCGGTTCCTGGGGGTTGGGTGAGAATATAGTGCAGGGCAACGTAAATACAGACGAATTCATCGTGTTTAAACCAATGCTCGACGTAGCCAGACAACCTATTATCTCACATAGGCTGGGCAGCAAACTTAAAACTATGGTGTATGCTGAAAATAATGCAGTTGAGCTCCAAAGCCCGGCTGATGCAATTGTTAACCTGGATACTCCCGAAGAGAAGCAGGAGCAATTTATACTGGCCGATGAAGAAGTACTGCAACTTGCCAGGTGGGCACAAAAGATAGAAACACATTACCAGAAGCCTATGGACATTGAGTGGGCAAAAGATGGTATAACCGGGGAATTGTTTATAGTGCAGGCAAGGCCCGAAACGGTGCAGAGCCAGCACAAGAACCAGGCATTCTTTACAGAATACACGCTCCAGGAAAAAGGGAAGATACTTTGTGCGGGTATAGGCTTGAGCAACCGCATTGTAACAGGTATAGCCCGTATACTTCACTCACCCAGCGAAATAGACAAACTACAGGAAGGGGAGGTATTAGTTACCCAAAAAACAGACCCGGACTGGGACCCGATACTGAAAAAAGCCATCGCTATTGTAACAGAACAAGGTGGCCGTACCAGCCATGCTGCCATAGTAGCCCGTGAAGTGGGCGCTGTGGCCGTGTTAGGAACAAACAACGCTACCCAAACTATAACAGACGGGCAGGAAGTAACTATCTCGACAGCTGACGGTGAAACAGGCTACGTGTATGAAGGCCGCCTGAAATGGTCGGAACACAAAATAGATCTGAGCAAGCTGGAAAGGCCACATACCAAAGCCATGCTTATTCTTGGCGATCCGGAGCAGGCATTTAAATATTCTTTTCTGCCAAACGATGGGGTGGGGCTGATGCGCATGGAGTTTATTATTAACAATGCAATACAGATACACCCCATGGCACTAAAGCACTTTGAAAGTATAGCCGACAAAGAAACCCGCGAAAAAATAGAAAAGCTGACGCACCATTATCCAAACAAAGAAGATTACTTTATTGAGAAGCTGGCTGAAGCCACAGCCACTATTGCGGCTGCTTTTTACCCGAAAGATGTGATTGTCAGGATGAGCGACTTTAAATCTAATGAGTATGCCAACCTGGTTGGAGGCAGGCAATTTGAGCCCCAGGAATCGAACCCAATGATAGGGTTACGCGGCGCGTCGCGGTATTACCACCCGCTGTACCAGGACGGGTTTGAACTGGAATGCCGTGCCATGAAAAAGGTGCGTGATGAAATGGGGCTGACTAATGTGAAGCTGATGATCCCGTTTTGCAGGACCGTTGAAGAAGGTAAAAAGGTAATTGAGCTTATGGCTAAGTATGGCCTGCAGCGCCGAGAGAATGGCCTGGAAATTTACGTGATGGTGGAGATACCAAGTAATGCCCTGCTTGCCGAAGAATTTGCGGAGATAGTTGATGGTTTTTCTATCGGATCGAACGACCTGACCCAGCTCACATTAGGTGCAGACAGGGATTCCGGGTTACTGAGTGGTATCTTCAGCCCTTTTGATGCGGCGGTGCAGCAACTGATTATAATGACTATACAAAAAGCCAAGCAAACAGGTACAAAAGTTGGGCTTTGCGGGCAGGCACCAAGCGACTATCCGAAGTATGCGACGTTCCTGGTTGAGAGTGGCATTGATAGTATTTCCTTTAACCCGGACGCCTTCTTCAGAGGAGTAGAGAATATGGTACAGGCAGAACAGGAGCTTCAGCCATTAGTAAAACAACCTGCAGGTGTGCAGGGGCCGGGGGCAGCAATTTCCTGAACAAGAATCAAAAATCAGGTGTGCTAAATGGTATCACCTCTTTTTCTGTAAAATCCAGTAAAGCCCTTTAACATCTGCCTGCCACTCCGGTAACACAAACACAAGTATGATCTCTTCCAGCAATTCTATACCTGTAAGTATGGCCATTACATAGAACAGCGGGTAAAGTGGCTCAGGCAGCAAGAATAGCAGTATCAGGAAAATTCCGCTAAGTATGGCTGCTATTTTAGCCAGGTAGGTATGGAAACTACTTATCCGGTTGTAACGGATCAGGGCTAAAACTGTCTGGATAAAGTATAAGCCAAGCACAACGGCTATAACAGCTACGTTTTCCCGTACAAAATCCCCTCTAAAAATAAACATACCGGCAATTGCAGCAATAATCGTAAACTGATCTGCTATCGAGTCGAGCTTAGAGCCTAGAATACTTGCTGTTTTATACTTACGCGCCAGAAAACCATCAATGGCATCTGTAAAAAAACTAAGGGGCAGCAGCCACTTAAATAAGTCCAGCCTTTTGTAAAAGAGCAGCAGTAACAGCAAGAAAGCAGCGAGCAGCCGGTAAAGTGTAATCCCGTTAACTATAAAGTATGGCCCTTTCCTCATATAGGAGCAGAAATATCCAGAAGTATAAGCTGAATAACTAAACACATTGATAATCAGTGATTACACGTATAACTCTAAAAAGTTATGGCAGGTATAGGTAAAAGTTAAAGCACTGATAAACTTCTGAAAGCGAGGGGCTGGTAAAGCTTTTATCTGGTAAGGATGCTGCACTGTACCTACGTACTGCTGCACGTTATATCTTATTTAGTTATCAGAGGAATCTCTGTTAAAATGTACTACCTAAACTATACAGGCATGAAAAAAACACTACTTTTTATTGCTATAATGGCTGCAACCACAATAAGTGTTACAGGGCAAACAAAGACAAATATACCAGCACCGGAAATACAAATTAAAGCCGCTGTACTGGCTGCCCCATCAGATAAAAGGGCAGGGGCTACCGTGTATGGGTATAACCAGAAAGGGGAGTTTACACAGCTGCGAAAAGGTACCAACGAAATGATCTGCCTTGCGGATAACCCTAAGCAGAAAGGGTTCTCTGTATCTTGTTACCACCGCGACCTGAATCCGTTTATGGCCCGTGGACGGGAACTGCGGAAAGCAGGAAAGGCAGCGCAGGAAATATTTGCCGCCCGCGAAAAGGAAGTAAAAAGTGGTAAACTTAAGATGCCCGGACAACCAACAACGCTCTTTGTTTATACTGCTTCTGATGATGACTTTAATGCTGCAACCGGTGAAGTAAAGAATGGTTACCTGCGCTATGTAGTATATATTCCGTTTGCTACCGCAGAAAGTACCGGCCTGCCCCTGAAGCCTGAAGGTCCGGCTATGCCCTGGATAATGAACCCCGGAACACACGGCGCTCACATCATGATCAATCCTCCGAAAGATAAAGAAGGACAGTAGCCCGGCTGGTAACTATAAAGTTACAAAAATGCTGTTCCAGCTAAAGTCTTACTTTCTTAAGTCTTAGCATACACCAATCTAAAAAAACACCTATCCTTTAAAAGCCACTTCATCAGCCCGGTGAAGTGGCTTTTAACTTTTATCGGACTTACGAGCCAGCCAACGAACTTTCTTTTTCGGGATTTTGTAGCAAGGAAGATTTCTGCAGGTGAGAAGTAAGCTGCTTATAAAGCCTTGCAGAATGTTTAAAATCTGATGAACTACCATGCTCTTCAGTAGGAATGGTAGGTACCGAATAAAGAGTGATTGTTGAAACTTTGTGCGTATGAGGCAACTTTTAAGTATAACCCAGGTCGTCGCAGTATGTATGTTTTCTTTTTTGCTGGGATGCACAAAAGAGGAAATACCCGCTGAAACAAAAGCGATCAATAATATTCCTGTAATTACACCTGTAACACCACTATTGGCAGAAACTTCTGGTATTGCAGATAGTAAAGTAAACCCGGGTTATTTATGGGCGCACGAAGACGGGGGCAACCCTGCCCAGTTATACTTACTGCGTCATAACGGCGAGCTTGCGAAAACCATCTACTTAAAAGGTACTACTAACCGGGACTGGGAAGATATGTTATTGTCTGGTAATGAGTTGTATATAGCTGACATTGGCGACAATACAAAAGTAAACCAAGTGAACACGATCTATAAATTCCGGGAACCGGATGCCTCCACTGATACAGTTAAGAGTTATACAAGTATAAAATTTACCTACCCGGATGGCGCCCACGATGCAGAAGCTTTTTTGGTAGACCATGCAAGCAAAAATATTTATATCATTACCAAAAGAGATAACACCTCCAGGATCTATAAAATAAGCTTTCCTTGTAATACCAGTGCCACTAATACAGCCGAGCTGGTGGGTTCTTTGTCTTACAATGGGGTAGTCAGTGCAGCTTTGTCTGATGATGGCAGAGAGATAATAATAAAGACGTACACGCAATTATACCATTATGAACGGAAAGGGAACGAACCGATAGAGCAGACCCTGCAGAAGAACTATAACAACCTGCCTTATACCATGGAGCCACAGGGAGAAGCGGTTACTTTCTCAGTGAGCAGCAACGGGTATTTTACCCTGAGCGAAAAAGCCTTCGCCAATAATCTTAATCTATACTTTTACAGGTTGAGATAAGCCTTATCTTATAGTTTAGTTAGGCTATTGTTAACTGATAACGTGTAATTACCAATAGCTTATCTGCTGCTTAATTTAAAATATAAGGATCTTTACTTTCTGGGAATATGGGTGCAGGCTGATCTATTATTTCCAGAAGAGTGGTTTCGATCATCTGGCTCATGCTGTTCAGGGCAAGGTCGTTAGGGGCGATACCGAAAGGTTCTTCAATCTCGCTTATGATGGCATCCAGGGCCATAAAAGTATAGCCTACAAAAACCACGAAGAAAGGTGTCATCCACCCGATGCTGTCTACCAGACCAAAAGGCAGCAAAAAGCAAAAAGCATATACTGTACGATGCAATAATACACTGTAGGGATACGGAATAGGAGTGCCGGCAATTCGTTCGCAACCACCCACAATATCTGAAAGCTGGTTAAAATTATTGTCAAAGGCTGTCTGGGTGATCGTATCTATACTTCCTTGCTGTTTGCGGTACTGCACCCAAAGCCCCATTTCCTTCAGTAGCATGATGGGTTTATACCTGGCCTGTTGTAGAGCACTGGCCAGCGGAAGTGGCAGGAGCCGTTGCATGTCTTCTGTTGCATCTGTAAGTCTTAACTGGTGCTTTAGGGAGTAAGTAAAAGCAATCAGCAGATGAATGAAGTGGTGGACTTCTTTTGAGTCTGAGGATAGTCCGCTCATGGTAGCGCTTTGCCTTGCCAGTGAGCGGGTAACGTTAAGCAATGCGCCCCATAGTTTGCGTCCTTCCCAGAACCGGTCATAGCTTGCATTGTTCCGGAAGCCAAGAAATATAGCTAGAGCAATGCCTATCAAGGTAAATGGTGCAGGGTTAAGAGGTATTTTAAAATCGAACAACTTCCCACGCAGGTATACAACCAGCAGCGAAAGCACAAACAATGTAATAAGCCTCGGAAGTATCTCTTTCAGAACAGATCCCCGCCAAACAAAAAGCATCCTTAGCCAGTTAAGTTTTGGTCTTATTATCATGTTATCTGTGCGTGAGTGGCCGGAAACGAATTAAAGCGGCAAATTTAATGCATATAAACCATAGCTTATATGGTGGACTGATACCTTGTTTACTTCAAGAACGTTTCAAGATTTCTGTTCCGGATTACCTGCTGCCCTGATTCTGTTTAAAGGCAAGCTTCAAAATTCTCACAACATCAGAAGATCATCTTCAGGTTTTGTCAACTTTAAACTGTTCCTTTTTTGTAATTTTGCGGCCTGCTTTCTAAAAGGTTAAGTGGTGGGAGCAGCGTATAGGGAAAGCAGTTTTTATGAATAGCAAGCATACAGCACCAGGTTACATGGTGCAACTGGATGGGCTCAGGGCAATTGCAGTGGCAATGGTTATACTTTTTCACTGGACCCCGGAAGTAAAGGAAATGGGCTTGGGCGGCCTTGGCGTACAGCTCTTTTTCGTGTTGAGTGGCTACCTGATAACAGGCATTTTGTTAGATGCCCGTACAAAAGCCGAAAAGGTGGGTGCCGGTAAAGGGCAAATCATTAAAAGTTTTTATGCCCGCCGCCTGCTTCGTATTTTCCCGTTGTTTTACCTTGTGATTCTGCTTACCACTCTGCTCGGGTCTCATAACATGCTGTTATACTTGCCATGGCACCTGAGTTATCTTTCAAACATTGCTATTTTCTTGGAGGGCCATTGGATAGGAGAAGCTTCTCATTTGTGGTCTCTGGCTGTAGAAGAACAATTTTACCTCCTATGGCCGTTTGTAATCCTTTTCACCCCTAAGCGATACCTTACCTCTACAGTTATAGGATTTATACTGCTGGCCCCGCTATTTAAACTGACGTGTGCTTTCCTTGAGATAGGCGGGAGCAGGTTGGGCGTATTACCTATCAGTTCTTTTCATTTTTTAGGTGCCGGGGCATTGTTAGCTATAGTTGAGAAAAGCAGCAGGTTCAAAGAAAATGTAAGCTGGCGCAACTCCTTTGGGGTTTGGGTGCAGAGAGCAGGTATAGCCGGGTTAATAGTTTTCTCTTTTTTCCAGTTTGTACCTCACTTATTTTCTTTTAGTCCGGGAGTGGCCGTGCTGAAGGAGTTTGCAATCATTTTCCTTTTCATCAGCCTGACGATGGGGGCGGCACATGGATTTGCAGGAACGGCCGGCAGTTTACTTGCGGCAAAGCCAATGGTTTATTTAGGCCGCATCAGTTATGGTTTATACCTGCTGCACAACTTTGTTCCCTACTTTGTTACTAAACTCTTGAGACATTACCATATTAATGCTGAGGAGATGATTGGTGCTGGCGGGTTACTTTTTGTTTATACAGTTCTTTTGCTGCTGTTAAGTGCTTTTTTCTGGCATGTATTCGAGAGCAGACTAAACAAGTATAAAAGCCACTTCCCGTATGTAGCAAAACAGGAAAAGAAGGAGCTTCTGGTTAAAAGCAAAATGTAGCCCAGCACCATTGGGTAAGTAACTATACTTAATCTGCTACCAACCCAACGCGTTGATGCAACCGGTGTACCTGTTCAAATTACAATCGTAAAAAAGAAGAGGACAAAACGGTAAGAGCCATTGTGGCTTTATTAGGAATTGGTAAAGTATCGGAAGTATAAACATTGGTTAAATTCAGGCGATGTTCAGGGATCGGAAAGATGCTGCTTTACAGTTGGCAGAAGCGCTGGAGAAGTATAAAGGGAAAGGCGCCATCGTGTTAGGGATACCAAGAGGAGGTGCAGAAACAGCTTATTATGTTGCCCGGCATTTAGATGCTGACTTCTCTTTGCTGGTAGCTCGTAAACTGGGGCATCCGCATAACCCCGAATATGCAGTAGGAGCTATAGCAGAAGATGGAAGCATTTATTTAAACCCAAGTGCACAGGCCGGCCTGTCAAAAGAGTTGATTGAGAGGATAGAGGAGCAGCAGCAAGTAGAGATTGAAAGAAGAGTGAAAGCGCTGCGCAACGGGGAACCACTGCCTTCCTTAAAAGATAAAACGGTGCTGCTGGTAGACGATGGCATCGCTACCGGTTCTACAGTGTTTGCGGCAATTAAAATGTGCAGGAACATGGGAGCTGGTAAAATTGTAGTGGCGGCTCCGGTTTCTGGCTGGGATAAGCAAAAAGAGCTGCGTCAGGCAGCAGATGAAGTTGTAGTGCTGGAAACACCTGAGTTTTATTCCGGGGTGTCGCAGGTATATGCCTACTTCCGGAACCTGACAGATGATGAGGCACTGGCCTTTATGCAAAAGTGGAAAGCAGAGCATCAGGCTTCCTGATATTCCCTGTAATGACGTTCCCTTCAGTTGATTCCCCTTATATAGTTCTGTTTCTTTGCGGTGATGTAATGATTGGCAGGGGCATAGACCAGGTAATGCCAGATTCGGTTGATCCGCAGATTTATGAAAGTTATGCAAAGGATGCCCGGGACTATGTCAGGCTGGCGGAGCGAAAGAACGGTAAAATTCCAAAACCTGTAGATTACAGGTATATCTGGGGAGATGCCCTGCAGGTATGGCAACAGGTAAAACCCGACCTGAAGATCATTAATCTGGAAACAAGTATAACACTGCATAACACCCCCTGGCCGGAAAAAGAAGTACAGTACCGGATGCACCCAGAGAACGTGCAGGTGCTGACTGCTGCAAGTATAGATTTTTGCTCACTCGCTAACAACCATACCCTTGACTGGGAACGCCCCGGCCTGCTGGATACCCTCCAAACTCTTACTAAGGAAAAGATTGTTTTTGCAGGGGCAGGTCAAAACTTGCATGAGGCTGCTAAACCGGCTGTTTTACCCACCCGATCGGGGCGAGTTATTATACTTGCCTATGGTTCTGTTACAAGCGGAGTACCTTATACCTGGGCCGCAACCCCAAGTCTACCCGGCGTAAACCTGCTCCCCGATTTTAGCGATGACACCCTTAAAACCATTGCAGCACAGGTACAGCAACTAAAGCATACAGGTGATGTTGTTGTGTTTTCGGTGCATTGGGGAAGTAACTGGGGGTACGATATTCCTCCTAACCAACAACGCTTTGCACACCAGTTAATTGATGATGCCGGAGTAGATCTGGTATTCGGGCACTCTTCTCATCATCCTCGCGGCCTGGAAGTATACAAAAACAAGCTTATTATTTACGGAGCAGGAGATTTTATTAATGACTATGAAGGTATAAGCGGGCACGAACAATACCGCGACGATCTTTCTCTTATGTACTTCCCGAAGATTGATCCTGCATCCGGTGAGTTGATCTCTTTGCTGATGGTGCCGATGCAGATCAAAAATTTCAGACTTAACTATACTTCGCCGGAAGATGCAGCATGGTTAGCAAATGTGCTGAACAAGGAAAGTATAAAATGGGGTACCGAAATAGTACTCTGTCACAACAACCTGTTCTTAAAATGGAACAACAGGTATCCTTATTAAGCCGGAAACAGTTTAACATCCTGGTATCTTCAGAAACTGCTATTCATCGAGAAGAAATTTGCTGACCATATCGCAGATCATGCATTTTTTTCTTAGCTTCTGATTTCAAATCCGTTTGGATTTACCGCCATTACAGGCAACAATGCCTAAAAGTTTTACAAGATCAGGATGAGCACTACAGAAACAGAGAACTTAGAAAACATCTTCTGTGGCAACAGCCAGATGGCCTACGCCTTGCGAAACTATGACTGGGATAACTCTTCCTTAGGGCCTGTTACCGATTGGCCTGAATCGCTCAGGAACACCATCAGGCTTATGCTTACTTCGGCTTACCCTATGTTTGTGTGGTGGGGGGAAGAAATGATCATGTTCTATAACGATGCTTATATACCTGTGCTGGGTTCTAAACATCCGGCTGCGGTAGGTAAATCAGGTAAAAAGCAATGGAAAGAAATTTGGCATGTAATCGGGCCGCTTATGGAAAACGTGCTCAGGAACGGCGAAACGTGTTACCGGCAAAAAGACCTTCTCTACACTAAAAGGAACCGCATTAAAGAAGAGACTTACTATACTTACTCATACAGCCCGATATTTAATACAGATGGAAGTATAGGCGGTCTGTTTTGTGCCTGCCACGAAGATACACTACAGGTTCTGAGTGAGCGCAGGCTTACTACCATAAGCAGGATATCAGGAGTACGTACTGATATAACAGTAAACGATGCCCGCCTCGAAGTAATGCAGGTACTCGCTGAAAACAGGAGAGATCTGCCGTTTGTGTTACTCTATAAAGCAGAAGAAGGCAAATTTATACTTGATAACTATACCAAAGAAGCTTTTACCACTGATCTGCAAGATATACCTGAGCTGCTGCAACCACCAATATCCCTGCACAACCCGGAAGATGATGGCGCTTTAGTTGTAACTACTATACCTGCGGTTTTACGAAACCTGCTAAAAAAGCCGGAGCATGGCGTTTTACCCGATCAGGTAGCTGTAGTACCGGTAAAGGACGCAGGTCATAACATAATCAGGGGGTATTTTATAGTTGGTATAAGTGCCGTACTTCCCCTGAACGATGATTACCTGAACTTCTTTAAACTTCTTTCGTCGCAGGTTAATGCTACTGTTACCAATGTAAGGGCCTTTGAGCAGGAAAGACTGTTATCTAAAAAGTTGCTGGAGCTGGATAAAGCCAAAACAGACTTTTTCAGTAATGTAAGCCACGAACTCCGCACACCACTCACCCTGATCATGGGGCCACTGGAGTTGTTGCTGAACAAGCCCAATGCCTTCTCTGAAGAAGATAAAGAAAGCCTTCGCATTATGCAGCGCAACGGACTAAGGCTGCTCAAACAGGTAAACAATCTGCTTAGTTTTTCTTTTGTTGAAGCAGGCAGATATAAAGCCAGCTTTGTGCCCACCGCCTTGGCTTCATTTACAGGGGATCTGGCCAGTACTTTTGAGTCTGTTATGATGCAGTCCGGGTTAAAGTATAGAGTATCCTGTAATGCTATTTCGGAGCCGGTTTATGTGGATACGGATATGTGGGAAATGATCGTACTCAACCTGTTATCCAATGCCTATAAATTTACTTTATCCGGAAGTATAGGTATAGAACTGGTTGAAGAAGAGAACGATGTTGTGCTTCTGGTTTCTGATACAGGTGTCGGGATACCTGAAAAAGATTTGCCACATTTATTTGAGCGGTTCTATAGGGTGGAGCAGAATATCGGACGAACGTTTGATGGATCAGGTATAGGACTGGCACTGGTGGCAGAGCTTGTAAAGTTACACGGCGGCAGTATAAATGTTACAAGTACAACTGGTAAGGGGAGCACTTTTATAGTTACCATACCTAAAGGCAGGAGCCACCTGCCACAGGATAAAATTGGAACTGAAACGGAAGCCGACAGAAGTATACTTGGCCCACAGAAACCAGATGCACTATCTCTGGTAGATTCGGATCTTAACCATGTAAACCTCTCGGAAGATATGGTGGAGATTGTTGGTCTGAACGAAGATGAGACCCTGCCGATAGTTTTACTGGTAGATGATAATCTGGATATGATACAGTATGTATCGCGGTTGCTGAAAAAAGACTATCGTGTACTTACTGCTCTAAACGGACAGCAGGCGTTGGAAGTGCTGCGGCACCAGAAACCAGACCTTATACTTTCAGATGTGATGATGCCTGTGATGGATGGCGTAACCTTGCTGAACAAGGTGCGAAAGATACCAGAGCTTGTTGCAGTACCGGTTATACTATTATCGGCAAGAGCAGGGGAGGAAGATAAGGTACTAGGTTTTAATACAGGTGCTGATGATTACCTTGTCAAACCATTCAGTGCAAGTGAGCTTGTTACCAGGATCAGGTCTACCATCCGGAATGCAAAGCAACGGAACGAATGGAAAGTAAAAGAGCAGAAGTTGCTTTCCGACACGGCCGAAAGAAAAGAATTGCTTGAATCTATACTTAACAGTATAAGCGATGCCTTTTATCATGTAAACAATAACCTGGAATTTGTTTATGTAAACAACAGGGCACTGGAGATAACCAACAAAACAAGGGAAGAACATATTGGTAGAAACGTCCTTGATGTTTACCCGTACCTGGCCGGAAGTGAATTATATAAAACGATACAGGTGGCTTTACAAACGCTGCAGCCAGTTTCTGTAGAGTATTTTGATATAGAGTTGAGCAGGTGGTTTGATTGCAGGCTTTATCCAACAGCTAAAGGCTCAACCGGGTACTTTGCTGATATTACCGATCGGAAGCTGGAAGAAATTGCTCGGATAGAGTCTGAAAATAGGTTCAGGGAAGTAGCCAACGCAGCTCCTGTATTGATCTGGATGTCAGGAACGGACAAACTTTGCAACTTTTTTAACAACCGATGGCTTGAGTTCAGGGGCCGCACCTCTGAGGAAGAATACGGTAACGGCTGGACAGAAGGCGTGCACCCCGATGACCTGGAGAACTGCATACAAACATACACAAACGCTTTTGAAGCAGGCAGGCAGTTCAGCATAGAGTACCGGCTTCTGAATAAGGATGGAGAATATCGCTGGATACTGGATAATGGTTGCCCCAGATTTACACCGGATGGCCAGCTGTTAGGCTACATTGGTGCCTGCACCGACATTACGGAGCTGAAATGGGCAGAAACACTCCTGAGCAAGTATAACAGCGAGCTGGAAGCACGTGTCGCGTCGCGGACAGCGGAACTTCAGAAAGCAAATGATCAACTCAAGATTGAGATAAAAGAAAAGATCCGTAAAAAACAGGAGCTGATAAAATCGCATGAGCAATTGCATTCCCTGACGTCGCACTTGCAGGACCTGAGAGAGAAAGAGCGTAAATTGATAGCCCGTGAAATACACGATGATCTGGGGCAGGCGCTTACTGCGCTTAAAATAGAGATATTGCTGCTTTACGACCGCATAGAAGACAGCAGGAGCAAGTATAAAAATGTGATGCTGGAAAGTTTGGGCAGCATGGAAAAAGCCCTAGATGAATCGCTTATCTCGTTACGAAAGATCATTTCTCATTTACGCCCGTCTTTGTCTGACGACCTGGAACTGGTTTATGAAATACAAAAGCTTGTTACCGATCTTGAAAAACGCATAGGTATACCGATAGCTGTAAGATCGAGAGTAAAGAAGATAGAACTTGAACCAAACATAGCCATAGAAGTATACCGGGTGATGCAGGAATCAGTCACAAACATTATCAAACATGCCTGCGCCACGGCTGCCAGTATTGAGATTACAAAAGAAAATGATAAATTCAGATTTCTGGTAACCGATAATGGCATTGGTTTCGATGACAGCGTTCTGGCAGAGAAGCGGTCGTTCGGGATACTGGGCATTAAGGAAAGAGCGCAGCGTATTGGTGCAGACCTGATAATTGAATCTTGCCCGGGCAAGGGAACTACGGTGGAGTTGCTGGTAGATGCAACGCTTAAAAAATGAATTAAGTATGATCAAACTTTTAATTGCTGACGATTACGTCCTGATAAGGGAAGGACTAAAAAAAGTAGTAAAGCGCGAGTCTGATATGCAGGTGGTGGCAGAAGCGACCAATGGTGCAGAAGTTATCCGGTTACTACAGAAGAACGAAGTGGACGTAGTTGTGCTGGATATTAGTATGCCGGTAAAAGAAGGTATTGATGTGCTTAAAGACATAAACAAATACTTTCCTACTATACCGGTACTGATCTTAACCATGCATTCAGAGAAAAAATATGCTGTACGCGCCCTGATGTCCGGAGCGGCTGGCTACTTAACCAAAGAAGGTGCCGCCCGCGAACTTATAGTTGCTATCCGGAAGATTTATGAAGGCGGAAAGTATGTATCTCCTGCACTGGCTGAGTACCTTGTAGAAGCAGTGCGAACAGGAAGCAAACAAACACAGCAGCACGACCAGCTCTCTGATAAGGAATTCCAGATTATGTGTAAGCTGGCATCCGGAGAAAGCGTTAAAAGTATAGCAGAAGCGCTCCACATTACAACCAGCACCGTGCATACTTATAAAAACAGGATCTATAAAAAAATGAACCTCTTTACCATTCCGGAGCTAACCAAATACTGTATTAACCAAAACCTGCTCGACTAGCTATACTTCTACAACTTCATCCTGTGTCTACTGATTTTTAGGTTTATACTTTCTTTATAGTATTAACTCTAGTATTGATATAGTCATATGTTGTCATAAATGATGTGATAACATTGTGTAGTAGCTGCTACATGCATTTTGCGTCAAATACTTAGCTTTCCCTCCTGTCTTACACGTTCTTTGTTAGAATAGAACAGAGCTTTTTCGCTATGGTTCTGTTTGCTCTTAAAATGAAAAGTTAATACTTGTACTTACCCTGGTACAGGTATAAAGCACCAAAACACTATAATGGATGAGAGAGGGCACTAAAAAGGTCACAACAGACCTGGTTCTTCTGGTTACAAGCACCGGCCACTACCAGGAATTTGAGACCGGAGCAGTCTCTGATCTTTTATTGCACCAGGAGTTCAGGCCTCACCTTAGCATGATCCTTCCTGAAAGTATAGTTACACAAGTGATGGAAGCTGTAACGGATGCCTTATATAAAGGAGCCGTACACATGGTAACTTATACATTGGGGTTAGGTGCAAAACAGGAATACTTTGAAGCTAAGGCCATACCGCTGCATAAAAAGCATGTTTTATTGCTGATACAAAATATTACCGAACACGAAGAAAATAAAAAGGCGCTTTACCAGAAAAACTCCCTCCTGCAAACTGTAATTGATACGGTTCCCCCTGAAATTACCGCTTTCGATAACCAAGGCAACATCACAATCATAAACAGGGCTGCTCTGAACCGGGAAATAAACGGGAGCGACCTGATGGAAAGTGAAACGCTTAATTTAAAGCACGATGGTACTACAGAATTTTCAGAAGATGAATTGCCGCTGGTAAGGGCTTTCAGAGGGGAGGCTGTTTATGACCAGATTGTAGTCAAAAAGCGGGAAGCTTATTTCCCAAGAACATACCTGGTTAACGCCGTACCTCTGAAAGATGAAAAAGGCGGACTGAGTGGCGTTGTATTAACGGAACGGGATATCACCGATATAAAAAACATTCAGCATAAGCTAAAGTCTAAAATAAAGGATCTTGATATGTTCATGTACCGGGCATCACATGATCTTAAATCGCCGCTGGCTGCCATGAAAGGGGTGCTTGAGCTAGCAAATTCAAAAGCAAGTTATCCGGAAATGAAAACTTACCTGGAAATGCTCGGTAAGTCTCATTCTCTTTTATCTACAACTGTAAACGATCTTATCAGCCTGACAAGGATTTCCCAGAAAGAAGTTGAGAAGATACATATTTGCCTGAACTCATTTATACATGAAATAGCTGAGGCCTTAAAATTGCTGCCACAGGCTGCCCATATCAAGATAAAAGTTTGTGTGCAGGAAAGTATAGCTGTTGAAGCTGATGAGGGCCTGTTGCGTGCAGTATTACAGAACCTGATCTGTAATGCCATTGTGCACCATTACAGAGAAGGAGAGGACCGGTTTGTACTGGTAACTGTGCTGAACCAGTTTAAAAATGTTTTGATTGAAGTAACCGATAACGGGCCGGGAATACCTAAAAGTATACAGGACAAAATTTATGATATGTTCTTCCGGGGAAACCTGAAAGCAGGTGGTTCGGGGCTGGGCTTATTTATAGTGAAACAGGCCATCGAGAAGATGGGAGCAACGCTGGAATTAGTAAGTGATGAACAGGTAGGAACAACGTTTAGTGTTATCATTCCTAATAAATAGAACAAAATGAATAAGCTTAGCCAGGTTTTGATAGTGGATGATGATGAAGTAAACAACCTCTTCTGTAAGATTGTAATTGAGCATTCTGGAATATCAGGGGATGTGCATTATTGTATGAGCGGGCCTGAAGCGCTCGACTATCTTTCGATGTGTATTAAGAGTGGCGCCAACGTTCCTGACCTGATACTGCTGGATATCAATATGCCATTTATGAATGGTTTTGACTTTCTGAACCTATACAATGAGTTCGGTTATCATGAACAACTGCACACTAAGATATCAATGCTTTCATCTTCTGATGTTGAATCTGATGTAAAGACAGCGATGAAGTATAAAGGGGTGATAGATTATGTTACCAAACCGCTATCAGAAGAAGCGCTGAACAGGGTGCTCCAGAAATTAGATAGTGCTGCCTAAGGTTAAAAAAGAAACCATAACTGCTGTATAGTTTTATACTTAGCTAAACTAAGATTTAACTCACCAGGTGTGCTGGGTTATAGCAGGTTGAGGAGTAATTTTTGCCAAGCTACGGCTTTTATGGGAGAGCTGATCAAGGTCGATGAACAAAGCCAATCCGGCTGCTTTTTGGTTGTAAGTTGGTATTAAGGTAAAAGGTTTGCGGCCCCAGCGGTTACGGTGCGACAAATAAGACAAATGTGCCGATAGTATACCAATTCCAGCCCCTACAAATACATCAGATTGCCAGTGTTTATTTTTTAACATCCGGATGGCGCCTACACTGGTAGCAATTGCGTATGCGCCTACCCCATACCACTGGCTATGATGGCGTAATTCTGTATGTACAATAGAGGCTGCCAGAAAAGCCTGCGCTGTGTGCCCGGATGGCATTGCTTCGTCATCTTCTCCGTTGGGTCTTTCCAATTTCGTTACTTCTTTCAGGCCAAATACCATCACCGCCATTACGGCTTCTGCTTTAAGTGTCACAAGAGAGGTATTAACCAGGTCATTATTTGACCTTACCTGCATCAGGTTCACAATGGCTAATTCTACATAGGGCGCAATTAGGAGCGGGTCATCCAGCCAGGTATCAAAGTTGGGGTGGTTATCCAGAATATCTTCGCGGGCGTCATAGCTGCTATAGAGTCCATTGTCCCGGATGGTGCTTACGCCATACCCGATAAGTATAGCCGGAACGATAGTGGCCTTAAAAAGCTTTGATTTATAAAAAGGGACTTTAAGCGTGGTATCAGGCTTTGGGGTTTCATACTTCTTAAGTGAGTCTGTCTGTTGCGCCAGAAGTTGATGACCAAATATCATCAGCGTCAGCACCAAAGTCATCAAAAAGTGAATTGGTCTTTTCATAACCTTAAACTTATTGCTGCTATACTTTTGGCATAAGATGTTATTACTTAGGTGAGTATGAACTTGTAAAATCTTAGAGCTTGCTTTATACTAGTTATTAAGGTACACAATAGGAAGATGCTGTTCTGCTTAATTTGTTCAGACAGTTAGTAGACATCATCTTCAAATTTCAATAACTGCCAGATGGTAAGAAAGATGATTTTCATGTCGAGAAGAATCGACCAGTTTTCAAGATACCACAAGTCCGCTTTTATCCTGTTAAACATAGACGAAGTTTCTCTTGTTTCACCTCTGTAACCGTTTACCTGCGCCCAGCCTGTAATACCAGGTGTAAGGAAATGCCTGACCATGTAGGAATTAATAACCTGAGAGTAATCAACAGTTTGTTTTAACATGTGAGGTCTTGGACCAACTACCGACATGTGCCCCAGCAATACATTAATAAACTGAGGTAACTCATCAATACTGGTTTTTCTGATTATTCGACCAACTCTCGTTACTCTTTCATCACCTTTAATAGCCTGCTTGCTATCAGATTCACTGTTAACCACCATACTTCTGAACTTTAAGCAGTAAAAAGGTTTGTTGTTTTTACCGGATCTCAGCTGTACAAAAAAGACAGGGCCTTTTGAATCCAGTTTTATTATTAGTGCAAGTATAGGTGTTAGCCAACTCAGTCCTAAGATTATTACCAGTAAAGAGAACACAATATCAAAAGTTCTTTTCGCTATTTCATTCGCTTTATTTTCCAGAGGTTCTGGTCTGGGTTTAAGCACTGGTACAAACCCAAACATATCAACTAACAGGGGCTTGTGAATTATCCCTTTTATATCTGGCACAATCCTGAAGCGAATAATTTTATCATCAGCTTCCTGCATTAAACGCTCTATTCTTTCACATTCTGTTTGTGGCAGGGCGCAGTAAATTTCTTTTATATTGTTAGCATTAGCATAATTTAAACATTCATCTACACAGCCTAAATAATTTATATAAGGAGGAACAAGTTTCGGGTCATCATCAAAAATTCCAAGAGCACGGTAGTTAAGGTGTGGGTTTGATGAAATATAATTGTGAAAATCGATTCCTACTGAACCTGAACCTATAATGACAATTTTGTTATAGCCAATCCAGGATTTACGGTAATGCCGTCTTAGTAAGAGAAATAAAAATCTCCACACCAATATTAAGAAAGGGAACAAAGCAAAGTAATATATAAATGGGGTAGGAGGAATATAAAGCTCAGGTAGCGTAAGTTTGATAAGAGCAGCAAGCACAGAAAAAATACACAAGGCACCTAAGTTGGCATTTAAAATAAGTATTGCATCACGTTTCAGAATATAGCTGTATATATCAAAAATATTAGAAGAGTAGAACCAGCAGAAGTTCAAAAGAAGAATCGTTAGCCTATAATCATAAACATCCAGCCAGGCCAGATCATGATTTGTCGTAATGAAGCAGGCATATAAGATTCCATTCAAGAGACAGTAGTCTACTATGACATTAATCCACCTAAATAAAATTGAGTATTTATGCGTCATAGTATAAATAGTATACTTTATGTCATTTCTTAATTCTATAGATTACACTTTCTAAGCAGACGAAAAGGCGCAGGGTGCAAATAAAAACTCTTACACAGGATAATTTTTATTTATAGTATACTTAATTATAGTTAGTGAGATTGCTATATTCTAACTTCTTTAGTTAAAGCGGGATTATAGTGAGTTAATGTACTATAAAACAATACCATTCTTTAATTGCACTATATTTTTATGCGTTAGATGCAGAAAATGAATTAGTATACAAAGGTGGGGGTGCATTGTTACTGCTCTTATTATTATACTAACTAATTATTAACACTCACCAAGTATAAACGAGCATACACTTCTTAAAAATTATTATTGAAACTTAATAATAATTAATTGGTTTATTTAAAGTATAAATAGGAGGCAATAAGCTTATTATTTGCAAAAAAACTTACACCAAATTTTTTATTGATAGATGTTATAGAAGGAAAATAATTACCTATGATATAATTGTCTTTCTAAATACGCTGTCTCTTTTAAGATTTTTTGAATTTGCTAGCTTTCCTCACATGATCAAGTTAGTTAGTCTGGCTTTGATTTAAAATTAATATAGATCCACTGTATGTAGTCTTCAGGTCAATTGATGTGGATTTTGACCATAAATCTGTAAGATTTATCTACTCAAATAAACCTGCACCCTGTTAACCTTTAGAGGTTTTTAATTGCTTAAAATCTGTCTTCTATAATAGAAAACTCTTATCAGCTATGTGCAAGATATTTACTGTCAGTACTTTTGGAATAAAAGTTCTTTGGATGTGCACAGTCTTTACGTTACTATTTGCTGTTCAGGATGGTTGGGCACAACAAAAAAAGAAAAAAGCAAAGCTTCCTCCGACAGACCTATCAGGAGCATATCTAGCAAATGCACAATATAATTTCAATACAAGCGGACTTCAGAATGTTGTATTAAGTAATCCAACTTCTCTTCAGTTCGGGCCAGATAGCCGGCTATATGTATCACAGCAGGATGGTGTTATAAAAGCTCT
The DNA here is from genome assembly GCF_023630255.1 of Pontibacter deserti. Taxonomy (NCBI): domain Bacteria; kingdom Pseudomonadati; phylum Bacteroidota; class Cytophagia; order Cytophagales; family Hymenobacteraceae; genus Pontibacter; species Pontibacter deserti. The sequence goes on along the minus strand of NZ_JALPRS010000001.1, from coordinate 1,537,663 downwards.
GACAATAAAGCGCAATGGCGCAAATAGCTACTCTGTAACCGCTACAGAAACAATTGGCCTTATAAACCAGATACCTAATTATAATGATGATGGTACGCTCAATACAAGCGTTACTAAAAGGCAGGTAACAGGTATATTGGTTACGGGTACAGCCGCACAACCTATTTTGTATGTTAGCTCCAGTGACAGCAGAATAGGAGGTGGATCGTCTGCAGGCGATAAAAATCTTGATACTAACTCTGGCATAGTATCTCGTTTAACTAGAACGAGTAGTGGTTGGACTAAAATTGATCTGGTAAGAGGTTTGCCACGCTCAGAAGAGAATCATTCTGTCAATGGAATGCAACTTGATGAGCAATCAAACAAACTTTTTTTAGCTGTAGGAGGATCTACTAATGCGGGTTCCCCATCTAATAACTTTGCCTTTACATGTGAATATGCATTATCAGCTGCCATTTTATCAATAGACCTCACAGCTATTGATGCAATGCCTACACAAGGCAGTGGTAATACGGCATATAAGTATAACTTACCAACACTTGATGATCCGACAAGAACAAATAACCCTGATGGTTCTGATGTAAATGATCCTTTTGGTGGAAACGACGGACTGAATCAGGCGAAGATTGTTGCTGGTGGTCCAGTACAGATTTTTTCTCCTGGGTATCGTAACGCTTATGATTTAGTAATTACTAAAACTCCGGGTAAGGCCAGGAGAATGTACAGTATTGACAATGGCGCAAATGCTGGATGGGGAGGTTATCCCGAAAATGAAGGATCTGACGGAAGAGTCACTAATAATTATGTAAGTGGCGAACCTGGTTCTACCGGACCTGGACAAAATGATCCAAAAGTTAATAATCTGGACAACCTACATTTTATAGGTGATCTTAGCACTTATGTACCAGGTAGTCATTATGCTGGTCATCCTACCCCTACGCGTGCAAACCCTTCAGGTGCTGGTCTTTATACACATGATGGAGTATCTGGTTTTTGGCGTACAAGTAAAACAGGTACAAGTCCACTGCCTGCAGACTGGCCACCGTTACCACTAAGCATGGCCAATCCTATTGAAGGTAACTTTCAGAACCCTGGAGAAACCGATCTGGCATTACTTACCTTCGAAAATTCTACTAATGGTATGACAGAGTACACAGCATCTAATTTTAATGATGCGTTAAAAGGGACATTGCTTGCTGCAGACTTTGGAGGTAACATTCATAAGATTACTCTTACAGAAGATGGAAGTGATGTTACAAACCCCAGATCAAGCACAAACAAATTAACTCAGGATTTACCATTTGCTTCAGGATTTGGGTCTCAGCCGCTGGATGTCGTAGCACAGGGAGACAATGATATTTTCCCGGGATCAGTTTGGGCGGCAACATACGGATCTGATGTAATAACAATATTTGAGCCTGCAGATTTTGTGAGCTGTACAGGTACTTACAGTACTAGTCTGGATGATGATCTAGATGGCTATTCCAATGCAGATGAAATAGATAATGCTACTAACCCTTGCTCTGCATCAAGTATGCCTCAGGACTTTGATAGAGACCTTTTATCAGATCTTAACGATTCAGATGATGACAATGATCAATTGGGTGATAATATTGATTTATTTGCTTTAGACCCTCAAAATGGCTTAGCTACAAATTTACCTATACGCTATGACCTCTTCAATAATGATCCGGGCACAGGTTTGTTTGGATTGGGTTTTACCGGACTTATGAGCAATAAAAAGCCGGATAATGATTACTACAACCTTTATGATGAAGGAAATCTTATTGCTGGTGGGGCTGTGGGAGCTTTCTCTGTGGTTGCCGTTTCTGCAGGAGATGCCTTAGGAAGCTTAAATAACCAGGAGAACGCTTTTCAATTTGGCGTTAATGTAAATGCAAGTACTGGACCATTTACAGTACATACAAGTATGTTCGGACCATTCTTCAATAATAAAGCGCCACAAAATTTTCAGTCTCAGGGGCTTTACATTGGTACAGGTGATCAGGACAATTATCTAAAAGTTGTTTTAAACGCTAATGGCGGGGCAGGAGGAATCGAGGTTGTATATGAAAACGGAGGTCAACCTACTTCATTTCAGTACGAACTTAACGGGGGTATACCTGCTTCTACTTTAGATTTGTATCTCTCTGTAAACCCATCTGCCGGAACTGTTCAGGCTAAATATGCACGTGATGGTGGGCCAGTTACTAATGTAGGAAGTCCTATACAGGTAAGCGGAGCATTGCTTACAGTTCTTCAAGGCTCTCCCGCTTTGGCAGTAGGTATAATTGCTACGTCCCGTGAGTCATCTCCTTTTACCGCTACCTGGGATATCATTAACGTTACTGCTGATCCAGTCACATCTGTGGGATCTTGGGAAACAATTGCTCCCGCTTCCGGCACTCCAACTTCAAGACATGAGAATGCATTTGTTCAGGCTGGTGATAAATTTTACTTATTGGGAGGAAGAGGAACCAAGCCTGTTCAAGCGTATGATCCGGTAAATAAAACCTGGACGAACAAAGCCAATACTCCAATAGAAATGAATCATTTCCAGGCAGTAACAATAGATGGGCTTATTTATGTAGTAGGTGCATTTACCGGTGGCTACCCTCATGAGACTCCTATACCTAAAATTTATATATATAATCCACTTACAGATAAATGGTTAGATGGTCCAGCGATACCCGAAGCAAGACGTAGGGGATCTGCCGGGGTAGTCGTAAGAAATAAAAAGATTTATTTAATAAGTGGTATCACTGACGGGCATTATGCTGGGCATGTTAAATGGTTTGATGAATTTGATCCCGCAACGAATTCATGGAAAACACTTCCGGATGCTCCTCGGGCTAGAGACCATAGTCATGCCGCATTAATTAATAATAAGCTATACTTGGCTGGTGGACGTCGTTCTTCCTACGCTACAGGAGAAACATATAGTTTAACCGTGCCAGAAGTAGATGTTTATGATTTTGAAACCTCTACATGGTCTACGCTACCAAGTAGCAGTAATATTCCAACTCCACGAGCTGGTGCTTCTACAGCAGTACTTGGAGATGAAGTTGTTGTAATTGGTGGAGAAAGCGTTTCTCAGTCCGGAGCACACAAAGAAACAGAAGCACTTAATGTCTCTAAAAATACATGGCGTAGATTAGCTGATCTACAGACCGGACGTCATGGCACACAAGCTATTGTTAACAACAATAGCATCTATGTAATGGCAGGCTCTGGTAGTATGGGTGGATCTCCGGAATTAAACTCACAGGAACGCTTTTACATGTTTGCTCCAACCACACCTACCGGAAATGCATTGACTCAGAGCCTGCTTTCCGCTCCTGGTGAAGTAAAATACGGGGCAATTGCAGTCAATACATCAAGTACAAAATTAGTGGCTATAACTAACACCGGAACAAATCAAAGCATTGTATTATCATCAATAGGGATAACAGGTTCTGCTGCTTTTACTTATACCTCGCCTTATGCTTTACCAATAGTTATTCCGGTAGGTGGAAGTATAAATTTAAGTGTAACCTTTAAACCCACAGCTACAGGTTCACAGACAGCAACGATGACGTTAACTCATTCCGGTTCAGGAGGCTCTACAACTGTTGCTCTGTCAGGTGGCGAGCCAGGCACAGCCATACGTATAAATTCAGGTGGGCCGCAGATGATCGCTTTTGATAACACCTTTGCAGCTGATAAACTTTTTAGTGGTGGGAATGTATATACCAACACTGCTGCAAGTATAGAAGGAACAGAGTATGACGCGTTGTATCAAAGTGAGCGCAGTAGTAGTGTAGATTTAGGAAGCTTCGATTACAACATCCCAGTTGCTGCAGGACAGTATTTGGTTAAGCTACACTTTGCAGAGATATATTATGGAGCCACTGGGGGCGGGGCTTATGGTATAGGTAAGCGCGTATTTAATGTTACAGCCGAGGGTAATCCAATACCTGGACTTACCAATTATGATATCTTAGCTGATGTCGGAGTTATGACAGCTGTTGTAAAAGAAGTACTGGTAGATGTACAGGACGGGACATTAAATTTAAACTTTAAAGGTGTAGTTAACAGACCGAAAGTATCGGCCGTTGAAGTGATCGCTCAGACAGTTACAAACGGTGTGTTAGCAGCAAACCCAACATCACTTCATTTCTTTTCGCAACAAGCAGGCACAACTTCTGCTCCGCAAACTATAACACTAACAAATAGCGGGACTACTTCTATACAAGTTAATTCGGTAAGTCTTACAGGTGCTAATAATGCTGAGTTCTCTCATAACTTCACCAACCCTGTAACAGTCAATGCAGGTGGATCAACTTCAATAGGTGTCACTTTCAAACCTTCTTCTTTAGGAACCAAAGTAGCACAGCTCAGCATAACTCATACAGGCACCAACTCGCCTTTAAGCGTTGGATTAACTGGTGAAGGCATTAATAATAACCCTACACCAAGTACGGCCTTATACCGGATCAATTCGGGAGGAGGTCAGGCGTCTACCTCCATTGGCACGTTTGCCGCAGATGCTTATTTTTCTCCGGACCCGGGCAGCACCTTCTCTAAAACATCCGCCATTGCCGGCACCACCGACGATATAATTTACCAGTCTGAGCGCAGTACCACTTCCAACACGGCTACTTTAACTTACAATTTCCCGGTAGGCAATGGCCAGTATACCGTTGTGCTGCACTTTGCAGAAATCTACTGGACGGCCATCGGCCAGCGGGTATTTGATGTGAGCCTAGAAGGCGTGAAGGTGCTCGATAACTATGACATTGTCAAAAAGGTAGGAGCTCTTACTGCTACCACCGAAGTCTTGCAGACAAGTGTAACAGACGGCATGCTCACCCTTGTTTTCAGCGCATTGCCTGGCGAAGGGGGAGTAAACCGGCCGAAGATTTCTGCCATTGAAGTACTTGGCACAATAGACGGCAGCAACCAGTTGCCTGTAGCCAATGCCGGGGCAGACAAGACCATTACGTTGCCTGTAAACAGCGTGCAGCTGAATGGATCGGGCACGGACGCTGACGGTACCATCTCCGCCTATGCCTGGAGCCAAATAAGCGGCCCGAACACGGCCACCTTCTCCAGCACCACTGCCGCCCAGCCGACAGTAAGCGGGCTGGTACAAGGCAGCTATACTTTTGCTCTTACCGTTACTGATGAGAAGGCCGCGGCAAGTACCCCGGACCAGGTTACTGTCACAGTCAATCCGGCAACGACAGTGAACCAGGCACCGGTGGCCAATGCCGGTCCGGATCAGACAGTGACAGCCGGGGCCGGAAACCTGGCCACAGTGCAGCTCAACGGCTCAGCATCTACGGATGCTGATGGCACCATTGTCTCTTATGTCTGGAAAGAAGGAACCAGCCAACTGGCTACCGGAGCCACTGCTTCAGTGAGCCTGGCAGTAGGAGTGCATACCCTTACCCTGGCAGTAACTGATAACCAGGGCGCCTCAGCCGAAGACCAGGTCGTTGTGACAGTCAATAGTGCTACGGCTCCAAGTACGGCTTTATACCGGATCAATTCGGGAGGAGGTCAGGCGTCTACCTCCATTGGCACGTTTGCCGCAGATGCTTATTTTTCTCCGGACCCGGGCAGCACCTTCTCTAAAACATCCGCCATTGCCGGCACCACCGACGATATAATTTACCAGTCTGAGCGCAGTACCACTTCCAACACGGCTACTTTAACTTACAATTTCCCGGTAGGCAATGGCCAGTATACCGTTGTGCTGCACTTTGCAGAAATCTACTGGACGGCCATCGGCCAGCGGGTATTTGATGTGAGCCTAGAAGGCGTGAAGGTGCTCGATAACTATGACATTGTCAAAAAGGTAGGAGCTCTTACTGCTACCACCGAAGTCTTGCAGACAAGTGTAACAGACGGCATGCTCACCCTTGTTTTCAGCGCATTGCCTGGCGAAGGGGGAGTAAACCGGCCGAAGATTTCTGCCATTGAAGTACTTGGCACAATAGACGGCAGCAACCAGTTGCCTGTAGCCAATGCCGGGGCAGACAAGACCATTACGTTGCCTGTAAACAGCGTGCAGCTGAATGGATCGGGCACGGACGCTGACGGTACCATCTCCGCCTATGCCTGGAGCCAAATAAGCGGCCCGAACACGGCCACCTTCTCCAGCACCACTGCCGCCCAGCCGACAGTAAGCGGGCTGGTACAAGGCAGCTATACTTTTGCTCTTACCGTTACTGATGAGAAGGCCGCGGCAAGTACCCCGGACCAGGTTACTGTCACAGTCAATCCGGCAACGACAGTGAACCAGGCACCGGTGGCCAATGCCGGTCCGGATCAGACAGTGACAGCCGGGGCCGGAAACCTGGCCACAGTGCAGCTCAACGGCTCAGCATCTACGGATGCTGATGGCACCATTGTCTCTTATGTCTGGAAAGAAGGAACCAGCCAACTGGCTACCGGAGCCACTGCTTCAGTGAGCCTGGCAGTAGGAGTGCATACCCTTACCCTGGCAGTAACTGATAACCAGGGCGCCTCAGCCGAAGACCAGGTCGTTGTGACAGTCAATAGTGCTACGGCTACCAATCAAGCACCGGTTGCTAATGCAGGCCCTGATAAAACTATAACCCTGCCTACTAACAGTACTCAGTTGAATGGTTCAGGAACAGACGCTGACGGCGCTATTGCGTCTTATGCCTGGAGCCAAATAAGCGGCCCGAGCACGGCCACCTTCTCCAGCACCACTGCCGCCCAGCCAACTGTGAGCGGGCTGCTGCAGGGTAGCTATACTTTTGCTCTGGTCGTAACAGATGATAAGGGAACAGTTAGTGCACCAGATCAGGTAAATGTAACGGTAAACCCGGCTCCGGTATCTAACCAGCAGGTTGTTAGCTATTCATTAATAAATGCTAATACAGATCTTGAAATACAAACAATTACGGCTGGAGCTGTTCTGAATCTGGCTACGTTACCTACCAGAAATTTAAACATTAGGGTGAATACAAGTCCTACAGTTGTGGGCAGTGTAATTATCTCTTTGACCGGAGCTCAGGTACTGAATGTAAAGGAAAACAAAGCACCATATTCTGTATTTGGTGATACCAATGGTAACTATAAAGCATGGACACCTAAGACTGGAAACTATACTTTAATGGCTACTCCTTATACAGCTTCGGGTGGTGGTGGCACGGCAGGAACCAGCCTGACTATAGGATTTTCTGTTATCGATCAGCCTGCAGCTTCACAGGTTTTAGCCAATGGAGAATCTATTAATGCTGTAATAAAAGAGAATAAATTAATGGTTTATCCTAACCCTAATAAGGGTGATATGTTGAATCTCGAATTAAATGATTTTGGTCCTCAAGAAGAAGTAATGATTACGTTACATGATATGACAGGACGGTTGATACAAACACATAGAATTAAGACAGATGAAAGTGGTATTTTCAAATATGAGCTTAATTTGATGAATCAGTTGAACAAAGGTACATACATCGTAAGAGCCAAATCAAAAACTACTCAGGCCTCCACTCAGTTAATAATACAGTAATGAACTTATAAGCACTGCAAAATAAGAAGTCTGTAAAATCCTTAAAACAGAATACCCACCTTCCTGAGGTGGGTATTCTGTTTATTACCATCAAAGTTATAGATACTTAATGATGTTATAGTTTGGGGTTACTTTTTTACAATCTTTTTTACCTCTTTTTTTCCTTCAGAGGTTACGACTAGAAAGTAAACGCCATGCGTTAAATTTAAATTGGCGATATTAATATTTAGCTTTCCAGTTAAATCTTTTGGTTTTAATTCCAAATGCTTTCTTCCTAATTGATCTAGGAGTGTTATCTGTACATCTCCTTTATATGTACTTAGAAATTCTACAAATATTTGCTCATCAACAGGGTTCGGATATACTAATAAATTGCTTACTGTTTCTGTATTCATGATGCCTATACCGGAAGTATCAGTAGAATTTAACGAGCTGGTTGTAGTTGTACTAATTGGTATCACTTCAATAGCTGATACTAATGCTCCATTTTTAACTGGAATAAAATCAATATTTAAAAGGCCATCTGCTACATTTACATTTACTGACTCATAAATTGCTTTTGAACTGGAGCCAGTTCTGGCAAAAATATCATAATTAGTAAGTTTTAGTATACCTTCGGTCTTAACATTAAAAAGGCGAGTTCCTACACCCTTTTTACCTGAGATACCCCATACCTCGTTGAAGTGAAGTACAACTTTATAATCTCCTGACGAAACAGGTATATTATAACTGAACTCTCCTGTCCTGTAATATTGGTATAATTCAGAATCAGTGGTGTTAGATACACTTTTACTATTGTATCCTGTATAGCTTTGGACAGACTTAAAATAGGTATCCCTAATAAAAGTACCTGCTTGTGCTATATAATCATTACCTCCAACGTTTATTCTTATTGCAGAGGGAACAGTGCCATCAGGAGAACCTGAACTTCCACCAGTAGAACTTGAGCTTTTAATTGTTAAACGAAATGTATCGCTGGCAAGTGCTTTACTAGGATCGGTTGCTGTTACTTTGATATCAATATAACCAGTTTGTACTGCTACTGGACTTCCACTAAATGTACGCGTTGAAGCATTAAAGGTAAGCCATGATGGCAATGGGCTCCCGTCTGATAAAGTTGCTGTATATGTCAACCCATCTCCATCAGTATCATTAAAAGTATTAGTCGGGAAAGTATAAGTATATGTAATTCCTACCGTTGCTGTTTGGTCAAGGATAGGGTTTGTAACTATGGGCGCATTATTTACTAGTTCATTAACAGGCTCTGCAGCTAAAGTAGTAACGCTTATAGTATTAGAAGAAGCTGAAGTGCCACCTGTATTAACTGCTCTTACCCGATAATAATAAGTTGTATTAGTATTAAGCCCACTAATCTGAAGGGTATTGCCAGCTACTGTCTTGTTTTGATAACCTGTGATATAACTGCTAAAGTTACTGCTTGTTGATACGTCTATTCTATAGCTATCAGTTCCGGTAGAGGTTGTCCAAGTTGCTGTAAAACCTGTCTGGCTAATAGCTGTAGCAGTATTAGCTGTAGGTGCAGAAGGGGCTGCTACCACCTGTTGTACAGGTTTAGGGCCATACAAAGGCCATGGATCTGTAGTAGCTAAGAAAGCAGGCTTCTGGCTTAAGTAGTATGAGGCCTGAAGATTATCAGTTCCGGCTCCCGAGGCCCAGGTTGTTACGCCACCAACTACGTTGCCATGTACAAAAGTACCTTTAGTGGTTGAGTGAACATCAATATATCTTGTAATTACTTCATTTCCTGCTACATTATTATCTACAGAATAGTCATCTATACGGAGTCTCTCTTTTGTAACTCTGTTCCGGAAAAATGTGGTGCCCGGACCTGAAGGTCCCCATTGGTCTGCAGAATGTATATTTTCTACTAAGTTGCCTTCAAACAAATTCATATGGGAAAAGTAACCATGGATAGAAATATCACTTGGAATATTTGTGCTGGTAGAACTGTAAGCTTCACTAGACTTGTTATATCCAAAAACATTCCCATTTGCTCCATGGTCTGCCATCATAGAGTGGCGCAGTCTTCTAAAAGTATTGTTTTCAATTAAACAATCAGTTGTGCGCCCCGTTGTCAAAACACCATATCCATTGCCACCACCACCATGATTGAAACTATCATGGAAATAAGAGTCACGAACAGTCATATTTATACATGTGGCTAACTCAACATGCACTCTAACACTTTTATAAGAATGCACATTCTTTATCCAGCTATTAGCAGATCTTGCTATCCTGAATGTCCACTTGGCACCATCTTGTAGACATTCTGTATAAAAGTCCTCAAACCCAACTTGTTGTGCTGGTACAAACTTCCGGATTTTAGGATAAAACTCACCTCCTACATTATAAGAAAATCTTAAAGGTTTCTGTAAGGTAAGAGTGTTGGCACTCACTGATGCAATGCGTAATACCTGGCCTATAGATCTGCTACCTGTGTTGTAATCAGGAGAGATATAGCTGTTCATAAGAACAGGGTCATTGTTTTGTCTGATTTCTATATAATCTCCTGCAGCAAGCCCAGAAGAAGAGGAAACAACCAATTGAGTTGACCCTTTTGTAAAACCACTTATTACAGATACTTCGCTGGTAGTGTATGAGCCTTGTAGTACAAAGTTTCCGGTAGAAGTTGCCCCGGTATTAAAAATAAACTTAGTTAGCTTTTCGCCTGTACTGGATAAAGTACCTCTAATAATGCGCCTTCCAACTGCTGGTAAAGTTATGTATCCTTCACAACGTATAATACCTGCGGGAAACTTAATAATTTTATCCAGCGAAGCAGAGCTTTTAAGTAAGTTGTTTATGGCTAAGGTATTATCTGTTATTCCGTCAGCAACAATTCCATAATTTACTGCTAGTATCTCACTACCACCACTGGGTATACCCCCAACGACACCAGCTTTCGTCCAATCAGTTACTCTTGTGGATGAAATCTGAGCATAAGTATTATTAAAGAAAGTTATAAGGAGGGAGAAGAGAACTATAAAAGTAAGCTTGTAAAAGCATTTCTTTTTTGGTGATAATGGCATAGTACTAAGAAAATAAGGGTGGTTGATTAAGTCAATGTTGGGTGTTATTTAAATTTAATTATGATAATATTGATGTCGATGTTTAAGCGTTATGGTTAAAATACAATAAGCAATAATTTAGATTTTTGTCTTCCAGATACTGATTAAGTTTGAAAGTATAATATTTTCAAACATGTGAAAAGTAATTCACTAAAAACCATGGGTTTATAATGAAGATTTCCAATTTGAGACAGGGTTGATAATGATATAATTAAAATTAGGTAAATCTAATATAAGTTATATAGTACAATTGGTGAGGTGTTTTAAATATGATTTTAGTAATGATGCTTTGTATAGGCGCAGTTTGCCTTGAAAAACATCATCTGAAAAGATGTTAGCTATAGCTTCTTAAAATAGGATTGGGGATAATACCCTAAAATGAAATCAGCGATCAATATACTAGTATCATTTTAAGTATACTTGGGGAACTTTGATTTGAGGAAAAGTATGGTGCTTGCGTAGTAAATGGAAGTATAAGCTTATAACAATCTAAGAGTATCTTTATGTATATTATACCATCCGCGCTGACTCTCCGGAAAATCATTCTTATCTATAAGCTCAAAAAATTTGGGAATGTTAGTTATAAAACTTTCAGGCTTTATAAGCGGATGGAGCGTGAAGCAGCCATTTTGGTCATTTTCCCCCCAGTAGCATACTCTGTAATACCCTTTCTTTTTAAGTAGGTCTGAAAAGAGTTTTTCAGGTAGTTCCCAAAAATTGCGTTGCATTATACCTTTAGCTATTCGACGAAGAGATGGGTTTATCAATCTAATAGAGAGTTGTTCTGAAGTTAGACGATCTAAATCGGTTAAATAGAATCGAGTGGTTACGGTTTTGAAATAATAAGTATAACGGTTCTGGCGACTATGATATGGTTGTTTTAAATGGAAATTGCTATTGGGTGGCCCTGGAAGAGGATTAACAAACATTACCGATTGTTGTTGCAAATGTTTTAAAGCTCCATGTATCCATTGTGTTGCTTTACCCCCTATAAACATGTCAGAATCCATATGAATTACATAACGACTTTTGCATGAGTAAAGCCCAAAGAAATAACTGTAAAAAGGACCTCCTCTATAATCTTTATCCGGTATAGCATCTGTGTTTTTGAAAAATCTTTTTGAAACAGCTTTCTTAATTTCAGGGCTATAATCTACAGGAGCAATGCGTATTTTAGGATATGTTAAAACTAATTCTGCAAGAAGCTGAGCAAGCTTATGGCAATTTGCTTTAAAGTTTTCGCCAAACTTTTTACCCTTACTCTTTTTTGTTTCTACAGTAAGTATTATCTCCTCAACATCTTCATAAAAATAACTGATCTGTTTCCTTAGAAGTTGTTTGCATAAGGGGTAGTCAGTTGGGGATAAATTGATCTGAAGAGATATAGCTTTATCTGTTGTGCTTCCCATTGCCAAAAATTAATTATAGTTATCCATTAATTCAGCTGCTGCATTGTATGAGGTTATAGTATCAACTTTAATTAATGCTTCATTTTAATCAAAAATATAATTCCTGATTGATTCTATTAACTCCGGGGATGCATACTTATTTAATTTATGCGAATGTTTCAGGTCTCCATTTAATATTTCATGCAGTTTAGTTTCAAGCTCTGACTCATTATATGCTACTTGAATAAAATTAAGTTTATCGAAGGCTTTGGCTGTTGCTAACTGATGCTCATTCCTATGTTCTCCTAATTTTGCTGATCGGGGTAAGACTAAAATAGGCTTTTCGTATTCCATTGCAGATATGATGGTTCCCATACCTGCATGACTTATTATTAAATCTGCCTTCAGAAATAAGGCATCAAATTCAGGAGGTGAACAGAAGGGGAATGTTTTTATATTTCTTGCTCTATATTCTGATTTAGCCACCTGTGCTATAATGTCAATTTGCTCAAATCGTGACGCAATCCGGTCTATAGCTGCTATTAAGCGATCAAAAGGTTCCTGAGTACCGACAGTTATAAAAATCATGACAATACGTTACCATTAAAGATGATTTTACCTGTTCTAAGGTCTGGCCATTGTGTATAAACCCTGTTAGCAACCACGGAGGCTATACTTCCACTTAAGGAAAGTTTCTCTACATTAGCGATACTATCAATCCAGATTGTTTTTGCGCCTAAAAACCTGCCAATAACCATACCTGCTAAACCTGGTGCAGCACCAGTTGAAATAATTACGTTCGGGCGAATGTTATTTACAAGCTTATAAACTTCGTAAACCATCTTTATCAATCTTAATTTATTCCATCTGTTTGCATCTGTAACAGCATGAAAATCATACCCTTTTACTGTATCTGAGAAACTTGAGTTAGTAGAAATGAAGATTATTGAGCAATTTTCAAATGCAGGCATAAGACGCAGCAATTGAATCCAATGACCACCTGCCGAAGCGATTGCCATAACCTTTAAGTTTTCAACATCTGTATGACTTTTTATGCCTGAAGCTGTTGTCATAGAACATTTGCCTGTACAGATTTCTCTGTTGTTTGAAAGTAATTTAGAATAGATTCAACTCTTTGACTCCAGGAGTTATCATTAGCTTTTTGAATTCTTAATTGAAATAAGGTTTCATTGTTTTCATCAAATGCTTTATGACAGGTACTGCTAAAGTTCTGGTTGCTACACTTATAAACTAGCTTTTCGCCAAGCTCTAAGTTTCTGATGTTCGGTATTTCTGTTACGACACAAGGCTTTCCTAATGCTAAGTATAGCCACATTTTATTAGGTGTGACTCCTTTATTTATTCTTTCCTCTGCATAAGGTGCAATACAAACATCAACATTGTTTTGCAGGAGCTGATATAAATCTGTTCCTTCTTTAGGCCCCGTAAATATTGCGTTTCTGTGATGCTTATACCTTTCTTTTATATTCTTTGCTGCCGGGCCAATTAGATAAATCTTGTACTCTAAAACTAGTTGATCAAGTACATCAAGTGGAATTTTGAAATTCAAATATGCCACTAAACCCAACACAGGCTTTTTTAAGTGTGATGGTTTATAAATCTTGTCGTATTCAACAGATGGGGCTCCTAATGGTACTAAATATGTTCTCTTATTATATTTGATATGCCGTGAAAGCAGATAATCTGATGTAACTATACACATCTTAGCTTTAGAAGCTAATTTTTGTTCAATTATGCTGTGAAACAAATTTATAGGATAAAAGCTAAACTCTGAGTTGCCTATAAAATCATCTCCGCAGTAGTACACCACATCTGGATAAAACTTAGTTATAATATGTGAGGTATGATCGAAGGTTATCACCATTTCGAATTCAATGTATAATTTCCGGATTTCACTTAAGAGCCAATAGTGATAGAGTTCATTTACTAATGGAGTTCGATATCGAATCCGGTAATCGACCGGAAAGTAAGGTGTGATAAGTACTAGATTATCATCAGTAGTAGTCAAAACAATTTTGGGTAACCCTATTTTGCTTTTTTCAACAAAATAAACAACTCCCTTCTTTTGTAAACAACCTGATACCTGATGTCTGGAACGAGGGGGTTCTCTCCAAGCGGTAAGGGTAGTATATATCAAATAATTGGTCATTTATTTTCAGATAATTCCGTTGAATAGGATGTAATCAAAGAAGATTCTACCACTGATACTTTATCTTTAAAAACTGACTTAAGAGTAGTGGTAAGAAAATCAGTAAAGTTTATCCAGGAAGTAGCTTCTATGTATAATTTTAATTTTGTTATGTCTACTGGATTATTTTTGTTTTCTAGTTTTACCAGAAGTGATTTTAAGTCATTGTATTCTCTATAATTATAAATTAACCCTTTTCTGCCTAGCTCCTTAAATGATCCTCTATCAGGGCCTATAATAGTTTTACCATAAGATAGAGTTTTACATAAAGCAGCTGAGCTTAAAACAGAAGGTGAGTTATAAGTGAACAGTACATACTTGGAGTTTTCTAAGTATAGCATTAATTCAGGTTCAGAGATAATCCTGTTATCTATTTTAATATTTGGAAGGATGAACTTCTGTAGTGAATTGTAGTACTCTTGTGAATGAAATTTACCTGCAATTAGTATTTTATAATTTAGCAGGCTGTCTGATTTATAATTATACTTTATAAAATCATCTACCCCTTTATGAGGCTCAATTCTACCCCATATTAATAAGTCATATTCTGGTTTTTTAATAGCTTTTACAGGAGTGAAATTTTCAATTGGGTGATCAAAAGAATAATGCTTTTCAGGTGGTATTTTTAGTGTTATGGCTTTTGAATGAGAAAGAATAACATCAGCATGCCGAGCTAATACGGTTACGATTATTTTTTTGAGCCAGAGGTTTTGTTTGAAATGAGATAAGTTATTGTGGATGAACCACACGATTTTAACTTGAAGTAGCTTGGATATGATAATAATAAAGTATAATAGTATTGCCTGCATCACAGCCCAACGTTTACCAGCAATATCTTCTATCCAATTCAAATAAATGATATTTGTCTTCGGGATCTTTAGCAGCACATCCAATAAGCCCCAGGATGTCTGATTATTTACAATATTAAATTCATGACTCAGTGCTATTACTAAATTTTGTATGTAGTTATTCCCACCTTCCCTGAAGGTATGCTTTGTGATCGGGTATAAGTATAATGATCTTCTATTCTTCTCCATCATCCACAAATTTTTAACTAGATCAAACTATAGTTTCAGCAAAATTTCAATTAATTAGTGTGCGTCATAAATGCCTCATATATCAAATCGTAATTTCCCTTCTGAACATTTGGTAACTTATTATTCTGAACCTGCTCCAGTAGTTTAGGTACAAACTCAATGAAGGAAGCAGGCTTATATACAGGATGTAGGGAATAACACCCTTGCTGGTCATTCTCTCCCCAGTAATCTACACGATATGTCTTGGTTCTTCTGATATTCTCTGTTATCAATACTTCCGGCATCTCCCAGAAATTTTGTTGTAATAGTGCACGGCCAATTCTTTTTATATTAGGTTTAATTAGTTTTAAAAAGAGTTTATGATTTGTGAACTTAGTTATGTCTGTTAAAAAGACTCTTGTTGTAAAACGATCAAATACATAAGTATACCGGTTAAGTCTTTTTGTGTATGACTGGCAGATATTGAATTCAGAGGTTGGTGGACCTGAAAGGGGTAGTACAAAGGCTACTGAAGGATCATTGAGGAGTTTAATGGCCCCGGTAAGCCAATGCTTTGCATCTCCTCCCAATATCATATCACAATCAAGGTGCAATATCTTTTGGAATGCACAAGAGTATAACCCAAAAAAATAGCAATAGAAAGGGCCACCTCTAAAGTCTTTATCAGGTAAGAACTTGGTATTCGAGAAAAAAAGTTTAGCAACTTTTTTCTTAGCGTCGGGGCTATAATCCACTGGCACCACCCGAATTTTAGGAAACTGATTTCTTAAAGATTCCAGAAACAAATTAAGCTTATCCTGATAGTTATTAAAGTTATTTCCAAACCTTTTTCCTTTACTCTTTTTAGATTCTATAGTCAGTACTACCTCATCTATATGATTATAAAAGAAATTTATTTGAAACTGGAGCAGTTTCCGGCACAGTAAATAGTCCGAAGGTGAAATGTTTATCTGTAATGATATGCCATCCGTTCTGTTCATTTTAATTAGACTAGAAATTTTACATATAGCATTTTGGTTATGTACAGCTATTTATGCTTTATTCAGGTATGGTTCCTCAAAAGATTGGAGTCATGCACTACTCTGATCAACATAGCATATAGAATATTTACAACTGATATGTTGTATTTTCTGGATGAGTAAATCCACCTCCCTGCATTTTTCCAAAAGTCGGATTTTAATGATAATGAGATGACTTGTAGTTTTTTACGTCTTATATGTTGATGAACTTTCCTGTTTATATCCTTATAGAGAATATAGTCATAGTTACACTCAGGTTGCTTTAGCAAAAAATCTTCAAACCATTTTTGTTCGAGATCAATTGCGCGCATCTTCATTTCAGGATTGCCTGTGCTTGTTATACTTAGGCTGTTTTTCCTGTACTTGAATATAGGTTTGTTTGTATGTGCAATACCCTTTGTGCCGCAAGCTACATAAGCTGTGATATCATCTGCTCCCCAGGCAAGAGGTAAATTAACAAAGCCTCCATTCATCTTTAAAAACTTTGTTCTGTACACAAAGTCTGATATAAACTGATCCCTTTTGCCATTATTTATCCGGTGCCATATATTGTCATATAAAGTTTCAAACTCAGGCCAGGATGGAGTAAAAGTTATAGTTTCAGATTTTTCGTTTATAATTTGTGAGCGGCAATGGTATACATTCAGGTCAGGATATTTCTTAATTAATTTCTCAAATTCTTCAAGATAATCTGGTTCCATCATATCATCATCTCCCATCAATATAAAGAACTCACCTGATGCTTTTTCCAAGCACTTATTCCAGTTATTTATTACATTTTTTCCTCCTATGTTTTGGGAGTTTCTATAATATCTGATCCGATCATCTCTGAACTGATTTATTGTAGTCTCAAGTCTGTCAGGAGAGAAGTCATCTATTATTATTAACTCAAAGTTTGTATACTTCTGGGTAAGTATACTTTTAATGCATTCAGAAAGGAACATACCTTTGTAAGCTGGTATACCAATGCTAAAAGTATATTTACCACTGAATGTCATATTATATTAAGATTGGTTGATAAGATTGTATTTTAATATACTCATAATAAAGATCTCTTGTCTATGAAAGATAATTTTTTGTGTAAAACGTTATATTGTTAGGGTAAGAGTTTTAATAGAGGTTATAAAAGTCTTAAAGTATATTAGTATCAGGATTTAAGTTTTTTGTTTGTTCATTCATAGTTGATTCATAAGATTTATCTACTAAATATAAAATGAAGCAAAAAAATGGTATTGCACTGGCATTAGCATAGTACTCACTCATTAAAAGCAGCAGTAGCGAGTATAAAAATATTAACTTAAGGTACTTGGTTTGTTCAGTATAATACCTGCTTCGTAAACTCTTTATGTTCAGCCAGAAAATATTTAATACATAAAATATTCCGAACTGATTAAAGGCACCTATAATTCCTATATCACTCCTGAACAACTGGAGGTTCTCTTTAATATAATCTATTTCTTTGCCATAGTTTGAGAGGGAGTGAGGTATGCCATTTCCAATGACCTTAGTTAACCAATGTGGCCAATATTCAAATAAGAAGTAATGAGCAGAAATCAGGCGTACTTCATCTTCATTGAGCATTTGATTATTAGTCATTTCCACATATTCGCCAAACAGAACATCTTGATAAAAGAAGATAACAAGCGCGCATACAGATAAAGAAGTGAAAGCTAAAAACCTAGTTTTACCTTTCACCATAAATAATACCAAGATCATGCATGCTAATAAAGCTAATGCAAATTGCCTGGTGCCATAGTAATAGAACCCTGATAAACCAATAAAGACAAAAACCAGATTAGTTAATTTACGACTTACTAAAAAGTTATAAAAAAAGTATAGCGTAATAAATACTCCATAATGATGCCCATTAAGCATAAAGCGATAAACGCCAGCTCTCAGGAAATAATATGATTCATCCTCAGTTCTGGTTGCGAAATAATAATCTGGATAAGTAAACTGCTGTACAACTGTTAAAAGAACCCAAACCAGTCCTACTACTATCATTAAGTAGATTATCTTTTTAGGCTCGATGTTGAAAAGGTGTAATAAAAAATAGAATAGCCAAAAAAAGTTAGCTCTAAGAACCAGTAAAGAAAGGCTTAAGGATTGGTCATGGAAAACAAGTGCTCCTACAGCACTGAGTATTGGTATGGCAATAAAAAGCAAAACAATATTTTTGTATATCAGCTCTTGATGCCTTGCATGGTGTGTTAATAAAAAAAAGAATAAGCCAACAAGTACTAACACCTCCAGATAGTCAAATACACTATCAGACACGCCTGTAAATGACCATAGTTTTATACTTACCAGCGTTATAAGAATAACGAACCCATATTTTAAATCGATGTATGAAGACCGTGAAACCATAGCTGATAATTAGATAACTGATTTGTTATTACTTATTATGTCAATCTCATATTTACCTATTAAAATGGGCTATCAGAATTTTTCGAATGGCAAGCGGACTAAAATAAGATGGGTTAATAAGCTTGATCTTCATTTTCTGTAAGTATAGAAAAATAAGTATTAAGCCTAAAAGTTGGGTTAGTAACAGTACCATTGCAGTACCCGCATAGCTCCAGATGGGTATTAACCAAAAGTTAAGGAGAACACTTAGTACAGCACAGAGTGTAGTAATTCTAAAGTAAATCTTGTCAAAATTTAAATTTAGCATTACTAATATGCCCCAAATATTGCTTAGTGCAATAATCATAGGTAGGAAAGAGAGAATTCTAAGTACTATTGTGGATGGCTCAAATGCGTCACCAAATAATATCAGGATAATGTTTTTACTTAAAAAGAAGGTACTCAGGCATAAGATAAAAGTTGGCCATAATACGATTGGAAGCAGCTTTTGAGCAATCTGAAGTCCCTTATCTATGTCTTTTGTAATTTCATTTGATATATAAGGAAAGAAAGTATGCCGGAAAGGAAGTATAAGTATGGTTTGTATGATAAAAGTAATCTTTGTGCCTGCTGTATAATAGCCTACTTGTGCTGCATCAGTCATGAAACCAAGAAGTACTATATTAGCCGTAGTATAAAGGTTTATTACTATCAGAGATGTAAAATAAGTTTTCTCTTTCCAAAGCAGCTTTAAAGATGAAGGTAGGTCTATTATGTATAGTTTTATGTTATACTTTTTAAATGACCATACAAATGAAAATATACCTACCAGAACCTGCGAAGTGCTAAGAGCTAAAGCATACCAGATATAATCTGATTGGACATTAATAATAAGTAAAATACTTACAACAAAAATTAACTTAGATAAGAAATTTAATATGGCTACTTTAGATAAATCCTGCATTGCCTGAAACAACCACTCCTGAGTAAACAGTGTACCGACGCAGGAAAAAAAAGTAAAAACCGAAACTAACCACTCTTCTCTCAGTTGGGGGATAGATAAGAGACAGACCAAGAATATTACAGTAGCTATTAATAATAGAATAGCCTGGGCAGTAAATACCTCACTAAAAATTCTGTTCCTGTTTTCCGGATCTGAAGGGTTAGCAGCTAAACGTCTTGTAGCGGTTAAGCTAAAACCATAGTTAACGAGTAAAGATAAATAAACTACGAAAGCAGCAGCGAAGTTAATTACACCAAATTTTTCAGGGCCAATAATCCTTGATACTATTGGCACTGTTGCCAATGGCATTAGATAATTAGCTACCTGTACTACCCCTAATGATAGAACATTTGTGCCTAATTTACTGCTCTCTGTTCGTACGACTGTCATTTATTCAACACTTTTCATTCAGTATCATCATACAGTTAAAGACTCTTTTGAGGCTCGTTATTAAAAATCATTAATAATATTTCTCTCATTTTTTTGCCCCAAACCTCCCAGTTTAGCTCCTCTTCATACTTTTCCCTAGCTTTTAAAGACATCTTTTTTAACACATTTTTATTATTAATCAGATATTCTATTTTGTCTGTGTAGGCCTCGGCTTTTGCTGTAAGAGGTAAGAGAAAACCATTTACACCATCCTCTATAATGGAGCTAACGCCCCCTGTGTCGGTTGAAATAACTGGCACTCCGAAGGCATTTGCTTCACAAAAAACAATGCCATAACATTCGGCTCTGGTTGGTAAGAATAGAATATCAGTATCGTATAATAATTTGTTAAAAGCTTTTCTATCCTCTGCTTTGTTTTTATCAAGAAAAGGTATTGCAGTAATATGAGGATGCTCTCTGGCAGGTTTACATCCGCAGACCATTAATTGAAAATCATACCCTTTTTTAGTTAATTGTTCTACAGTTTCTAGTACTATGTCTCCACCTTTTCTCTTCCAATCTACCCCAAGAAAAAGCAGTTTTATTTTATGGTTATAATGCTTGGTTACCTCGCTTTTAGTAGGTGGGATATCAATATTGGCTCCCATTTTTATAACATAAGTATTCTTAGCCTTATAATTTAACTTAGCATAATCTGCAGCCCACGAAGACGGATAAACATTGCAGGCTGAATTACTGATAGCCCGTTGCTCAATTCTGTTTGATGTTTTTATGGACGATTTTGAGAAATTAGAGAAGCTGGCATAGTATTCATTCAGCTGGCCGAAAGAAGAATCTGAATAATAACAAATTGGTAGGCGTGTATTTAAGTATGCAATTTCAACTGAAGCAGTAGGGGCAAAAAGTACATCTATTTTTTTTCGCTTTAACTTTTTGTTAAAAACATACCCGTAGTATTTACTTATCAAATAATTGTTTTTCTTGTTGAACCTTTTCCCATTAAATCGATGAATGATATGAAGCAAGGCAAAGATGAAAGTGAAAAAAAGAGGAAGCTTTACAGGACCTAATAGTATTACCTTAGGAAATTGTTTTTCCAACGCCTTCCACATCATGTAATAAATACCAGACCATGTCCTTTTATCTCTGGGATCTCTGGCACTCAAAAACCCGATCACTAATTCATCTTCCATAGTACTTTAATAGAAATCAAAATTGTAGCAGCTCTCGGAAGATACTGTTTTAATGCAGTCAGGCTTTATGTTTTAACGAATGCCGCACCACTTAAAACTATCAAATTTTCATCTGCAGAGTTAAACTTCTAGTGGGTAAGCATTAAGTGAAGGAGCAGACTTTTTTATATCATGTGGCTTTCATACCATACTTATTTCTCTTATACACATATTCATTTCCGTAACCATAGCCATAGCCATATTCACCCTTCACAAAACCCCTTGCTTTTACACCATTAAACACAATAGCCATATTAGTTAATGATTTACTGATATTACTATCCTCAAGGCGTTGTACTACTACCTTAGGGGTGTAATCATGCCTTATAACGTATAAGGATATATCACAGAACTCTGTAATAAGGTAGGCATCAGATACTAAGGTTACCGGAGGGGTATCTACAAGAATATAATCAAATTCAGTTTCTAAGTATTTAAAAAGGGCTTCCAGGCGTCCGTTCAGTAAAAGCTCTGAGTTATCACCTATCCTGGCTCCAGCTGGCATAATGCTTAGATTCTCATATTCGGTGCTTATAATCATATCACAAGCGTCTAATTCACCTACCAGATACTCGGTAATACCCTCATGCTTAAGCAAATCAAACAACACAGAAGTATTCGGATTTCTCAGGTCAAGATCTATGAGTATGACTTTTTTACCTGATAAAGCTAAGCTTAGGGCAAGATTAGTACTCACGAAGCTTTTGCCCTCACCCGGAATACTGGAGGTAACCATAATCTTCTTTTTGCTAAAGGTTCTGCCATACAAACCCATAGTGGCTCTCATCTGCCGGAATTGCTCTACAACAAATACTTCGCTTGGCTCTTTAAAAAGAGGGCCTTTTCTAGGTTTAACATAAGATAGTTCAGCAACGATAGGGGCATGTGTACAATCTACTATCTCTGACCGGAACAATATTTTCTGGTTTAGCAGCTCTTTCGAGGTTACCATAGTTACACCTAATATCATGGCTAATACTGCTGCAATCAGGTAAACTGTAAATGGCTTAGGGCTAACAGGTAGCAATGCAGCTTCTGCCATGTCCACTACTCTGCTATCTCCGGACGTAGGCGCGTAGGAGAGGGCCGTTTCTTCCCTTTTTTGAAGAAGGAAACTATAAACACTATTCTTTATAGCTTGCTGCCTGCTTATTTCAAGGAGCTCTCTTTCTTTCTTTGGAATCTTTTGTAGAACAGAATTATATTGCCCGTTTGTAGAAGCTAAATTTGCCTTACTTGCCTGCAGATTTACTCTCTGGTTTCTAATGCTTTCAAGTATACTCGGGCGTATTTTCTCTATTTCATCTGTTACAGAAACAAGTATAGGGTTGTTCTCAGCCGTTGTTTTACTTAGCTTTTGGTATTGTATCTCAGTATCGTAAAGTTTCTGTAAGAGTTGTGCCAGAACCGGATCATTAAGCCCTAAGGTAGAAGGAACTATACTTGCGGAGTTCTCTTTTGAGACCACGTAGCGTTCAACCTTATCCAGCACGGCGAGTTGTAAATTTACCTCAGCTAATTTACGGTCATTATCTCCTACATTCTGTAAAAATAGTTTACCCTGCTCTCCAAGGTCTACAATTCCTTTTGTTGATTTATATTGTTGTACTTCATTCTCTACAACATCAAGTTCTTTTTCAACAAACTTAATTCTATCTTCTATAAAGGCGAGCGTGTTGGCAGCCAGAACATTTCTGTCAATAACAGCTAACTGGTTATAAGCATAAATTAACTGGTTCAGGATGTCCTCACCTCTCTGTGGTACAGGGTCTTGCAGCGACAGATTAATTACACTGGATAATTTGTTAGCAGCCTTTACATCTAATCTGCCTAAAATACCCTCAGTTACGATCCTCGGATTTTCTAAAGAAAAGTAAAGAGGGTAAGTAGGCATGGCCTCCTGTTTAAGATTATGCTGAAACTGGAAAGTACCATAAGGTGTTCTTACCCAAGTATCCAGCGGATACTCCTTATTTTTTATTTTAACCTTGCTTGTTTTACTATTGTAGGAAAAGTATACTTTCTCTTGCGCCCTTATTTTTTCGGGATATTTAGCCTTTATAATAATAGGGGAGGTTGAATAAGCATGTAAAGATTTGATCTCACCTTCTTCATAGATTGGGGCATAGAGGTTAAGAGAATCTACTACCTGCTTCATTAAAGCTCGCGATTGTATAACCTCCATCTCATTTTCTACAATTTTGGTTGAGTTAAACACATCAATCGCTTCGTAAATCCGGGGATCATTCATACCCTTTTTCTCATCCGTTATAATCAATGTAGCTGTTGTTTCATAAACTGGGGTGGCATAAGACAGATAACCCCAGCCTGCTAGCCCTCCAAGCAGCAGTAGTAGTACAAACAGTGGCCAGTAAGGCAGGTACTTATATAATAAACTAAAAAAAAGGTTGTTTTCTGCGTCAGGAGTTGCTTTATTAACCATAGCTATTAGGGTTAGTTATCTGGTTAAGAGATCAATAACAATTACGGTAAGGGACAATGCACTAAAGACAACAGGTAACCATTGCCTGGCAGTGCCTGTGCTGGAGATCTTAGACTTATTTGCCTCTACATATATAATATCATTAGACTTTAAGTAGTAGTAAGGTGAAGTGAACAGTTCATCTGTTGTTAAATTTATTCTTGTTAATTTCTTGGTGCCATCTTCTTCCCTGATTAACAACACATTGTCGCGGTTGGCATAAATTGTTAAATCACCTGCCAGTCCAAGCGCCTCCAATAATGTTATTTTCTCATTAGGAATGGTGAAAACCGAGGGGCGGGCAACTTCACCCAGCACTGATACTTTATAGTTTAAATAGCGAATATTGATGATGGGCTCTATGAGCAGTTTCCTTCTTTCTAATTCCCTGGTTATGTTTTCTTTTAATGCTTTTTTAGTTAAACCAGCTGCTTTTATGTTACCCAGAAATGGGAATTGTATAAAGCCATCTTGGTCAACAAGGTAGCCAGATGCCTGGGCAGTATTGCCTGAAACAGTAGATGTCTCAGTAGCTGAAACATTGGGCATGTTGAAAATTACTGAAGCTTCTGGGTTAAGACTGTTTACTGATATACTTAAAAGATCATTTTCCTGTATCACAGGCTCTAATAACTGTAGATCCTCTGAAGGAAATTCAGTATTACTGATGTTATTAAAATACGTAGCCTTGCTTGTGTCTATACAAGAAGTAAACATAACTGTGCATAAAGCAATAATATAGCATAGAGGAGGAAAAGCTATTTTCATAGATAGTATATTCGGGTGTCTATTAACATATATGGCTTGCATTATATAACTTTATGTTATATAATATTTACATTTAATTGAATATTTTGTATACGACACGGATGGCCTGAAGTTGCTTTATATAAGCATCCTATGGTTTGTTTATGTGTTATAAAGACTGAAGAATACAAGTTTCAGTTGAGCATAGAGTTATTAGTATAACTTATATTACATGTCTTAAACAGTAGCTCAGATAGAACTGAAGATGCGATTGTAGAGATCCTTTTATTACTTAAGTTAAGAGCTGTTACTGGAACAGGAAGGAGTTGTGAAGCAGAATAATTCAACAGACAAAAGCGCTTGCAGTGGGATATCTGGTTTACCTTAAGCACAATATCTATACTTAATACAGATTTAATTTAACTATAACTATCATCATTAACAGTAAGCGGATGATGCAGGTCAGAAACAGGAGGCTGTGAATACAAGGGATGCGTAACAAAAGCGACAATAAGGGAGTTTTACCCTTGTTGTTGATTTTGAAACCGCATTATAAATGGATACTACGAGCATTATTGAATGGGGAGGTTTCCTCATTATTGCGATACTGATATTTGCCGAAACAGGACTACTGATCGGACTGGTTATACCTGGCGGAGAAACGTTGGTTTTTACGGCAGGGCTGCTGGTAAGTACCGATTCATTAGGTGTTTCTGTAGCTATATTGCTCTTCTCCCTGATATTGGCAGGTATAGTAGGGGATACTTCAGGTTATTTTATCGGGAAGAAATTTGGCAGAAAACTCTATGACAAGGAAGATACTTGGTACTTTAAAAAGAAGTACCTGCATATGGCTGCCGACTATTTTGATAAGCACCGGAAAGCTGCTATCATCTTTGGTAAATACTTACCTATTATCAGGCCTTTCAGCCCTGTGATCTCCGGAACAACTAACATGAAGTTTTCTGTATTTATGTTCCTGACTATAGTGGCAAGTATACTTTATATGAGCACCTATGTACTGGCAGGATATTTTCTCGGTACTCAATTTCCGATAATAAAAGAGTACCTGGGCTGGATAGTACCTATCAGTATAGTAGTGGCTCTCATTCCTGTGTTTAAACAGTTCAGGAAAGCTAAGAGCAATGCATAAGTATAAAGCTTCGGCCTGACTTTCATTTACTTATATTGCTGTAACATACGCCG
Source organism: Pontibacter deserti (assembly GCF_023630255.1). Lineage (NCBI taxonomy): Bacteria > Pseudomonadati > Bacteroidota > Cytophagia > Cytophagales > Hymenobacteraceae > Pontibacter > Pontibacter deserti. The sequence continues at coordinate 1,511,987 of NZ_JALPRS010000001.1, read as the reverse complement.
GAGGGGCATTATTGTAAAGGTATAAACTGCTGCTTGTTGCTCAGGTACCTATAACTACCCATACTTTATCATGCTTAACTAACTTGATTTGCTTAACATAGGTCAAAGGTAGTTTATATACGTACAAATTTTAAAAGGAATTATTTAATTTTTGTATGGTCGTGACTGTTGCTGCAAAATCAATTGCATTGGAAAAAGTATGGGAGAAAGAATATGTCACGATACGGCATAATCCGGAAGAGAACTTTATATGGAATGAGTGGAGGGGCGTGATTCCTAGCAAAGAGCTGCGTGAAGCAATGATTTACGCCTGTAATTTTATCCTGGATAACCAGGTAGAACTTATACTTGCAGATTATACCCGTATGGCTGCTCCCACAATGGATGACCAGGTTTGGATTGCCAATCATACGGCTGAGTTGCTGCAACACAGTAAGCTAAGGCGTGTGGCTAACCTGATGGCTCCGGATATAGTGCAGCAGGTAGCTATAAAATCCATTTACGACATAGCCTCCGAATTTTCGTTGCCTTGCGAGTCTAAAGATTTTGATGATAAGCTGGAAGCGCTGGAGTGGCTATTCTCAAAATAACTTTTTATGATTTCCAGCAGATCAGCTCTCTTATAACAGGCTTTGTTGTTAATTTGATAAAATTGGCGAAACAATACCAACCGGTATCTTTAACTCAAAGCTGGTGCCCTGACCGGGTACAGAGGTAACACGGAAGGTGCCCTGTAAACTATTTACAAGGTGTTTCACTAGTTGTAGCCCTAAACCAAATCCCTGCTCTCCGTCTGTACCAATGGTAGTAAAGTTTTGCCTACCGTTCATTACTTCTGCCAACTGCTCATCTGTTATACCTATGCCGTTATCAATTACCTGTATGTGAAGCATCCTGACATTCGGTTCCGGGAGAATGTTTAATTTAACAGTAACTGCCCCCAGCGGTGGAGTAAACTTAAAGGCATTGGAGATCAGATTACCGGTTATCTGCATCAGTTTGTTTTTAGGGAAAGCGATTATGTCCTGATCCGGATTGGTTTCCACTTCAAACACAATGCCTTTGTCGGTAGCCTGTGGCTGGTAAAGTTCTGTAAGCTTGTCTTTGAATTGCTGCAGGGTAAGGCTGTTTTCCTGCAATTGCGCCACGGTGGTATCTGCTTTCTTTCCGGTGGTTAATATTTCATCTGCCAGATCCAGCAATGAGGTGCCACTGGTATAAATATGCTGGCTTAGCTTCTGTATCTCTTCCGGGGTATGGCTGTCTGCTTTCCGGGAGATCATTTTGGCAAGCCCGATGATACCGCCAATAGGACCTCTTATATCGTGTGCTACTCTTTTGTTTACTTCCTTTGCTTCTGCCAATTGCTGACGTAGTGCCTGTACCTGCTGCTGGGTAGTAAGCCGGCTAACAACCTCGTTTGCAATAATCTTTAATAAC